>CAZBWH010000116.1:0-6183 GCA_964495595.1 uncultured Burkholderiales bacterium | reverse complement strand
TGCTGCTGTTCGGCGTGACCGGCAGCAAGGCAATCTGCGCCCAGGCCCGCAGCAGTGCGCTGCAACTGATGCGCAAACAGGGCGGCGCCCATGTCGGCACTTTCATGGGTAATAAATGGAAAGCCAACCGCTTCCGTTCGGTATACCTGCGCAACACCCTGTGGCAGGCCGGCTACGTCGCCGACACGGTGGAAACCGCCTGCGACTGGCCCAAGGTCAAAGGCATGATGCAAGGCGTGGAACAGGCGGCAATCGATGCGCTGGCGGCGTTCGGCGACAAGGTGCACACCTATACCCACCTGTCGCACGTCTACCCGCAGGGCTCCAGCGTCTACACCACCTTTGTCTGGAAAATGGCTCCGGATTTCGCCTCCAACATGCAACGCTGGCAGGCGGTGAAACATGCGGTCAGCGAGGCGATCTGCAGCCACGGCGGCACCATCAGCCACCAGCACGGTGTCGGCAAGGACCATGCACCTTATCTGCCGCTGGAAAAGCAGCCGTTCGGCATGGATACGCTGGCGGCATTGTTCAGGCAATTCGATCCGGATGGTGTGATGAACTCCGGCAATTTGATGGATTAAGACATCGTGACCGTTCCTGTTTCCAGAACCCAGCTGTTCGCCCAACTGGCACAACCGTTCGACCTGCTGGTGATCGGCGGCGGCATTACCGGGGCGGGCATCGCGCTGGAAGCATCGCGCCGCGGACTGAAGACGCTGCTGGTTGAGCAGCGCGACTTTGCCTGGGGTACGTCCAGCCGTTCGTCGAAGCTGGTGCACGGCGGCCTGCGTTACCTGAAACAGGGGGCGTTGCACCTGACCCGCGAAAGCGTGCTGGAACGGCAGCAATTGCTGCGTGAGGCGCCGGGGCTGGTCGAGCCGCAGAGTTTCGCCTTTGCCGACTATCCTGGGCGCAAGCCGGGCAAGCTGATGCTGAACGCCGGGCTGATGGTCTACGACCTGCTGGCCGGCAAGCGCAGCCGGTCTTACGACAAGGCCGACGATTTCCTGCTTTATGCGCCGCATATCGCGCGCCAGAACCTGCGTGGCGGCTCAAGATATCTGGATGCAAAAACCGATGACGCACGCCTGGTGTTGCGCGTGTTGCAGGAGGCGCGCCAGCACGGCGCGATCACGCTGAATTACGCGCCAGCAGAAGATTTGCTGCGCGAGAACGGCAAGGTCTGCGGCGCGCAGATTCGCGATGCGGAAACCGGCAGCAGTTACCCGGTACGCGCCAGGGCGGTGATCAACGCCACCGGAGCCTGGGCCGACCAGCTGCGGGTGGCAATCGGCGAGACGCCCAAGCTGCGCCCCTTGCGCGGCAGCCATCTGCTGCTGCCGCACTGGCGGCTGCCGGTGGCGCAGGCGGTGAGTTTCATGCATCCGCTGGACGGCCGGCCGGTGTTCCTCTACCCGTGGGAAGGCGCCACCCTGGTCGGCACCACCGATCTCGACCACGGCGACGTCAACCAGGAAGCGGCAATCACCCCGGCCGAAGTCGCCTATCTGCTGCAGGCGCTGGATTTCCAGTTTCCCGACCTCAAGCTTGGTGCGGCGGACGTATTGTCGACCTACGCCGGCGTACGCCCGGTGGTGAACACCGGCAAGGCCGATCCATCGGCCGAGGGACGCGATCATGTGGTGTTGCTGGAGCACGGGCTGCTGACGGTCACCGGCGGCAAACTGACCACGTTCCGCGTGATTGCGCTGGATGCGCTGGCCAAGGTACGCACGCTGCTGCCGGATTGGGATGCCGATCTGACGCCGGAACCGATTTTCACCCCGGCGCCGGCACTGGATCAACACAGCCTTTCGCCACGGCTGGCGGCCCGGCTCAGCGGCCGCTACGGCGCGCAGGCAAAGGCGCTGCTGGCATTGGCGCAACCGGGCGAATTGCACACCGTAGCCACCACCGACATCTGCTGGGCCGAGCTGCGCTGGGCGGCGCGCAACGAGCAGGTGGTGCACCTGCAGGATCTGCTGCTGCGCCGCACCCGACTGGGCCTGCTGGTGCCACACGGCGGCGCCGAGCTGCTGCCGCGCATCGGGATGCTGGCCTGCGCCGAGCTGGGCTGGAACGAACAGCGCTGGCAAAACGAATGCGAACAATACCTGGCGCTGATCGCCAGCCATTACAGCCTGCCCGCCGAAAACGCGGCCTAACCCACCACTGAATACCGACCCATGGCCAACGAATACCTGCTCAGCATCGACAACGGAACCCAGAGCGTACGTGCGCTGCTGTTCGACCTGCACGGCCATCTGGTGGCCAAATCGCAGGTGCATCTGCATGCCTATTTCTCCGATCATCCCGGTTGGGCCGAGCATGATCCAGAGGGCTACTGGCAGGCCGTATGCCAGGCCTGCCAACGGCTGTGGGCCGACAACCATATCCCAAAAAGCGCGATCAAGGGGGTGGCAGTGACCACCCAGCGCGGCACCATGATCAACCTCGACAAACATGGCAAGCCGCTGCGCCCAGCGATCATCTGGCTCGATCAACGCAAAGCGCAACAGGTACCGCCGATCAAATGGTGGTGGCGCGCGGCATTCAAGCTGGCGCGCGTCGATTACACCATCCGCTATTTTCAGCACGAGGCCGACGCCAACTGGATTGCCGAACACCAACCGCAAATCTGGGACCAGACCGACAAATACCTGATGCTCGGCGGCTATCTGAATTACAAGCTATGCGGCCGCGCTGTCGATTCGACCGGCTCTCAGGTCGGTTATCTACCGTTCGATTTCAAGCGCCAGCACTGGGCACCGAGCTGGGACTGGAAATGGCAGGCAATGCCGGTGCGGCCGGAGATGCTGCCGGATTTGGTGCCGCCCGGCACGGTGATCGGCGAGATCAGCCGCGAGGCGGCCAGCGCAACCGGCATCCCCGAGGGCATTCCGCTGATCGCGGCTGCCGCGGACAAGGCGTGCGAAGTGATCGGCGCCGGCTGCCTGCAGCCGCATATCGGCTGCCTGTCTTATGGCACCACGGCCACTATCAACACCACCACGCCGAAATATGTCGAGGCGATGCCTTTCATTCCGCCCTACCCGGCGGCGGTGCCGGATATGTACAACACCGAAATCCAGATTTTCCGCGGCTTCTGGATGGTCAGCTGGTTCAAGGAGCAATTCGGCCATCTGGAGAAAATGGCGGCAGAGCATCAGGGCATAGTGCCGGAAATGTTGTTCGACGAGCTGGTGAACACGGTGCCGCCGGGGTCCATGGGCTTGATGCTGCAACCGTACTGGAGTCCCGGCATCCGTTTTCCCGGCCCGGAGGCCAAGGGGGCGATTATCGGCTTTGGCGACGTACATACCCGCGCCCATGTCTACCGGGCGATTCTCGAAGGACTGGCGTATTCATTGCGTGAAGGCAAAGAAGCAATCGAAAAACGCAGCAGGACGCCGATCACCAGTCTGCGCATTTCCGGCGGCGGTTCGCAGAGCGATGCGGCAATGCAACTGACGGCGGATATCTTCAATCTGCCGACCGCACGGCCACACATTTACGAAACCTCTGGTCTGGGTGCGGCGATCAACGCGGCGGTAGGGCTGAAGCTACACCCGGATTTCCGTAGTGCGATCGACGCGATGACCCGTACCGGGCAACTCTTCGAGCCCGATCCGCAACATGCGCAAATTTACGAGCAACTGTACCGGCGGGTCTACAAGCCGATGTATCAGCGACTGCAGCCGTTGTACGAACAAATCCGGCAGATCACCGGCTACCCGAAACTGGTGTGAATCACGACGAGAATTGTTCCACCGAATCGCTGGCCGATTCGTCCAGCCGCACATATTCGCGGCTGGGGAAACAGCGGCGGATATAGGGAATCATGTCTTCTTTTGCCGGTAACTGCATGTCCAGGCTATTGGCCAGCAATACCGCCAGCCTCCCCCAGCTGGTCAGATTGCCTTCGTAGCGATCCACCGCCACTACGGCGTGCCACGGATAAAACTGATCCATGACCAGCACGGCTTCCAGTGCGACGTCAATATCGCGCAAGGTGTGCAGACTACGCGAATCGCCGCTGGCACGGGCGCGATAGCTCTCGTACATGATCAGATCGCGGATACGGTTCAGGCGCGAGGCCGCCAGCGCCGACCAGGGTTGCGATTGCTCGTAACGCCAGAATTTCAGATCGATTGCGCGCAGGATTTGCCGCGTCAGTTCCGGCAGGCTTGTCGCGCCATTCATGATCACCGCAAATGCGCCGGCGATCAGCAGGCGCTGGGTTGTGTCCGAGCGCGGAGCACTGCCTACGGTAAAAATCGCCGGAACCGCTCCCTTGCCGGCGCGCAGCATTTCGGTAAACGCCCGCCGCCCCTCGCCGCGCGCATCGTTTTCCAGCACACACACCACCCGTTCACCGGCGTGGTCGAGCTGCCACAGCAATTCGGCAACATCGTCGGCCACCGCCACGCCAACGCCGGCCTGAGCCAGATGCTCGACAACCTGTGTACGCCAGGCGGCATCGTGGATCAAAACGACTACAGGGACTGACATCGCAACCTCCAGAGTGGTGCCATCACACTGAATCTACTGAGAAAACGGGCGGACCGGCTTTCGGAATACCGTTATTATGGCCGCAAGCAGCGGGATTTGGCAGGCGAATCCGCCGTACGGTCATGATCACGTCATCAACGGCAAAAAAAACAGGGTAGCCACGGCTACCCCATTCGACCGTATCGCTACAAAATCATTCCACGTGTCTGGCAATAAACGCTTGAATCTGTGCCAGATCCGCAGGTATTACCTCAACCCGCTGCGGCAACTGTTCCAGATTCTCCAGCCCAGCCGGGCGTACCGGTTTTTGTCCCAGCGCTTCAACCATGGTTTCTTCGAATTTGGCCGGCAGCGCGGTTTCCAGTACCAGTGTCGGTACTGCAACGTCGCGGTTTTCCAGCGCCACTTTCATGCCGTCAGCGGTATGCGGATCGATCACCACGCCGTAGTCCTGATGAATTTTGCGGATATGCGCAATACGATCGGCGTGCGAGCTGCGGCCGGAACCGAAGCCATATTCAGCCTGCATGCGGCCGAAGAATTCGCTGTGCGACAAATCGAAACCTTCACCCTTCTCCACCTGGCGCCACAGTTCAGCCAGTTTTTGCGGGTCGCGGCCGACCACATCGAACACGAAACGCTCCAGATTCGACGCCTTGGAAATATCCATCGACGGACTACTGGTTTCCAGTGTTTCCGGGCGCGGACGGTAAATGCCGGTCTTGAAGAACTCGTTCAGCACGTCATTTTCGTTGGTGGCAACGAACAGGCGCTTGATCGGCAGCCCCATCTGGCGTGCCATGTGGCCGGCGCAGACGTTACCGAAATTGCCCGACGGCACCACGTAAGACACCGGATCGCCGATATTTTTCGCCACCTGGAAGTAGGATTTGAAGTAATAAACGATCTGGGCGACGATGCGGCCCCAGTTGATCGAATTCACCGCACCGATCTTGTAACGTGCCTTGAATTCGGCATCGTTGTTGACCGCTTTGACGATATCCTGCGCCGCATCGAACATATCGGTGACGGCGATATTGAAGATATTCTCGTCCTGCAGGCTGTACATCTGCGCGCGCTGGAACGGGCTCATCTTGCCGTACGGCGACAGCATGAACACCTTGACCGCGTGTTTGCCGCGCATCGCATATTCGGCCGCCGAGCCGGTATCGCCGGAGGTAGCGCCGACGATGTTCAGCGTCTGGCCGCGTTTTTCCAGTACGTATTCGAACAGGTTGCCGAGCAGCTGCATCGCAACGTCCTTGAACGCCAGCGTCGGGCCGTTCGACAGGCCGAGAATGTACAAGGTCGGGTCAAGCTGTTTCAACGGCGTGATGTCGTCGCTGCCGAAAGCTTCTTTGGTATAAGTCTTGTTGATGATGCCACGCAGGTCGTCAGCCGGAATGTCGGTCGCGAACAGGCTGATCACTTCGAAAGCCAGATCCTGATAACTCAGGCCACGCCACTTTTCCAACGTGGCCTTGTCCAGCTTCGGCAATTCGCTTGGCACCACCAGGCCGCCATCGGGCGCCAGGCCACCGAGCAGAATGTCGGAGAACGATTGCGGGGCCATGCCACCGCGAGTACTGATGTACAACATGGCCAGTCCTTACTTGTCCAGGGTTTCCAGGCGGATGCGGGTGACTTTGCCGTTGATGGTCGGCAGCG
>CAZBWH010000115.1:0-6205 GCA_964495595.1 uncultured Burkholderiales bacterium | reverse complement strand
GACCAACAGCAGGAAACACGGGTAGGATAACAGCCACCCTTGGCAGACGAAAAACCGAGGGAAGCTCAGTTTTCTTGCTACTGGTGGTCATGATGTCCTCTCGGGTTGGTCTGCGGCGATCACCACAGGGCGGCACGCCGCCCTGTGGTGATCGGGCTGTTACGCCAGCCATGGGCAGATCAGGACTTCGACCGCGTCTTTATTGATGTTGGTGGCGCCCGCGGCGTCGCGTTCGGCCTTGACCACCTCCAGCGCGGCGGCACGATTGGTCGGGCCGACCAGCAGCAAATCAGGCTTGATGCCCAGCGGGCGGCCCTCGTCGGACTTGAACGCCATCATCGCGGCATAGGCTGCGTTGAAACTGGTTGCATCCAGCGCAGCCTTGGAGCCGAACGCCATCTGCCAGAAACCGAAGCCGACATTGCCGCGCCCGTCCACGCCGTAGCGATATTCGTCGCGCATGAACACGGCTTCGTCTTCGTCCTTGGTCATGGCGACGAACTTGTAATCCTTGCGCTTCTGGTAAATCAGCGGTTTGAGCGCGCGGCTGGTGTCGAGCAGGAACCAAGGGTTGCTGGCGCCGGTTTGCACATTGCTGACCACACCCGAGCCCACCGGGTGATCGGAGTCGAAGAAATACTGGCCGTCATAGCAGGCGGTATTGAACCCGGCAGCCAGCAGCGCGAATACCAACAGGTCGGGATGGGCAGCGGCAGACCGGCCCATCTCGGTGAACATCGGGCCGTAGATGCCGTAAACGTCGTCTTCCAGCTTGCTACGCTTGATGCCGACCGAGCTTTCGAACGGCTTGTTCTTGATCGAATAGCTGGAGGCCGACAGGCTTTTTACCTGGCGATCACCGATCCATTCGCGCAGGTTCGGCCATTCGCCGAGCCAGGCGTAATCCTCGGTTTCTGTGGCTGACGGCACCATGGTGGCGATGCGGTTCCACTGCGGCGAGACGCCGGCAAAGCCACCCTGGAATGCGGCGTTGAATGCGGCAAACAGCGCCCGCAGGCTGATCGAATTGATTTCCATCTGATTCCCCTTAGATTTCGACCCACACCCCGTCTGCATCGACATCGCGCACGATGCCGGCCACAGCGCGGGTGGTGGAGCCATTGGTTTTGCCGACGGTCTGATCGTCGATCACGTAGCAGGTGGCGCCGATGTCGGCGCGGGCCAGCAGGTCGGCAGCGGTGCCATTGGCGAGCAGAAAGCTCTCGCCGCGGCGCACCTTGACGGCCACCGCACCGGCAGCGCCGGGGTTCACCGCCGGTTCCTCGGCGATGCCGGCAGCGCGCAGGCCGTTCTGGTTGGCGGCGCCCTTGACGGCGTTGCCGCTGCTGTTCACCACGACGATGGCGCCCTGGTAGATGGTGGTGGCGGCTTCCGCCGGCAGCGACAGGTCGCGGCCGGAACGGCGGGTGATCTTGCGATCCTGGGTCAATGCAGCCATGTCGGCTCCTTAAACCTTGGCCTTGGTGTAAGCCTCTTGGCTGACACCGAGGTTGCGGCAGATGGCCAGCTCGACTTCACTGAGCTGACCGGGTTTGTCGGTCTGCGGCTGCTTGCCGTCAGTCTGCTGGCCACGCAGCGCGGCAATCGGCTGCGCGGTATCGATGTACTGCTTCAGCGCGGCCAGATTGGTTTTTGCCAGGTCTTTGGCCCAAGGTTCCTGTGCCGGCAGCAGGCGGCCATCGGCCAGTGCGCCCTTGATCAGGGTGTCGGCTTCTTCGCCGTTGACACGGGCGGTCAGCGCGGCCACGTCGTTGCGCAAGCCGTTCATCACTTCGACCGATACAAATTTGGCCGGGTCAGGCGTGGCGGTTTTCAGGCTGGCCACTTCGGCCTGCAGGCCGGCAGCGCTATCAGCCTTCGCTTTCAGCGCCGCCATGCCGGCCTTGATCTGTTCATCGCTGGCGGTGTCGGGCAAGCCGAGCAGCGCCAGCAGCTCTTTACGATCCATGGGTGATTCCTCCGGGGTGGGGGTTTGGTGGGCAAAACGCAGTGCGGCGACTGGATCAAGACCATCCAGAGCCGGGTTGTTGGTGAGGCAGGCATGCATCAGCTGCAGCACGCGGCCATCCTTGTCGAAGCTGAAGACTGCGCTCTGATAGCGGTATTCCTCGTCGTCAATCATTTGCTTGGCACGCGGCGTCCAGCGCAAGCCTGTTGCATACAGCCCTTGGCCTTCACGCCATTCCAAACCGCTAAACCAGCCGGCTGCGGGCGCAGGCTGGCCATTGGCTTCGGTGTACAGGGTCTGGTGCTCGTAATCGATAACGAAATCGTTGGCGCGGGCGGCGGCCAGTGCGATCACCTGGGCGGCGATAGTGGCATCCAGCTTCCAGCTCTTGCCGGGGCCGGGCCGGCCGTCGGAGGCGCGAAATTCACCCGCCGGCAGCAGCTGGATGCTGTTGTCGGTAGTGACGAGCTGGGCGGTGAGAACGGCGAGATTCGGTTTCATGCCGCTATTCTGCGTAGCGGCCACCGGGGCGATAAGTTGACGGGCGTCAGTGGGTTTCGCATTCATGCCGCCAGTATCGGCGGCAAGCTGGCGCGGGGCTTTTAACGGGGTTAGCGATTGTGCGCGTGCTGGCGTGGCGTGGACATGGCGATTGCACCCCGTTAACCCCCCGTTAAATTCGCATGGCGCGATTGGGTGCGGGGGAATTTGCCAGCTTGGCACGGCAATGCGATAGCGGGCGATTGTGGCGATATGATTCGGAGCAGGCTCACCCTGCGCTGTCGTCAATCCATTTCAGCATGGCGGCCTCGATGATGGCACGGATGGATTGATCGGCATACGGCGCCAGTTGCGCCGACGGGCCGCTGCCGATAATGGGCAGAAAAGGCCGGGCCGGAATCGCGACCTTGCGCCCTCGGCCGGCCTGACCGCCAAACTGGTGGATTGCCGCATACACCTTGCCGACACCTATAAATGCGGAATCACGGTCGGCCTGGGCGAACACCGAGGCCGCCAGCCCGCCGGCACTGCGCTGCAGTATCTTGCCTGGCCAGGTGCCTTGCTTGGCGCGCTGCAGGATCGTGGAGGGGCGCAAGTCCACCCAGTCCGGCCGCCCCTGCAGATCGAAATTACGCTCGGTTTGCGACAGCAGTTCGGTGGCCACGGCCCGCATCAACGGCGTGGTATCGCGTGCAGCCGCCTGCAGGCGATTGAATGCGGCGAGCACCGCGCCGCTGTCTACCGTAATTTCAACGTTCATGATTGTGCCTTATAATAAGTATATGGCCTCGGAAACACGGTGAATCTGCCGGCCGTAGGACGTCGCAAGACGGATCGCGTGAGGGTGCAGGCAGCCCCTCCTGAGGCCTACTCCTCCCATAACACATTCCGCAATACCTCTCCGCGCTTGGCCGCTTGCGCAGCAGTTTTATCACTGGCCAGGCGAAACGAAGTCAGGAAAAGCGCCTTTCCTGAGCGGGTTTTCTTAATGGCCGCATGGTAAAGCCGATCGCCTCGACGAATAAAAACCAAAGTCGATTCGCTGTCCCTGACAATCAATTGCGCCTGTTCAATCGTTTCTTGCAACATCGCATAATCTGCCAACCCAAGGTCCTGGCCGTCACGATGGATCAGTTGCTTTAACATGGTTTCATCCGAAACCCGTACAACGCGAGTCGTCGCGCCCAACAATTCGCGGCTAACATCGTCCAGAACGGCAACTGGATAGAGTTGCCCAACCGCCACCTGCTCGGCGGCCAATGTCCTCAACGCAGCCGAATCCAAACCTGGATTGGCCGCACGCAACTCAGCCAACCCACCCCCCAGCTCCTTATACCAGCCAGCAAACGCCGGCCCCGTCAACACCCCTTGCACATACTGCCGCGCCACCCGGTAGTCGTAGCGATCCAGCTCCGGCTGAAAGGCCGCCTTGGCCGGATTGAAATTAAACCCTGGGTCGGGTGCGAAGCCGTTCGGCATCTCAGGCGACTGGAATACGGTCACCGGTTGATAGCCTTGCGTCGGATCGCGGCGCGACACGGGCACGAAGGCTTCGCGCAACTGGCCGACCGAGCTGGACAACGCCAGCTTTTCTTCATTGAGCGAATGCTGCGACAAGGGGCGTACCCGACAGCGGCAGTTGTAGCCGTTGGGCGGGTAATGGGTATCCCAGATCGGATCGTCGTAGCGGAACACCTTGCCATGCATCGCGGCATGACTGTCGCGGGTGCGGAAATCCAGCACCGCAACATACTGCCAATAGGGATGCGTATCGGCGCTGGCCAGCATGCCCTGGTGGCGGCCCGCCATGTAGGCGCTTTGCAGGTTGGTCTGGAAGATAGTCTTCAGGCGGCGCGGCGTGCCCAATGTGGCCGGCAGGCCCTTGTCGCCGATGGTCTGGGTAATCTCGCCGGTATCGGTGTCAATCGCCTTGCCCCACCAGCCCTTGGCCTGCAGGACGGGGATCAGCCGTTGCTGGAAGCTGGCGAAGGGTTCGCCATTGGCCATGGCGCTGTCGAGCGCGTCGCGGATGTCCTGCAGCACATCCAGCTTGAGCACGCCGGCCACCGTGAATGCCTTGGCATGCGCCGCTTGCCAGACGTCGGTCCAGCGTTGCGAGACCAGCATGCCTTTTTGCCGGAAAAACGCCAGTGCCGCCGCCGGCGGGCGGTTGAACTGGGCGCGCAGCTCACTGGCCTGCATGGCCGTCCCCCCACAGATTGGCGCTGAAATCCACCTGCGCCAGCAATTGCTGCAACGGCTCGGTGGCGATCAGCGGATAGGCCTCCTGCAGGGTGTCAATCGCCTGCTGGTAGCTGGTGCAATCGCCCAGGCGCTGCAACAGCGGCTGCAACGACCGTTGCGCCAGCGCTTGCAACTGGGGCGCCAGCAGCGTCAGCGCCTGATCCAGCGTGGTCTGTCCGCTATCGCCGGCCTCGCCAAACGCCACGTTTGCGGCAGATTTGGCACTATCCAGCACGGGCACGGCTGCGTTGGCCTCCTCCCAGCCTTCGCCATAGGTTTCGCGGATATAGGCCAGCGTGGGCCGAAACCCCATATCCACAATCGTTTTGTCGCGGTCGGCACGGGTTTTCTGGTCTTCCGGTTCACTGCAGACGCGCCGGATCGACGGGGCCTGGGCGCCGGGCAGATTGAAATCGACGATCCACTGCGCCAGCCCGCTGAGGCTGTCAGCCAGCAAATCGGCATCGGCCTGCACCAATTCGAGCCTGACCTCGTTATGGGTCTGGCTGGCGGCGAAACTGCCGCCGCTTTTACCCATGCTGGTGGACAGCGTTTCACCCAGCACCGCCTTGGAAATTTCCTCATCCATGTAACGGCACAGACTTTCGTAGGTGTTCACCGTGCCGGACCGTGCCGCCTCGAGCAGCCCGATTTCCATGCCCTGGGGAACGGCGACGCCGGTGTCCTGCGCCAGCGCAGCCAGCGCCGACAGTAACTTGGCCTGGTCCTGCGGCGTGGTGCCGGCCGGATATTTGCCGACGGCGGTGGGGCTGCCGAATTTGTCGGCAAAGGTCAGCCAGAACTGGATGCCCTGGCGCTTGAACCATACCGGCCAGAACAGCCGCGTGCCCAGCCCCTTGCCATACGGGTTGCCATCCTTGGCGCCGAAACGATGCACCAGGAACTTGCGCTCCGGCACGGCCGTGCCGTTGAACGGCTGGCCCCGGCTCAACAGGCGCAGTTGCCGTTCGGCATCGAACACAAAGCGCCGCTGGTCGCGCGGCATGACGCGCTCAATGGCGATCTGACCATCACGAATACACCAGATGATTTCGGCCACCGCATAGCCCTTGAGCAGGGCATCCAGCAGATCCAGGCACAAATGATCAAAGTTGATCGCCTTGAGCTGGGCCGCGACCAGATCCTGCGCCTTGCGGTCGGCGCGACTGTCGCTGGCAGCCTCGATCAGCAGCGGGCGCGCGATCACCGCCAGTTTGCGTTTCTGCAGTACCGACCAGGCATGGCAATCGCGCTCGAGTTCGTCGTAGATGCGCAACCCTTTGCCGCCGCCACGGCTGGCCAGCGTGTCGTCATCCGGTCGCAGCAGGCCGTTGTAGATCAGATTGAACGGATCACCGGCAGCGGTGGCAATTTCGGTTTGCAACTGCGGATTGAGCGAATCGGGCATAAACGGCCTTCCTTGCGTTTCACACCCCGAACCGGGTGTCGTTTCATCCCACTGCGCATGAGCGGCGTGGGGCGATTTATAAA
>CAZBWH010000114.1:0-6214 GCA_964495595.1 uncultured Burkholderiales bacterium | reverse complement strand
AACCCCGGTTACCGCCGTGAAAGGGCGATGTCCTAGGCCTCTAGACGATGGGGACGCAGAAGCCGGCGCAGCAAAGAGGCCGCATACTATCGGCAAACCGTCAGCGTGTCAACGCGCACCCGGCCAGCGCGCCGCAGAAGAACCGACATTGCCGCAGACAGGCGATTGACTACACTACAATATCAATCAAGGCAGGCCAGTCCGGCCGCGCCCAATGCCCTTCGAGGAGCCGGATGTGGATGTGGTGATCGTCGACGACAATGAAATCAACGTAACCCTGTTGCGGCATCTGGTCAAAGCCATCGAAGGCGCCGTGCCCATCACTTTCACCGACTCGGCCGCCGGATTGCAGTATTGCCTGGACAACGACCCGGATCTGGTAGTCATTGATTACATGATGCCACCACCGGACGGAATGGCCTTCATCGAAGCCTTTCGCCAGCACCCCGGCCGGCAGGACACACCACTGCTGATGATTACCGCCAATCAGGATAGCGAGGTCCGGCACCGCGCCCTGACCCTCGGTGCATCGGACTTTCTCACCAAGCCGGTCGACAAAACCGAATTCCGTGCCCGAGCCCGCAACATGCTGATGCTCAGGCAAAGCCAGAAACGCCTGGCTGACCGCGCAGCCTGGCTGGCCGAAGAAGTCGCCAAGGCAACCGGTGAGATCATCCGGCGCGAACGGGAAACCATCATCCGCCTGTCAAAGGCCGCCGAATACCGTGACCCGGAAACCGGCGCGCACATTCTGCGCATGGCGAACTATTCCCGTATCATTGCCCGTCATCTCGGCATGAGTCACGCCGACCTGGACCTGATCCAGGACGCCGCCCCGATGCACGACATCGGCAAGGTAGGCACCCCTGATCACATCCTGCTCAAGCCCGGCCGCCTGGACCCGGATGAGCTGGTAATCATGCGCCAGCATGCCTCGATTGGTTACGAGATCCTCAAGGACTCACCTTCCCCACTGTTACAGAAGGCGGCAGTGATTGCCCTGACCCATCACGAGAAATTTGATGGCAGTGGCTACCCCAACCAACTGAAGGGCCAGGACATCCCACTGGATGGCCGCATCGTCGCCATCGCCGACGTATTCGATGCACTGACTTCCGAACGTCCGTACAAGAAAGCCTGGGCAATCGATGACGCAGTCACGTTCCTGCACGACAACAGCGGCAGCCATTTCGACCCCGAATGTCTGGCCGCCTTCTTTCGCAACTGGGACGAAGTGCTGGACATCCGGAACCGCTACTCCGACTGATCCGGCACCGTCCTCCGGGCCATCATCTTCATCATCAGTAACCCACCGTTAGCGGTAAAATGCTCCTCTGCCGCCGCCGGCTGCGTCCGGCAGCAGAACGCCCCCGATCAACCCTCAACGGTTCGCCGCATGCTCATCGATTTTTTCTACCAGCTCAAACAGGCCCGCATCCCGGTCAGCATCAAGGAGTTTCTGACCTTGCTCGATGCGCTGGACAAGAGGGTTGTCTTCGGCAATCTCGACGATTTCTATTATCTTGCCCGCACCTGCCTGATCAAGGACGAAAAACACTTCGACCGCTTCGATCAGGTGTTCGGCAGCTATTTCAAGGGCATGGAATCGGTCGGCAACCTGCTGGCCAGCGCGGAGATTCCTGACGACTGGCTACGCAAGGAATTCGAGCGTTTTCTCAGTGAAGACGACAAGCGTCAACTCGAAGCGATGGGTTGGGACAAATTGATGGAAACATTCCGCCAGCGGCTACAGGAACAACACGAGCGCCACGCGGGCGGCAATAAATGGATAGGTACGGGCGGCACCAGCCCTTTCGGCGCCTACGGCTACAACCCGGCCGGCATCCGCATCGGCCAGACCGAATCACGCCACCGCAAGGCGGTCAAGGTATGGGATCAGCGCGAATTCCGCAACTTTGACGACCAGGTCGAGCTCGGCACCCGCAATATCAAGGTGGCCCTGCGCCGTCTACGGCAGTTTGCCCGCGAAGGCGCTGATGAAGTGCTGGATCTGGATGCGACCATCAAGGCCACCGCCAGCAATGCCGGCCATCTCGCGCTACAGATGGTTCCCGAGCTGCACAACAAGGTCAAAGTCCTGCTGTTTCTGGACGTCGGCGGCTCGATGGATGACCATATCCGGGTATGCGAAGAACTATTCTCTGCGGCCCGGACCGAATTCAAGCATCTGGAACATTTCTACTTCCACAACTGCATCTATGAATCCGTCTGGAAAGACAACAAACGCCGTCACAACGAGCGGTTCGCCACATACGACGTACTGAATACCTACGGCCCTGACTACAAACTCATATTCGTCGGCGATGCCACCATGAGCCCGTACGAAGTCGTCTACCCAAACGGCAGCGTCGAACACAACAACGCCGAGCCGGGGCGGGTCTGGCTGCAGCGCTTGCTGGATCACTACCCAAGCGCCATTTGGCTGAACCCGGTCAGCGAAGGCTACTGGGACTACACCGAATCACTGCACCTGATACGCGAACAAATGCATGGCCGGATGTATCCGCTGACGCTGGCGGGTATCGAGCAAGGCATCAAACGACTGAATCAACGCAGCTGAACCAGGATTGATACACCCCCATGTTTCTACACCCCATTCACCCCGATCGCTGGAAAGCACTGACCCACGAAATTGCTGAATGGCAATTCAGCGATGGCCAGCAGCTGCGCTACCGTTTTTTTACGCAACCATGTGGTGAATTGTGGCTGAACAGCGGGCGCTTGGTCGCCTGCGACCCGGCCACCCGGCTGCAATGGCACGACAATGCTGAAGTCCGGATTCCACCGGGCCGCTACCCGGTCGTACTGACCCTGGCGGATATCAGTGAAGCGCTGGATGGCTCTAGGCTATGCGAAGCCTATCTGTCGCTCATCGTCTGCGACCAGCCTGCGACCGGCTGGCGCTTTCTTGCCCCCGCTCCACCGGGCATTACCCCGCCACCATTGGGCCGCCACGAGTTCATTGGCATCGGCAGCGAATCAGGATGGGTCTGCCTGACCGACGCCAACGCCATCGAACGGTTGATGCCCGATCCAGCCAAAACAGACTGGGAGTGGGATCTGATCGATACCGGCGACGAGCACGGCTGGATCTCCCTCGCCGAAGACCCCGACCACATCCGCGCAGGAACAGCCAACATCCTCCTGCCCAATGCCACAACAGGAGAAAACCTCGTTCTGAGCCACGCCGGCTGGGGCGAAGGCAGTTATGCGCTAGTTGCCACCCATGCTGCGGACGGTACACTTACGGCAGTCCATATCGACCTGGCCGTCCTGCCCCTGCCCCCATTGCCGGAATGGGACTGAGCCATGGACAACCTGTTCGCCTCACTACCAGATCCCGCCGCGACCGAGGAGCACTTTACCTCGCTCTTCAATGCGGCAGGCATTCAGATCGAACGGATCGTTTCTCACGGCCATGCAAGCCCTGCCGGCTTCTGGTATGACCAACCGCATACCGAATGGGTGGTTTTGCTGCAAGGCAGTGCCGGATTGCGGTTTGCGGACGAACCGAACCCGCGCACCCTGCGCCCTGGCGATTTTCTGGCCATACCCGCACATCGTCGCCACCGGGTCGAGTTCACGACCCCGGATCAGCCTACCGTCTGGCTGGCCGTCCACTTGCCGCCAGACAGCACCCCGCCCAGCTGACAACACCCAGAGACCGAAAAGGACGGCGACCCTCACCAGGAGCCACTCCTGCTTGCATCAGCAATGCACCATGCCATAATGGCCCAAAACACTGGACGCCCCATGAAGCTCGCCCTTGCTCTACTGACCCTCATCCTCGGAAGTAACGTTGCTGCCGACGGCCTGACCACCACCCGCTTTGGCAACCGGGAAGACGTCCAGGCATTCATTCGCGAAATCAGTACCCGGCATGACTGGGAGGTTCAGCCGTTGCAAGACCTGTTTGATGCCGTTCAAAGCCGCCCGGCCATCATCACCGCACTCGACAAGCCCTCCACCTCGCGCCCGTGGTACCAGTTCCAGTCCTCTTTCCTGACAACCAAGAAAATCAGGAATGGCAGCCAGTTCTGGCGGCAGCACCAGCAATGGCTGACCAGAGCAAGAGACAAATTCGGTGTGCCGGAAGAAATCATCGTCGCCATCATTGGCATCGAAACCGACTACGGCCGGCAAACCGGTCGCCATCGTGCAATTGACGCGCTGGCAACCATCGCCTTCGATTACCCGCGCCGTGCAGATTACTTCAAACAGGAGTTGGAACAGTTCCTGTTGTTGACCCGTGAAGAAGCAACCGACCCGCTATCGCTGCGCAGCTCATACGCTGGCGCCCTCGGCTGGCCCCAGTTCATGCCCAGCAGCTATCGCAACTATGCGGTTGATTTTGATGGCGACGGCGTACGTGACATCTGGGGCAATCCAGCAGATGTCATCGGCAGCATTGGCTACTACTTCAGCAAGTTCGGCTGGCGCAAGGACGCTCCGATTGCCCTGCGTGCGTCTGACGCCGACAACCGGATACCTTCCCTGGCAGGTGACCGGTTCCAGTTACGCTATTCGGTTGCTGAACTGCAGGCAATGAACATCACCAGTGAATCCCCTGTTGCACCAGAGGAAAAAGCGATCCCGTTCCAGATAGAGCGCGCACCACTCGAACAACAGTCATGGCTTGGTCTGAACAACTTTTATGTGCTAACGCGCTACAACAAGAGCATCAATTACGCCATGGCTGCTTTCCAGCTAGCCGAAGCGATCCGGGGCGATTACCGCAGCTCGCAGTAAATCGGCTGCCTCCCACTCCATCAGTTTTCCACTGCTGACAGGTCTTCGTTACCCTCGCCCGGCTGCGCCATCTCCTCCTGCGTGCTACCGGGAGCCAGGATCGGGCGAGGCCTGAGCAAGGGAGACTCCAGCGGACCACTGACCTGCAGGATCGCTGACAATGGATTGACGGGGCTCTTCAGCCGAACCGACAACTGCCCACCCCACTGCTGCTTGTCATTCAACATCAAGGAACCCGATGCAGCCAGCAATCCAGACTGGAGGTTGACGCCACTGAACTGCAACAACTGCGGCCGGCGCAACAGATCGAACGTCAGATCATCAAACCGCGTCTTGCCACCTCGCAAACCATGGCCAGCCGAGGTGTTGTAGCGGATGGCAGTGATCAGATCGAGGTTATTGACTGTTCCGTCCTTTATCGATGCGTGGGCGATCAACTGCGGCCGCAAGGCCAGATCCTCCAAGAAGCGCTCGCTGGCCAAAAACGTGCCATGTGCGTTCAAGCGCCCTTCAACGGTTGTCGCCTTGTTGGTCGCCAAGGCCAACGGCTCGGCCTGCAGATTGTTCAACCGATACTTGCCCGCCAGACGCCACTGACCGTCGTGAAACAGCTTGGCCTCCCCCTGCAGAGTGCCCCCATAGAGCACGCCACGGATATCATTGAACTCGACTCCATCGGAGTTACCGACTCCCTTGACCGTAATAGTGGAGAAACGCAGCGCATCGAAACCAGGCATCGGCCAGGGCTGGGATTCAAAGCTGAACAGGTAGCGATCATCCAGAGGCGTGACGGTCAACCAGGAAGCTGATTCATCCAGGTTGACTTTCAATTCCTGAAACCCTCCTTTTCGATCCAGCAACAGCGTACCACTCACCGGCCCGATCGCCGTGCGGGCCATTCCGATGTTGATCCGGGAAATCTGCATCTGCCGTATCAGATAATGCTGATCGCGGCTCAAGCTGCGTAGAAGATCAGGTGAACGAACCAGAAAGGCGCCACTGACCTGCCCCTCATCAAGCGTCAGTTGCCGGATACGCCTCCCCCCACCGATCCAGGAAAGATAATCCGGACGAACCCCGACCCGGGACAAGCTGGCCCCATCCGCACCGCCAAGCTGCACGCCCTCCAGGACAAACTGCGGCATCGGCGCATACGCGACGCTGATATCACCAATCTTGACCGGCAACCCCAGCAATGCAGAGAGGTTTTTCTCCAGTTGCGGCGCATAGAGATTCATCGGGTAAAGCAATGGAAAAACAAATATCAATACCAATAGCAGCGCAAGGGCGCCGGCAGCGATCCTGATTTTTTTCATTCACGAGTATTCCGGAAGCAAATTTCCTGTTGACCAGCCTAGCGAGCTTGATTAATATACGCAGCTCATTTGATCCCCGATAGCTCAGTCGGTAGAGCGACGGACTGTTAATCCGCAGGTCCCTGGTT
>CAZBWH010000113.1:0-6502 GCA_964495595.1 uncultured Burkholderiales bacterium | reverse complement strand
GCAATTCTTGGTCGTACCTATGCCAACGGAACCGACGCCGATTATGAAGCCGTCAACGCCTTGCAGGCGCAATACAAGATTACCCCGCTGTCAGCATGGGGAAAGCCTTACACGCCAGTCGCGCCAGCGGTCAATCCAGATCCTGGCTTCAGCATGAGCGAGCCGCCGCAAAACGTGATCAATGCAATGGATACGGCCAGCTACTTCAACATGATGGCAAGCTTGATGTGTAAAAGCGCACCGCCAGCCGCAGAAGATCGAGCAATGATTGCAAACATGGCCAAGATCGGGCTGTCTCCATGTAAGCCGTTCGATATGAGCAAGTTCGATGCTGATACTCAATCGATGTTGAAGGATGTAAATCCATTGGCGATGAAACAGATCGAAGCAGGCAAGGCCTCGTTGGGCAAAATGGTGAATGGTTGGGTAGTGAGCAAAGGGCTGGGCAAGTATGGTACCGACTATCTGAAGCGGGCAGTCGTTGCAGCTTTTGGCTGGCCGGCCAATCGTCAGGAGGATGCGGTTTATCCTTATGCGGTTGTCGATGCCAACGGTGAAAAACTGTCGGGTGCAAACAAGTACACGCTGACGTTTGCCAAGGGGCAAACGCCGCCTATCAACGCGTTCTGGTCGATTACCATGTACCTGGTTGATCAGGGGTGGTGGTTTGTGCCGAATCCGCTCAACAAGTTTACCGTTAGCCCGCGCAACAACCTGCAATACAATGCTGACGGATCACTTACCCTGTACTTCCAGAATGAATCACCGGGCAAGGACAAGGAAGCCAACTGGCTGCCTGCACCAAAGGGTGAGTTTGTTCCCATGCTGCGGATGTATTGGCCAAAAGCCAAGGGTGTGTCGATTCTGGACGGCAGCTGGGCGCCTCCGTCGTTGCAAAGAGTGCATTAAGTCAGCTGTTTGAAGAGCGAGAGCCACTCTGGCGAAGCGAGTGGGCAAACGAGACCGTATTGACCTGTTTGCGAGAAACATGGCTAGACCATGTGTATGAGAAAATAGGTCTGCGGGAGCGCTTCGCCCACGGTGCAGCCGATCTGCCTCTGTTGCACCTCCTGCCTCAGCAAAAAAGGCAGACAAGCAGGCCGTAGGCAGCGAGCAATGATCGCACTTGTTCCTGATGAATCGGCGGATATTCCTTTGTGGGGTATCCGCCGATTTTTTGGGGGAGGAAGGCAGGGCGGTCTGGCCTGCCGCCAATGCAGGTTTACAGTGTGACCCGGAAACAACTGCCGCCCGTGGCCCGCTCCTGCACGCTGATCTGCCAGCCCTGGTGTTCACAAATCCGCTTCACCAGCGATAGCCCCAGCCCCAGCCCCTCGCCACGTGCCTGCGGGCCGCGTACAAAAGACTGGAAGATGCGTTCCTGTTGTTCAGCCGGAATGCCGGCGCCGCTGTCTTCCACGCGCAGGCCGCCGTTTTCCAACACCAGATGTACATGGCCTTGTTCGGTGTAATGCAGTGCATTGCGCAGCAGGTTGGCGATGACCGTTGCCAGCAGCGTCTGGTTGTAGGTTCCGCTGTTTTGCCCTTCGCTGCGGCACTCGAAATCCAGTCCCTTTTCGCGCATTAGTGGCGCCCACAACGCGCATTGCTGTTCCGCCACCTGTGCTAGCGTGCTGCTGGTGGCCGGTTGATTCTGATTACTGTCGCCGCGGCTGAGTTGCAGGAAGGTTTGCACCAGCGCCTGCATTTCTGCCGATGCCCGTTCGATGCGTTGCAGTTGCTGTTGCTGGCGCGAGTCCAACGGCGCTTGCTGCAGCAGCTCGCAGGAGCTGGCAATCACCATCAGCGGCGTGCGCAATTCATGGCTGACATCGCTGGTGAACAGGCGCTCGCGTTCCAGTGTCTGGCGCAGTTGCCCGAGTGTGGCATCAAACGCTGCCGCCAGTTGTCCGACTTCGTCATCCTTGTATTGCGGCGCCATCGGCGGCGCGAGTGGGTCGAGCTGATCGAGATGGCCCACTTGCTGCGCCAGATGGCTGATCGGTGCCATCACCGCTTTTGCCATCAGCCAGCCCAATCCCCAGGCGCCAAGCACCGTAAGAATGAAGCCGGCCAGCACCACATTAAACAATACCTGTTCGCGAGCCTCGAATTCCTGCTGGTTCTCTACCAGCAGATACCGCTTACCGCCTTGTTCCAGGGTGTATATGTACACCGATTTGTCGCCGTCCTCGACCTCGGTAAAGCCTTCATCAAGCCCGGCATACGCAGGTGGAATCGCATATTGCTGCAGATGCGAGGCGTAGAAACGGGTATTGGCATCCAGCTGTGGTGGGCGGCCAGTTTGCAAATCTTCGTGCAGCACGCGTTTCAGTTCGCCATAAAGTTCTTCCGAGACGAAGTGCTGTTCAATGGCATGCACCACGGCGATGATGCTCAGCGAAAACACGCCGCTGACCAGAATGGTCATCAGCACGAAGGCGATGACAATGCGCCGCGCAAAGGTCGGTTTATTGCTCATGGTTGTCTTCCGCCAGCCGATAACCCACGCCGTGCATCGTGTGCAGCAGCGCTTTGGCAAAGGGTTTGTCGATTACCTGGCGCAACTGGTGCACATGGCTGCGCAAGCTGTCGCTATCCGGGCAGTCGTCGCCCCACAATGCTTCTTCCAGCACTTCCCGGCGAACCACCGCCGGGCTTTTGCGCATCAGGATTTCCAGCAGCTTCATCGCCAGAGGATTGAGTTTCAACGGCTGCCCGGCGCGGCTGATGTGCAGGGTGTCGAGGTCGTAAACCAGATCGGCCACTTTCAGCTGGCGTTTACGGCTGCCCTGGCTGCGCCGCAGGATGGCTTCGATACGCGCCACCAGTTCAGATAGTGCAAAAGGCTTGATCAGATAATCGTCAGCGCCGGCATTCAGCCCCTGCAAGCGGTTTTCGAGGGTGTCGCGCGCGGTCAGCATCAGGATTGGCACTTCATTGTGTGCGTCTTCACGCAAGCGTTTGCAGACCTGGTAGCCATCGATGCCGGGCAACATGATATCCAGCACGATCAGATCATAGTGACCGGTGCTGGCCAGATGCAGCCCGCTCAGGCCATCTTGCGCGCAATCCACGCTGTAGCCCTTGAGCTGCAGGTAGTCGAGCACGTTGGCGAGGATGTCACGGTTGTCTTCAATGACCAGAATGCGCATGCAATAGCCCTAAAAAACACAATTTCACGAATTTTTCACATTACGTTGACGCTTGCCTCACGCTGCGATCGGCAGACTGCGGCGGCTAATTTCACAGGATCATACGATGCCTCAGCTGCATTACGCACAACTCCGTTATCTGTCGATTATTGCTATCGCCTGGTTTGTGGTGTTTTTCCTCACGCGCAGCGTATTGCTGGCCAGCCACTGGGCGGATGCCGATATCGGCCTGACGGGGCTGCTGAGCCTGTTTGGCGTGGGGCTGATTTATGATTTCAGCTTTCTGCTGTATGCCTGCCTGCCGCTGGCCCTGTATCTGCTTTTGTGCCCGGCCGGGCTCTGGGCGAGGCAATGGCACCAGCGGCTGTTGCTGGTTTTGCTCAGCATCAGCCTGTTTGTGATGTTGTTTGTTGGGGTGGCCGAGTGGTTTTTCTGGGATGAATTTGGTGTGCGTTTCAACTTCATCGCCGTCGACTATCTGGTTTACTCGAAAGAAGTCGTCAACAACATCCTTGAATCCTACCCGATCTACCCGCTGCTGGCGGCGCTGGCGGCCGTTGCGATTATCTCTACCGTGCTGTTCCGTAAAAAGGTTGCCGCTGCATTGGCTGCACCGCAGCTAAGCCGCCCGCAGTCCTGGTTTGCGCTGGTGGTGTTGCTGCTGAGTGTGGTGGTGAATGGCGCCACCGTCGGCCAGGGCTTTCCGCGTGGTCTGGGCGGCAATGCTTATCAGCGCGAGCTGGCCAGCAATGGCCCGTTCCAGTTCTTTTCCGCTTTTCGCAATAATGAGCTGGATTACGCGCAGTTTTACGCCACGTTGCCGGATCAGGATGTGGCCAGCTTGCTGCGTGCCGAGGTAAAAGAGCCGAACGCCCGTTTTGTCGGCCATGATGCCGAAGATATCCGCCGCGTGATCGACAACCCCGGCCAGATGCAGCGCCACAACGTGGTGCTGGTGACTATCGAAAGCCTGAGTGCAATCTACCTCGGCAGCTTTGGCAACGATCGTGGCCTGACGCCGAATCTGGACGAGCTGCGCAAACACAGCCTGGTGTTCAGTAACTTCTACGCAACCGGCACCCGTACGGATCGTGGCCTGGAGGCCATTACACTGTCGATACCGCCGACACCGGGGCGCTCCATCGTCAAGCGCATCGGCCGCGAATCGGGTTATGCCAGCCTTGGCCAGCAATTTGCCGCCAAGGGCTACGACAGCGTGTTCATGTATGGCGGACGTGGTTACTTCGACAATATGAATGCGTTTTTCGGCGGCAATGGTTATCGCATCGTCGACCAGAGCAGCGTGGATGAAGCGGATATCCACTTCAAGAACGCCTGGGGCATGGCTGACGAAGATTTGTATCAGCAGACGCTGAAAGTGGCAGACGCCGACTTTGCCGCGGGCAAGCCGTTTTTCCTGCAGCTGATGACCACCTCCAACCATCGCCCGTACACCTATCCGCAAGGCCGTATCGATATTCCGTCCGGCAGTGGGCGTGATGGCGCGGTCAAATACACCGATTACGCGATTGGTCAGTTCCTGGCGCAAGCGCGGCAAAAGCCGTGGTTCAAAGACACCGTGTTTATTTTTGTGGCTGATCACACCGCCGGTAGCGCCGGCAAGGAAGATCTGCCGGTGGATAACTACCATATCCCGCTGTTTGTTTATGCACCGGCGCTGATCCCAGCGCGTGAAGTGGCCACGGTTACCAGCCAGATCGATCTGGCGCCGACCTTGCTTGGCTTGCTGAATTTCGACTACACCTCGACCTTCTTTGGCCGCAACGTGCTGCGTGACAACGCTGCGCCTGGTCGCGCATTGATCGGCAATTATCAGCATCTGGGCATTTTTGACGGTAAGGATCTGGCGATCCTCAGCCCGCGCCGGGCGATGCGCCGTCATGACGACGCGCTGGGCGCCAGCAAGGAGCTGGCAGTCGACACTCGTGATCCACTGCTACGCCGGGATATCGCCTATTTCCAGGGTGCCAGCCACGCTTTCCGCAATGGTCTGATTGCGTGGAAGCAGGATGACGCTACCACCAGGCTCAGCCAGCGCTGAACTCTCGCGCTCCGCCTCGGAGCGAATGCTACAAAAAGCCAGCGGGACGTTTGTCCCGCTGTTTTTATTCTGGCTCGCCGGTGTCCTGATCGTGATTCGCGGGCGTAGCAGCGCCGATGATCTGCCAGGCATACATCAGACTGGCTTCGGCGAATTCCTCGCCATTTTCCATATCTCGCCACCAGGATCTTTCCTGATCGTCCACGCCAAGAAATTGCCAGTGACATATTTCTCCGCTGCACAACTGGATGCGATAGACCGCGCCGGGTTTCATTCGATGACCCCTTTGATTTGCAGGGCTGCACGTGTGAGGCTGAGTCTTAGCGGCAATTGCGCCGCATCGTTGATATCAATATTGGTGGCAAAGAACCACACATCCTTGCCTGTTTCGACATAACCGACATACCAGCCGACCTGCGGGCTGACGCTGGTGGCCCAGCCGGTTTTGGCATAGAGCCGGTAAGTCGCTGTCTGCTCGGCAAGCATGATTTGCTGCAGCGTATCGTAGCTATGCGTGCTGAATGGCAACTGGCGCTGGTAGACCTGTTTCAGGAAGCGGATCTGTTCCTGCGCACTGACCTGTAACGATCCATCCAGCCAGAAGCGGGTGTGATCGAATGGTTCGCGCAGCTCGCCGTAACTGGCCTGGTGCAGATACTGGCGATATTTATCGGCACCAATCCTGGCCGCCATCTGCTGATAACACCAGACACACGAGACCTTGAAGGCACTGGCCAGGGTTTGGTCATGATTCCAGTTGGCAATCTCGCGTTGCTTGCCATCCCAGTGCAGCACCGTGCCCTTGTCGTTGACAACTTTTTCTTCAAGTGCAATCAGAGAGTTGAAAATCTTGAAAGTGGAGGCCACCGGCAGCCGTTCTGCGGCACGTTGCGAATTGTGAACGTAGGATTGGTCCGCGTGCAGCGCGCTGATTACCAAGGTGCCATTTACGTGATGTTTGGCAAACAGCAGGGCTAGTGCTGCATCGTCTGACCGCGCTGGCGACGTGACAAACAGGATGAAACAGCCCAACAGGAATCTGAACATGTGAATTGACCTGTGTTTTGACGTTGCGAGTGTGCCGCCCGGCAGGCGATTTTTGCCAGCGTGACGTGGCCTATGTTGTATTTTTGCCACGCATGATTGCCGCCCATGTTTGCCGCTTGGCCTTGCGGCATTTTTCCGCGTTTGCAACTTCCGCGCAGACATACCCCTTTTATTACCCTGTTTTGGCGGATTCAACGAGTAAGTGCAACTGACAGTAATTGGAAGAGGTTCGGCGAAA
>CAZBWH010000112.1:4195-6820 GCA_964495595.1 uncultured Burkholderiales bacterium | reverse complement strand
GCGCGCTGTAGTCGCGCAAGCCGGATTGGTGATGCTCGACCAGCTCCTGCAGATAGCGCTGGTTGAACATGCCGGTGGCTGCCAGCGTCGGCCCTAGCACCGCATTGCGCACCCGCTCGCGCAACGGCCCGCGGAACCATCCGGCCAGCGGTACGCCGAAGCCCTGCTTCGGCCGATACAGGATATCGTGCGGCAGGTATGGTTCCATTGCCTTCTTGAAAATGTATTTACCCTCGCCACTACGCAACTTCAGCTCTGGCGGCAAGCCGGATATCCATTCCATGGTCGGATGATCCAGCAGCGGTTCCCGCACTTCCAGCGAGGTTGCCATCGAGGCGCGGTCAACCTTGGTGAGAATATCGCCGACCAGATAGGTTTTCATGTCCAGATACTGAATCAGCGACAAGGGATGATCGGTCGGTGAATTGGCGGCATGGCGGCGCATCACTTCGACGGCATGGTAGCCGTTCAGCTGCTGGCGGAACTGGGGGGAAAACAGGCTGCGACGCATCGAATCGCGGAAAATCGAGATGCTGTGGAAGTACGCCTCAACGGAATCACGTGCCAGCGACTCGAACGTCGATTTGGCGCGGAACACCCGCGGAGCCCAGTCGGCTTTCGGGTAAATGCGCCCCAGCGAGCCGAACAGGGCGCGGCGCATGCCCAGCGGCAGGCGCTCGCGCAGTTTTTCTTCCATCAGGTGCATGCGATAACGGCGATAGCCGGCAATATTCTCGTCGCCACCATCTCCCGACAGCGCCACCGTCACCCGCTTGCGCGCCAGTTCGCAGACGCGGAAAGTCGGCAGTGCCGAGCTATCGGCATAGGGTTCATCGTACATGCCGGCCAGCTTGTCGATCAGCGGGAAATCGTCCGGCTCGACCTGTTCGACCTGATGTCGGGTGTGATAGCGGTCAGCCACCTGCTGCGCGAAAGCCGACTCGTTGAATTTGGGATCGCCGAACGAAATCGAGCAGGTATTCACCGGTTCGTCCGACGCTTGCGCCATCATTGCCACCACGGCGCTGGAGTCAACCCCACCGGACAGGAACGCGCCCAGCGGCACTTCGGCCAGCATGCGGATTTTCACCGCATCGCGCAGCCGGCGCACCAGCTCTTCCTGTGCCTCCTGTTCGCTGATACGGCCGACCGACTTGAACGGCATGTCCCAGTATTGGCGCTGCTGCGGCAAAGGCTGGCCGCGCTTGATGGTGAGTGTATGGCCAGGATTGAGCTTGAAGCAGTTCTGGTAAATGCTGCGCGGCTCGGCAATGTAGCCAAACGCGAAATATTCCTCCACCGCCAGCGGATCGAGCTTGCGCTGGAATTGCGGATGCGCGGTCAGCGCTTTCAGCTCGGAGCCGAAAATCAGTGTGCCATCAGCCAGTTCCGCGTAAAACAACGGCTTGACGCCAAACCGATCGCGCGCGATGAACAGGGTTTCCTGATTGCGATCCCACAAGGCAAACGCGAACATGCCACGAAAGCGCTCGACGCAGGCTTCGCCCCATTCCTCCCAGGCATGCACGATGACTTCGGTATCGGAATGAGTGCGGAAAGTGTGGCCCTTGGCGGTCAGCTCCGGCACCAGCTCCTGGAAGTTGTAGATTTCGCCGTTGAAAATCACCACCACCGAGCCGTCTTCGTTGAACAGCGGCTGCTGGCCGCTCGACAGATCGATGATCGACAGCCGGCGATGGCCAAAGCCGACGCCCGGCTCCAGATGCAGCCCGCCTTCATCCGGGCCGCGGTGGAACTGGCTGTCGTTCAGCCGCGACAGCAGCGCGCGGTCGAAATCCCGCTTGCCGCGCAAATCAAATAAGCCAACGATGCCGCACATGGTTTTCCTGAATCCTGAAAATTGTTCGCAGATTGCTTCGGCTACAAGGCCTTGCGGTAGACCGCCACATACTGGTCGACCATGCGTTGCATGCTGAAGCCGGTTTCAATGATCTTGCGTGCCGCCTGCCCCTGCTGCCTTGCCAGCGCCGGCTCCAGCCAGTAGCGCGCCAGCGTGTCGGCCAGTTGCGCCGCATCGCCCGCCGGCACCAGTGCGCCGCTCGTGCCGGCCTCAACCAGCTCCGGATTGCCGCCTACTGCCGTTGCCACCACTGGCAGCCCGCTGGCCATGGCTTCGAGGATGGTATTGGAAATGCCTTCCGACAAGGAAGGCAGCACAAACACATCCATCGCCCGCATCAAAGCCGGTATGTCGTCGCGACTGCCCGGCAGCCATACTAGATCACCAAGGCCGGTCTGCTCCACCAGCTCCTGCAGTCGCGGCAGCAACGGGCCATCGCCGATAATCACCAGCCGGGCGTTCTGCCGCGCCTGCGGAAAATGGCTGATCAGCGCGGCAAACGCCCTGACCAGGGTTAGCTGATCCTTGACTGCCTGCGCCCGCCCCACCGTGCCGAATACGAACACTTCGTGCCCCGTCCACGGGGTAAGTGCCGTTTCGCCCTGCAGGCTGAACCGGGAATCGTCGACGCCGTTGTAAACCTGGCTCAGGCGATCAGGCCTGACGCCGACGGCTTTGCGCAGATAACGCTCGATATCGCGCGACAGGGCGATGTACTGGCGCACGAAAGGCCGGACCAGGCGGCGCAGCAGGCGGGGCTTGGG
>CAZBWH010000112.1:1552-4095 GCA_964495595.1 uncultured Burkholderiales bacterium | reverse complement strand
CGATGTACTGGCGCACGAAAGGCCGGACCAGGCGGCGCAGCAGGCGGGGCTTGGGATTGCTGCCATCCAGATCCCCGACATCCCAGCCATGTTCGCTATGCACCCGGCCACCGATGCCGGCCAGAAAGGCCGGAACCTGACCTTCGAGTGCGGCGAGATTGCGTGTGTGCACGATATCCGGGCGCAGCCGGCGCAATTCGCGCCACAGTCGGGCATAAGTTCCCCATGCCTTGCCTTCGGGTTTGTGCAAAGCAATCACCTCGACATCCGGCCGCTGGATACGTTTGCGGAAGTCGGTGAAATCGGTCATGCAAATGATGCAATGACGCCAGTCCTCCGCCGGCATCCGGTTGATCAGATTGACCACTCCGTTCTCCAGCCCGCCGTAATCGAGCTTATGGATGATGTGGGCAATCAGCGGCCGCGGGGTCGGCATGGGCTCCCGCCGCATGGCAGTCGTCATCGTGAAAGACCTGGCAGACTGGCAGAAACCGCGGCGGCCAGTGACGGATACTGTTCGCGCCAGAACAGGTCGATCTGCCGCACCGAATGCCCGACCTCGTCGTAAGGCACATACACCACCAGTGCAGCGCCCGCACCATGGCTGCCAAGCAGGCGCGAGCGCAGCTGCAGCCATTTGGCACGATAATCGCTGACCACTCGCTCACCATCGATCAGGTAA
The DNA here is from genome assembly GCA_964495595.1 of uncultured Burkholderiales bacterium. Classification (GTDB taxonomy): domain Bacteria; phylum Pseudomonadota; class Gammaproteobacteria; order Burkholderiales; family SCOH01; genus CALMFQ01. Next base: position 3,413 of record CAZBWH010000112.1, on the reverse strand, counting down.
CACTGCTGCAACAACCATTTTCCGGTCGGGCCACGCACGACACTCTGGCGTACCTGTCCCACCGGAGAGTCCGCGATCGACTGCTCCAGCAATTGCCAGGCGGGCGACCCGGTATCGAACAGCCGGTTACCGCTGCTAACCAGCCTGCTTTCACCGGCAGCGCCGGCAAACAGTGCCACATAGGTGCCTACGCGACCTTCGCCGTTGCGCCAACCCTGCCTGGCTTGTGCGGCAGGCCGGCCAAAATCGGGGCGAGGATCGTCCGGCGCAGCCTGTGTGAGCGACCATTGAGGCACCGCCTTCAGCTGCAAGGCCGGCGCCGGACCACGGTATGGCTGCGACAGCCCCCAGAACAACACCGGGCCAGCCAGCAGTGCCAGCACCGGCCAAACGATCCACGGCAACGGATAGGCAGGCAACGTCGAGGCTGTCTCAGCCCCGTCGGGCAAGGGATCGGGGTCGCGCCAGTAGGAGCCGCCCCAGAACAGCGCCAGCATCACGATGCCGAAAAATACCCAGCCGTAGATCAGGTGATCGACCCCTACCGCCAGCTTCATTCCGGACAGGTGGCCCAGCATGACAATGATGTAGGCGCGGATGCCATTGGCCAGAATCGGCACCAGCAGCGAGGCGATAATGAAAACGGCACGTTTGGTGAACGACTGGTAGGTCAGGTAGGCATACAGCAGTCCGAGGGTGCCGGACGCAATCAGGTAACGCAGGCCGCTGCAGGCTTCGACCACCGACCAGCTGCCGGACGGGATCATGAACCACAGCCCCTCGCGGTACACCGGGATGCCGGTCAGGCGTAACGCCGCAACGGTGAAATCGGCGGTGAAATTCATCAGCGGCAGCAACAACACTTCGCCGGCCGGCACCATCAGCAGCAGATACAGCAGCGGAAACGCCATCGCCGCCGTCACCCGGTTGCCGAGCAATGCCCAGACCGTCGCCGGCAGCATCGCGACCAGCGCGAACTGCGCCACCACGCCGACTTCGGCCAGCTGCGCCAGCACCCACAACAGGCTGAAACCGAGCAGCAACAGCAGCCCGATCGACCCCGGCTGGGGCGGCAGCGCCAGCAGGCGATTACGGATACGCCAGATCAGCCACAGCGATATCGGCGCGATCACGAAGCCGTGAGCGAAGGTTTCCGAGCGGTACCAGATCGCCACCAGCGAATGGGCGGTCGACCAGTAGGCGCCTAGCAGCACCAGCAACAGCAGGCCGGTCAGCGGCAACAGACGGCGCCAGGCAGGCGCAACGGCAACCATCGAAGGCAGAGGAGCGGCGGGAATCGTCATCTGGCGGCAGGATTATCGGGAAGGGTTCATCGAAGGCACCGCCTGATTGGCGGCGGAAAAAATCTGCTCGAACAGCGCCAGGTTTTTCTGCCAGTCGTAACGTTCCAGCACACACTGACGCGCCGAGGTGCCCATTGCCGCATCACCGGCCAGCAGACGGCCGACTGCAGCGGCAAACTCGGCCGGCGCATCGGCCACCAGAAAATGGCGGCCGGCTTCGGCATCGATGCCTTCGGCCGCCTGCGGCGATGCCACCACCGGCCGGGCCATCGCCATCGCTTCCAGCACCTTGTTCTGGACGCCGCGGGCAATCCGCAGCGGCGCAACCGACACATCGGCAAAGCGCAGATAAGGGCGCATATCGGGCACCGCGCCGGTGACAAACACACCTGGAACATTCGCCAGCGCCTTGACCTGCTCGGCAGGCCGGGCACCGGCGATGTAAAACCGCAGCCCGGCATGCTGGCGCTGCAGCAAGGACAGGGTTTCACGCACGAACCATTCGACGGCATCGATATTGGGCCAGTAGTCCATTGCGCCGGTGAACACCACCACCG
>CAZBWH010000112.1:0-1542 GCA_964495595.1 uncultured Burkholderiales bacterium | reverse complement strand
CGGTGATGTCCTGGAACGCGGCGTTGAGGAAGTTGTCGTACGGCTGCGCCGGGTCGAAATACGCGGCATCCACGCCGTTGTTGACGTGGGTCACCTTGTCCGGCCCGAGCCCCGACAACTTGCGGTAATCACGCGCCTCGGCCACCGAGACGAAGGTAGTGGCCTGGAATTCACGCGATACCGCGCATTCGAACTGCCGGAGTTTGTCCGCTTCGCGACCGTAGATCCAGGACACGGGCCAGGGTTTGGCCTGTGCGTATTGCGCCCATTTGTCCGAGTCGATATCGACGAAATCGGCGATCCGCGTCAGGTGCGGATGGCGGCGCAGGTATTGCGCCATTTGCGATGAAAACACCAGCGCCTTGTCGATACCCTGTGTGCGCAGCGTGTCATCGACCCAGCGCTGCATGCCGGCATTGCGGTAGAACGGCAGCGACAGCGCTTCGCCGGTCAACATGCCGGTCAGGCTCTTGAGTTTGCCCAGCCGCGGATCGAGCGCCTCGACGCGGCAGTCGGCACACATGGCTCGCAGCTTGTCGACGTGTTGCCAGTCGTCCGGGTCGTCGACAAAGGTACCGAGAAAAACCCGGTAGTGTTCGGCCAGGTATTTCAGCAGATGGTAGGAGCGCACCTTGTCGCCCTTGTTCGGCGGAAACGGAATCCGGTGCACCAGCAGCAGCAGTTTTTCCAAGTCTTACCCCAGATTCCTGACGATATGCGGACCGATGGTATTGGCCAGCCACAGCGGCATACGTTGCCACATCTGGATGAAACGCTGGTATTTGGGGTTGAGCGGGTTGTGGTCCGGCAGTGCCGTGGCCGTCACCAGCTGGTATTCGTAGGGCAGCGGAGTCGGCTCGAAGCCCCAGTTCTTCTTGAAATCGTAGGCGCCGGTGCCCAGTTTGCTGCGGCCGAAATCGAAGGTTTTCAGCCCTCGCTCGCAGGCTCGCCGTAGCAGATCCCAGTACATGAAATCGTTGCCGGCGGTTTCGCGCGCCAGATCGGTACCGCCGCCGTAATATGGCAGCACTTCGTCGCGGAAGTAGAAACTCAGCACACTGGCGACCAGATCGTCGCCACGTGTAATGGTCAGCACTTCGCAATCCTTGCCGAACACTTCGCGCAGGATGCGGAAATATTTCTTGGCGAATACCGGGGTGCCGAGGCGATGCACGCTGGTCGAATAAGCCTGGAAGAAGTGTTCGACGTCATCGTCCAGCCGGCCTTCGAGACCGAGCTTGATCGCCTTGCGCACCATCGCCCGCTGCTTGCGCGGAATCGCCAGCATATTGGCTTCGACGTCGGGCAGGATTTCCTTGCGGAAGGTGACGTACAGCTCCTTGTGCGCCCAGTCCGGATGGCGCGCTTCGAGGCAGCGATATTCGAGATGTTCGACTTTCAGCTTCGCCGCCAGAGCCTGTGCCGCCTGATCCAGCGCGGCATGGGCACGCTCCGACACGGCGGCGATGCCGGCATAGACGCAGAACGGCAGGCTGACCAGCGAATGGCCGAACAGCAGGCTTTTGACTTCGGCCAGCGGCA
>CAZBWH010000111.1:0-7080 GCA_964495595.1 uncultured Burkholderiales bacterium | reverse complement strand
GATTTCTCCAAAATAATGCTGACGGAATGGGGTAACTACGGTTTTTAGGATAAAAGTCACCTGCCACAGCCGCTCGATAATCCCGCGTGCCTGCGGATTACCAGGAATGCCGGTTTCGTGGGCAATCCCCTGCCGCGCCAGCGTGCCGGCGATCGGGCAATCGATCATCTTGCCGGTCTGGCCGCTGCCGTTATCGCTGTAATACACCAGCGGCCGGGCACGGGTGGTCATCTGCGCATGGCGGAAGGCATCGCTTACCGCCACTGTCGATTCCGCCAGCGCCACGCTCCAGCCGACAATCTTGCGGCTCACCCAATCGATGATCGCGGTGATCTCCGGCGTAAACGGCTGGCCGTGAATCGGGTGCTGCACCTTGGCCTTGAAACTGTGGCCATCGCCCACCCAGATATCGTTGCTGTGAAACATCGATACATCGCGCTCCACATACGGCTTCAGCCCGCGCCACTCGCTACCCGTCACCCGGCCCCGGTATTTCACCGTCACTGGCAGTTCATTCTCGATGCGGCACGCCACGCTGTAGCTCGGCGCATCCAGCCCGCGCTCTGCCAGCCACACCACCATGCCCCGGTAGGCCTCGCTCACCGGCGGCCGGGTCGGCAGGCAGTAAAAACGCAGAAATGCCGCCACATGCACCGGGTTGTGGCCGGTCTTGGCGCGCTTGCCCGGCACCAGAAACCGCCCCACCTCGCCCGCCAGCCGCCCCTGCTCAAAAAACCCCATCATCCGTTGCAGCCGGGTCGATTGCGCCTCGATGCCCCCCAGCGGCTCGCCCCGGCGCGGCCGGACATACGTTGCCAGCGCCGCTGCCTGCAACTCCGGCCGCGCTGTGCCCGCCACCAGCCGCATGGCCAGCTCCTGGCAAGCGCGCTTCAGCGAACAATCCGCCGCCGCCATTCCGGCTTCCACCGCCCGGCACAACACCAGCGCCGCATCGCGATAACTGCGCTCCGCATCGCTCAGCGCCGCCTCCGCCTTGCCCTGACGCACTTGCCCGCGCACCGCCACCGCCTTGCCCGGCACCGCGACCGCCGGCAGCGTCTTGTCCACCGGCGTCACCGGCTCACTCGCGGCCACTGCAATCGGCAGCGCCAGTTGCGGGCCGTTGTAGTCGCGCTGAGCCGCTGGCTTACCCGCCAAGGCCGACGGTTGCCCCGCCCCATCCAGCGCCAGATGCAGGATGTGGTGGCGCGTCAGCTCGGGTAGCGAGGCCAGCGCGTATTCCAATCCTTTTCCTCGCAGTTTTCTGCGATTTGACCATAAATTTTTTTTTGCCATGCGCATCACCGCAGAATCCGTCCCCGGAACACCCGGCAAACCAGCCAGTTCCTGCGCGCTATACCAGCCCTTGGCGGGATCAATCTTGTCCATCATCTACACCTCAGGCGAGGCCGCCCCCTGCTCCGCTACAATGGCCACGCAGGCATCCAATCTGCATATCCATTAACTTCACAGGGAGCACCTCATGAACGAAACAACCAGGCTGGAACTGTTGAAACTGTCGGTTGAACTGACTCGCCTCATGATCGACAACAAGGAAATCGCATCCAAACCACTTCACCCCGCCCAACCCGGCTTTTCGGCAGAACAAAGCGCCGTGATCAAAGCGCAGGAGGCGACGTTTCAACATCTCGCGGCCTTACTTGCCAATGGCGGCTGACAACGCCTGAATCGCCACTGACGGCGGCACCTGAGCCATCAGCGCCGCTGTCAGGCCGTCCGCAAGCTCACCCGGGCTGCGTAACCGATGCTTGTTCAACACGGCAGCGATATCTGCGGCAATGTGCTGCTCAGGGGTCAGCCCGCAATCAGGCAAATGGCTTTGGCCATGCGCCGCTAAATCATCTACGCGAGCCCGGTTGCGCGCTGCCCGCACCGCACGCAGCCGCTCATACTGGGCCACGGTCAAGACAATACCGGCCAATTTCTCTTGCATCGCATCCATCTCACTCTTCCCCTTCAATAACCACGCCATCCTTCACTCCCAGCCGCACCGCAATCTTGTGCGATTGCCCGCGCAGGCCCGGCCGCTGGCCAGCCAGCACCATGTACACCAGATTCACGCTGAAGCCATTGGCCAGCGCCCATGCCCGCACACTCTGGCCAGAGCGCTGAAAGGCCGCCCTCGCCTCCTTCAGGGTTCGCACCCGTGGCGCTTTGTTTACCCCTCTTGCCATGTCATAATTCCGTGTGAATTCGTTGGAATGTGTTGGATTATTCGCATTTAACTGCGACATGTCAACATAATTCTGCGCGTCGGATTCTATTTTTTGCGCAAAGGGGGTTAAAAATGGCTGTGCCCCGCATGAATACTGGCTTTCAAGAGAATCCGACCGCGTCGGATTCTTCTGATTCGTCGCGTCGGATTCCCGAGTACGAATCCGACCAACTTACGTCGCGAATTAAAGACATTATCGGAGACAGAAAAACAGTGTGGTTTGCCGCAGAATGCGGCATCGGAGAAAGTACGCTACGCAACATCCTGGCAGGAGCCATCCCCCGTACAGACATCCTTGTTGCCATCGCCAATGCCGGAGGCGTCACCATTGACTGGCTGGCCACGGGCCGCCTGCCCAAAACCCGCGCCGAGCTGCGCGAGCTGCAAGCCGGCGCCCAATCTGCGCCAGGCGCCGATCAGCCCGCCGACGAAGCCGAGCTGATGCGCACCTACCGCACCGCCAGCGACAGCGGCAAAGCCGCCCTGAACAAAGTCGCCACCGCCATCCGCACCCAGAGCATGTCCGCCTGGTTCCACGCTGGCATGGCCGTCAGCGAAGCCGCCAACGTATTCGAAAAGAAAAAGTAAGCCCCAAAACGCAAAACGGGCTGAGGATTTCCCCCAGCCCGTTAACTTTTTCCACCCGGCCACAACCCGGCCCATTCATTTAACGCACGCTTGCCATTTATCCTGCAAACCTGCTCGATATTAAATCGTTTTCGCTCTAACCCGTTGCATATCAGCGTTTAATGATTTACCCAGCCCAACACCCAGTAAACCCTCATCCCAGCTTATATTTGGTTCTCCACGGTCTTCCCACTTTTGTTAGCCCCCTGTGCCATATATCAAGCTAACTAATATAAACAGGCTAACTAATAATACACGCAAAAGCAAAACGGCAGCGACTGCTGCCGTTTTATATGTATTGGCGCGCCCGGAGCGATTCGAACGCCCGACCCTTTGGTTCGTAGCCAAATACTCTATCCAACTGAGCTACGGGCGCGCTAACTAGTCTGGCGGAGAAAGAGGGATTCGAACCCTCGATACGGGTTTTGGCCCGTATGCTCCCTTAGCAGGGGAGTGCCTTCGACCTCTCGGCCATTTCTCCGTTTCAGAAGAGGCGCCATGATAGTGATTTTAGCCCACTGAGTCAACACGGCACGACAACAAAAATCACTCTTCGGCGAGAGGCGCAACAATGCTGTAACCCGCGTCCACATGAGTGATCTCGCCAGTGATCCCGGAAGCCAGATCACTCATCAGGAACGCGGCCACATTTCCTACCTCTTCAATCGATACATTGCGCCGCAATGGCGCATTGGTCGCGACGTGGTGCAATATCTTGCTGAAGCCGTTGATGCCGGCGGCGGCCAGCGTTTTGATCGGGCCTGCCGAAATACCGTTGACGCGAATCCCTCGCTGCCCCAAGCTAAGCGCGGTATACCGGACACAGGCCTCCAAACTGGCTTTAGCAAGGCCCATGACGTTGTAACTGGGCATGGCACGCTCCGCGCCAAGATAGCTGAGCGTCAGCAACGCCGCATCGTCGCGTAACTGCGCTCGACCAGCCTTGGCAAGCGCAGCGAAGCTGTAAGCACTGATATCCTGGGCAATGGCAAAAGATTCCCGCGAAACGGAGTCAAGAAAATCGCCAGCAAGGGCCTCTCGCGGCGCAAAGCCGATCGAATGGACGATGCCATCAAACCCTTCCGGCCAGTGATTTTGCAGTGTGGCAAACATGCCTGCAATTTCATCATCACTGGTAACGTCGCAGCGAATAACCGTATTGCTGCCGAATTCGGCGGCCATTTCCACTACTCGGTCGTACAACCTGTCAACAACATATGTGAATGCCAGCTCCGCCCCTTCACGTTGCATCGCTTGGGCAATGCCGTAAGCAATCGAGCGATTGGACAACAATCCAGTAATCAGAATGCGCTTGTTGGCAAGAAACCCCATGACAGCCTCTATTGAATGAAGTGTCGCGATTATACCTGTGGGCAATCATTGGGTAAGAGACAATTGACCGCAAGCCAACAGATCGATCCGGCGATCGACGTCCACAGAAGGACATGCCATCCGAAGGGCATGGGCTTGTCATTCATACTGGCTCTGCCTCCAGCAGGTGTCGGTCGAGAATCTGCAACACGGTGGTGACATTGTTTTCCGCCCTGAGTACCCGATGAAGGTCGCCAGCCTCTGGATACTCCCGAGCCAGATATGTCAGCCATTGCTTCAAGCGACCAGGGCAATGCTGTGGCACGACCTTGTGGGTAACCTTGAGATAAAAATCCCTGAGCCAAGGCAGCATTTGCTGCCAAGTTCTGCGCCGCAGCTGGCCGCCTGAGCGAATTTGCCAAGCAAGATCCGGACACGCGATCAATCCCCTGCCAAGCATGACATCCTGACAACCACTGATTTCGCGACAGCGCTGATAGTCGGCGAACGTCCAGATTTCGCCATTTGCCACCACCGGTATGTGTACGATCTCGCGAATTCGGGCAATCCATTCCCAATAGGCCGGCGGCCGGTAGCCATCGGCCTTGGTGCGGGCATGGACGGCCAGTTCGCCGATGCCACCATTCATCAGCGCCAGCGCGCAATCCAGTGCCTGTGTGCTATCCAGGTAGCCGATCCGCATCTTGGCAGTAATCGGGACGGCGTGCGGCACTGCTGCGCGAACGGTGGCGACGATCCGGTACAGCAACTCCGGCTCCTGCAACAAAATGGCACCACCCCGGTGGCGATTGACAGACCGGGCCGGGCAACCGAAGTTGAGGTCGATCACTGGCACACCCATTTCTGCAGCACGAGCGGCATTTTCTGCCAGACAGTGCGGATCGCTGCCAAGCAGTTGCAGGTGAACCCGGGTTCCGGCTGGCGTACGGCAACCATGCTCCAATTCGGAACAGATTCTACGAAAACTCCGTGCAGGAAGCAGTGAATCAGTTACCCGAACGAATTCGGTCACGCACCAGTCAACACCACCAATTGATGTCAGGATGTCGCGCATGACATCGTCTACCAAGCCCTCCATTGGCGCCAGTGCAATTCTCACAATCAATCAGCCGGGAAATCAAACCGTAGATTATATCGGCATTCGCGGTTACGACTGGATCAGGCATGACGGAAGTCCTGCCGTAACGGATATCCAGCGGAATGGCTTATGATGCTTGGCATCTCCCTGCCGGAGCGATCATGCTCAACTTCTCCGCCAATCTATCCATGCTGTTTACAGAATATCCCGTCGAACAACGCGTAGGCGCTGCGTGCGCAGCGGGATTTGACCATGTCGAAGTGCAGTTCCCGTATGAGCTCCCGGCTGAGCACTGGCAAAGACGATTACAGGAATACAACGCCAGAATGGTTTTAATCAATGTGCCAGCCGGCGACCTGATGCAAGGTGGCGATGGGCTCGCTTGTGTGCCAGGCCAGGAATCGGCGTTTGCCGAAGCGGTCGAGCAAGCCATTCACTATGCAACTACCCTTGGCATTCGCCAGGTCAATGTACTGGCTGGACGAATACCCGAAGGCATCAGGCGGGGCGAGGCGTGCCGTACTCTGGCGCATAATCTGCGCCGTGCGATACCCAGGCTGGCCGCCGCCGGAATTGACACACTGATTGAAGCCATCAACCCCATCGACATGCCACGGTTCCTGATCAACCGTTTTTCCGATATGCAGCAACTGCTGACGACGATCGGCCTACCCCAGCTCAAGATGCAATTCGACCTGTATCACATGGCACGCGTTGGCGAGAACCTGGGTGAGTGCTTGCGACATTATTGGCAACAAATCGGCCATATCCAGTTTGCCGACACCCCTGGGCGGGGAGCTCCGGGCACAGGCACATTGCCCTTTACAGACCTGTTCAACCAGATCAGTCAACTACCCTATTCCGGCTACTGTGGTGCGGAATACCGGCCGGGGGACAATACCAGCGCCAGCCTGGGGTGGCTGCGTTTGCGGCAAACCACCGATACGGCGATATCCTCTCGTGGCTGAAAGCAGGTATCAGTGGTTAACGCGAGCACGGGCGGGTACAGCCCGCAATTCACCAGTGCAGGCAAATCAGCGTGCCCTTTAGTCACCTACCCGTAACGGAGGCAGACCATGACGCGACCGTGCCCGGTTGCAGGCCTCGCTGAATATCCCAACCTCAGCCAATGGCGCAAATTCCCGGCAAGGGGATGGTCGATCTGCATAGATACCGCATCTGGCGCGCCCTCCAACCTTGCCAGTCAGCGCGATACAACGCGGGTTTGCGTAGTCCGTGCCACGCATGCGCCACAACGAACCGGTTTCGTGAACCGCCAGATTGGCCGGAACAAAACCTCCGGGCTCCGAATCCAGCTCCGACACATGCAAGGTTACGCGAAAGGCTGCACAGCACGCGCCGCAGGCAGAACAATGATCTGTAGAGAAATCCATGTCGCAACACGATAAAATGCGGACGATGATACCATCGAACAGACAGCTGCCATCAGGTACGCCGCCTGAGGTTCGCCAACTCGACGTGAACGATATCCCGAGCCTGCTGAACATACAGTCCAGCGTCTATCCAGCCGGATACCACGAACCGGGCAGCGTATTCCATAACCGACTGGCCTTGGCGAAACGCTATTGCCATGGCATTCATGGCCAGCTCGGACATCTGGGCGGCTACCTGATTGCCCATCCCTGGCATCCTGGCCACCCATCAGCACTGATGGCCCACCTGGACGCGCTACCGGACACGCCAACACATCTTCACATCCACGATCTTGCGGTACATCCGGAGCAACAGGGAAAACAATGCGCCCAGCGGCTGTTGCGGCACACGCTGCGCTTGGCAATACAGGCAG
>CAZBWH010000110.1:0-7261 GCA_964495595.1 uncultured Burkholderiales bacterium | reverse complement strand
AGTTCTACATCAACGACGAAGGTGTTGGCGCCGAAACCCACGAAGCGTTCAAACATTGGGATCTGGGCGACATCATTGCCGCCAAGGGCGTGTTGTTCAAAACCAACAAGGGCGAGCTGTCGGTGCGCTGCAGCGAATTGCGCCTGCTGACCAAATCGCTACGCCCGTTGCCGGAAAAATTCCATGGCCTGACCGATCAGGAGCAGAAATATCGCCAGCGTTATCTGGACCTGATCACCAACGAGCCGAGCAAGCAGACCTTCATCATCCGCTCGAAGATCGTGCAGAAAATCCGCGAGTTCATGGTCAACCACGGTTATCTGGAAGTGGAAACCCCGATGATGCACCCGATTCCGGGTGGTGCTTCAGCCAAGCCGTTTGTGACACACCACAATGCGCTGGACATGCCTTTGTACCTGCGCATCGCGCCGGAGCTGTATCTGAAGCGTCTGGTTGTAGGCGGCATGGAAGCGGTATTCGAAATCAACCGCAACTTCCGCAACGAAGGCATGAGCACCCGCCACAACCCCGAGTTCACCATGATGGAGTTCTACGAAGCCTATCGGGATTACAAATACCTGATGGACTACACGGAACGCCTGTTCCGCTTCGTGGCGCAGGAAGTGCTGGGTACCACTGCCCTCACCTATCAGGGCAAACCGCTGGATCTGGGCAAGCCGTTCCATCGCCTGACCATTGTCGATGCGATCAAGAAATACAATCCGCAATACAGCGACGAACAGCTGCACGACCGTGCTTGGCTGAAAGCGGAAATCCAGAAGCTCGGCGGCAAGCCGGTATTGACCGACGGCATCGGCGGCCTGCAACTGAGTCTGTTCGAAGAATGCGCTGAATCGCAGCTGTGGGAGCCGACCTTCATCATCGACTACCCGGCCGAAGTCTCGCCGCTGGCACGTCGCAGTGACAGCAACCCGGCGCTCACCGACCGTTTCGAGTTGTTCATCGTCGGCCGCGAAATCGCCAACGGCTTTTCCGAGTTGAACGACGCCGAAGACCAGGCCGCGCGCTTCATGGAGCAGGTGCAGCAGAAAGAAGCCGGCGACGACGAAGCGATGCATTACGACGCCGACTACATCCGCGCGCTGGAACACGGCCTGCCACCGACCGCCGGTGAAGGCATCGGCATTGACCGCCTGGTGATGCTGCTGACCGACGCACCGTCGATTCGCGATGTGATTCTGTTCCCGCAGATGCGGCCGGAGTAATACGGAAAACCCTTGAACCACGGAGCTCGCTGAGGGCACAGAGGTTTCACAGAGAAAGACCTTACTGATTTTCTCCGTGCAATCTCTGTGCCCTCTGTGGTTCAAGGTGTTTCTGCGATCAGCTGCGGATCAGGTGATCGAACGCGCCCAGCGCGGCCTTGGCGCCCTCGCCCATGGCGATGATGATCTGCTTGAATGGCGCGGTGGTCGCATCGCCCGCGGCAAATACGCCTGGAACGGAAGTCTGCCCGCGTACATCCACTTCGATTTCGCCGCGCGGGCTCAGCGCCAGCGTGCCTTTCAGCCAGTCGGTGTTCGGCAGCAGGCCGATCTGCACGAAGATGCCTTCCAGTTCGATGGTATGTTGCTCATCGCTGCTGCGATCCTTGTAACTCAAACCGTTCACCTTGTTGCCATCGCCCAGCACGGCAGTGGTTTGCGCCTGGGTAATGACTTTCACGTTGGGCAGGCTGAACAGCTTTTTCTGCAACACGGCATCGGCACGCAAGGTCTTGTCGAATTCGAGCAAGGTGACTTCGGCAACAATGCCGGCCAGATCGATGGCGGCTTCCACGCCCGAGTTGCCACCGCCGATCACCGCCACCCGCTTGCCTTTGAACAGCGGGCCATCACAATGCGGGCAATACGCCACGCCACGGCCGCGATACTCCTGCTCGCCGGGCACGTTCATTTCGCGCCAGCGCGCACCGGTCGCCAGAATCACTGACTTGCTTCGCAGCACCGCGCCACTGGCCAGTTTCACTTCAATCTGCTCGCCCGGTACCAATGCCTCGGCACGTTGCAGATTCATCACGTCAACGTCGTATTGCTTTACGTGTTGCTCCAGCGCCATCGCCAGCTTCGGCCCTTCGGTTTCTTTCACCGAAATGAAGTTTTCGATCGCCATGGTATCCAGCACCTGGCCACCAAAGCGGTCTGCCACTACACCAGTGCGGATGCCCTTGCGTGCCGCGTAGATGGCCGCAGCCGCGCCAGCCGGGCCACCGCCCACAACCAGCACATCGAACACATCTTTATTGGCAAGTTTTTCCGCCGCGCGCTGATCTGCGCCACTATCCAGCTTGCGCAGGATTTCCTCGACACCCATACGCCCCTGGCCGAATGCCTCGCCGTTCAGGTATACCGACGGCACCGCCATGATCTGGCGCGAATTCACCTCATCCTGGAACAAGGCACCGTCGATCATCACGTGTTCGATATTCGGGTTCAGCACCGCCATCAGGTTCAGCGCCTGCACTACTTCCGGACAGTTCTGGCAGGACAGCGAAATAAACGTTTCGAAACGATAATTCCCCGGCAATGCCTTGATCTGTTCGATCACCTCGGCATCCACTTTCGGTGGATGGCCGCCGACCTGGAGCAAGGCCAATACCAGCGAGGTGAATTCGTGGCCGAGCGGAATACCGGCAAATGCCACCCGTGCCGCTGCCGCACCTTTGGGCTGGACTGCAAAAGACGGCTTGCGCGTCAAACTGCCGGCATCCTCACGCAACGACACCTTGTCCGACAGCGAAGCAATGTCGTGCAGCAGCGACGACAGTTGCCGCGAAGCATCGCTATCGTCCAGCGCGGCCAGAATTTCGATCGGCTGCTGCAATTTCTGCAAATAGACCTGAAGCTGCTGTTTCATATTGGTATCGAGCATGATGTGACCTCTTGTTACATGCGGGTGAATCAAAAACACTTGCCACCGGGTTCGCCGGGCAAACCCGGCAGCAAAGGCTCTGGATATCCGGGAACGATGCCCCGGAATCAGATTTAGATCTTGCCGACCAGATCCAGCGACGGAGCCAGGGTTTCAGCGCCCGGCTGCCAAGCCGCAGGGCATACTTCGCCATCGTGAGTGGCAACGTATTGCGCAGCCTGAATCTTGCGCACCAGCTCTTTCGCCGAACGGCCGATGCCCAGGTCGTGGATTTCGGCAACCTTGATCTGGCCTTCCGGATTGATCACGAAGGTGCCGCGCAGCGCCAGGCCTTCTTCTTCGATCATCACGTCGAAATTGCGGCTGATCACGCCAGTCGGATCACCCACCATCGGGTAGTTGATCTTCTTGATGGTGTCCGACGCATCGTGCCAGGCCTTGTGGGTGAAGTGGGTGTCGGTCGACACGCTGTACACTTCAACGCCCATGTCTTTCAGCTGCGCATAGTGGTCAGCCAGATCGCCCAGTTCGGTCGGGCAAACAAAGGTGAAGTCAGCCGGGTAGAAAAACACAACCGACCATTTGCCTTTCAGATCGGCGTCAGTCACTGGAACAAACTTGCCATTGTGGTAAGCGGTGGCTTTGAAAGGTTTAACGGTGGTGTTGATCAGATTTGCCATGATGATGCTCCTGTTGGACGGGTTGAGAACATGGGTGAATATTAGGCGAGCAGTCTGTATTGGTGAAATTGATAGTTTCAAACCATTCAATAGCTGTTGCCTATTGCGCAAGAGGCCCAGTCAAGCCAGCGGCTGCGCAGTGCGAAACGGCCACAGATAAAGCAGCAACCCCGCCATGATCAGCGCTGTACCGATGACTGTGGCAACCGAAACCGGCTCATGGTTGATGAAGTAACCGAGCATCAGCGAAGTGACCGGTGTGATCAGCTGGATCAGTGCCACCGATACCGGTTTGAGTCGTTGCAGCAGCAAGCCATACAGGCTAAACGCCACCAAAGTAGCAAACACCACCATATAAGCCAGCGCCAGCCAGGCGCGGGCCGGCACCTCGGGGGGCAACGTCCGGCCGGCCAGCCACCAGGTTGCGGCGTAAAGCGGCAGTGCTACATACAGGGCGCCCAGCGTCAGTCCGAGCGGCGCCACGCCAGCGTTCAGGCGCTTGATCCACACCGAGGCCATGGCTTGGGTTGCGGCCCCGGCCAGCACGATCCAGGCTCCGCTGGCTGCTGCCGTGGATATCAAATCCTGCTGGTGGATCACTGCCAGGCCGGCCACGGCCAGCAGCAACCCGCTCCAGTGCTGCCGGCTCAGCACCTGATCGAGCCAGATCATCGAAAATAGCCCGGTCAGCAAAGGCCCGGTGCCATACAACACCGCAATCAGGCCGGAATTGACTGACTGCGCACCCAGATAAGTGAATAGCATCGCACCGTACAGATTGAGCCCGCCGGCAAGGTAGGTGCCCAGCGCCGCCCGGTCGCGCGCCAGCCTGACTCCGGACAGCCAGCACGCCAGCCAGGCGAGGGGCAGGGTCAGCGCCATGCGCAGAGCCACGGCAGGCAGCGCGCCGAAGCCTTCGACACTCCAGCGGATACCCAGCGCGGTGGTGGACCAGATCAGAACAACCAGACAGTAGGCAGGCGCGGTCATTGGATACAGCACCGCGGCACACGCCGCAGCACTGGCAGAAAGCAGGAACGGCGATTATAGCGTGCCGCTTAGTGGGCAAGGTTGCCGGACGATGACGCCATGGTTTCCAGGCACTGGAGCACCTCGGCGCTGCTGCGCTCCATCTGCATAACGGCGGATACCGCGCCGTCGATATCGCCCTGGCGGAAGCGGGTCAGCACATCGCAGCCCGCCCGATGCACGGCGGCATGCGGTGCTTCAAGCTCGCGATACCCCGGCAGTTGGGAAAACAGCGCTTTGCCCTCCCCGTGGTAATACCATTCGCCCAGCCGGCAAAGGGTGTGGCTGCTGCACGGGTCGGCCGCAGGGGTGGCGCCCAGCAGGATGCGATAGATATCGAATTTGTAGACCAGGTGGTCAATCTTGGCCGACTCGACAAAGCTGCGCAGCGCCCCCAGTGAAATCGCCTGAACCATGTCGCCGGATAGCGAGACCAGTTGCTGCATGCTCTGGCTGGCGCTTTCGCCAATGCTGCTGACGTGTTGCGATTGCTGGGCAAGCGTTTCCATGTTGCCACGGGCATCGCGGGTTTCGGTACGGATTGCCGCTACCAGCTGGGTAATCTCGGTGGTGGCGGTGCTGGTACGCTCGGCAAGCTTGCGCACCTCGTCGGCAACCACGGCAAAGCCACGCCCCTGTTCGCCGGCGCGCGCCGCCTCGATCGCAGCATTCAGCGCGAGCAGATTGGTCTGATCGGCGATTTCCTTGATCAGTTGCACGATACCGCTGATCTCGACGGTTCGTTCATCCAGATTGCCGACCTGAGTGGACGCCTGTACCGATGTATCGGCCAGCCGGTAGGCGTTGCCATACATGGCCTGTACGGCCTCCTGCCCGGCAGTGGACACACTCTTGCCGGTGGCAGCATGCTCGCGGTCGTGCTGCAGCCGGTAGGCCAGTGAAGTCAGGCTGGACTGGGTTGCTGCAAAGGTTTCACTGAACACGGATAGCCCTTTGCCCAGGCCGGCGTACAACCTGCCCATGTCCCTCGCTTGCTGCGTTTCGGCCTGCGACTGTTGCAGCGCGTTACGCAGTTGCTGTACCTGTTGGCTCAACGACAGGTTTTCGGCCCGTAGGTCGGCCAGCTCGGCGGGGTTGATCGTCGGGGCGGCTGCCGGTTTCCAGAACGACATGAATCCTCCTCAGGCAAGGCCCGATTGAATGACAACAAAGTTATAGCCAATTGGCAGTGCAACTGCCACAGGCAAGGCTTGTTTGCCAGGGGGGTGCGGGCGGAACACTCGGAGCCGTCAAGCGTCTATTCGGAAGGGCGGTCGGGGTCGTTCGGGCGCCACGGTGCGCCACCGTGGCCAAGTTCAGGCAGCAGGCGGCGACGCTCATCGCGGCGTTGCAGCTCACGCTGCAACAACCACTGCCGCTGTTCGGCAGTCAGGATCGACAGGAACTGGCGACGGTCGAGCGTCCCGGCCTGTTGCAGACGGTTGATTGCATCGCGCTGTTCGCCTGACAGGCTGCGCAGCAGCTCCTCCCGATCGCGGCGACGTTGTTCGACGTAGTCGCGCAGGCGGGATCGCTGCTCGGGGGTAAGGTGGTCATGCGCAGGCGGTGGTGGTGCGTCGAGCCAGCGGCGGCGCAACAGATCGGCCTCCTCCGGCGTCAGCTTGCCCTCGCTGATCGCTTTTTCGAGACGCCGCAAGCGGAATTCGTGCCGCCCCTCCTCCTGTGCCGGCAACGGGCGCATCCGCCAGGTTTGTTCGGGCAGGGGCGGCGGCTCGGCCAGGGCGCACGCCGCCAGCGACATGCCAGCCAACATGAGCATCGATCCAGCCAGCATTCGCACCTCCCCGATAGTGATTGCTGACTACGATAGTAGAAATCACGCCT
Source organism: uncultured Burkholderiales bacterium (assembly GCA_964495595.1). Lineage (GTDB taxonomy): Bacteria > Pseudomonadota > Gammaproteobacteria > Burkholderiales > SCOH01 > CALMFQ01. Next base: position 815 of record CAZBWH010000110.1, on the reverse strand, counting down.
TGCGCAAATATGTGCCGTCGATACCCAGTTGTAAATGGTTGTTTCAGGTTGCCGGCCGGCAACCACTGCTTACAGTCACAGGCTGCCGCAATACGGAAACCGTTGCTACACTGCCGGCTATGGATACTGCCAAGAAACGATTGCTGCTGATCGACGATGACCCGCGACTGCGCGAACTGTTGCTGCGCTACCTGGCGGAACAGGGGTTCGATGTCGATGCCTACGCCGATGCCAGCCAGCTTGCCAAGCGATTGCAGCGTAACCGGCCTCACTTGCTGATTCTCGACCTGATGCTGCCCGGAGAAGACGGTCTGTCTGTATGCCGCACGTTGCGGGCGCTGGGCGACACGCTACCGGTGATCATGCTCACCGCACGCGGTGACGAGATTGATCGCATTGTCGGTCTGGAAATGGGCGCCGACGACTATCTGGCCAAGCCATTCAACCCGCGTGAGCTGCTGGCGCGGATCAACGCGATCCTGCGCCGCCAGGCTTCGCCTCCGGCACTAGCGGCAGCCTATGCAGAAAATGAAACCTACACCTTTGGCGAATATACCCTCGATGCCGGCAACCGCAAGCTGACGCGCAAGGGGGTCGATGTCCCGCTGACTCAGGCCGAGTTTTCGCTGTTGAAAGTGCTGGCACAGCACCCGCGGCACCCGCTGTCACGTGAACGGCTGATGGAACTGGCTGACCCGCAGCAGGCTGAGCTGAAAATCGAGCTGGATGTCGGCGATGCGATACACTTTCCGCCGCAGGCCGACGTGGCGCTGTTTCTCGACAGCGACCCGCTGCACCGCCATTCCGCCCGGCTG
>CAZBWH010000109.1:0-7276 GCA_964495595.1 uncultured Burkholderiales bacterium | reverse complement strand
ACTCGAAGTATTTCCCTTTCACCGTATTGATCAACCCCATCCATTCGTCAGCGCTATGAAACGCATCGACATCAAAGTTTGGGCTGGTCATGTCGACGGCTTTCCGGATCAGCGGATCGCGAATACCATCCGTCAGCTCTTCGACGGTTAACGCCGTCGCCAACGCGGCACAATCAAGCAAATTAGTCCGTTTGAACGCTTGGTACTTAGCTACCAAATCAGCGGTAGGGTCCGGATTTTCCGGATCTGAAGGGGGAGCGTATTTTGCCATCAAGCCACGCAAATAGCGCGAGTCAATCATGATCTAACTCCGCAATTAAATCGTGTAATGCAGCAGTAAGAAGAGCTACCTGACGCTCTAACTGGTCAATGCGCACCGCTTGCTCTGCTTCGTATGCATGACCGATACGGCCTGCAACAGATGCCTGCTCCAGCCTTTTCAAACGATTGTCCAGACTAGTCATGACGGTATCCATTCCGTTCAAAACCGATTCCACTCTCATCTGATATTCGGTGATTTGTTTGCTGAGATCATCTACGCCCACGGACGTATCCTCTAAAAAGTTGCCATTGATATCTAAAATTGAAATATCGCTCTGGATAGTACTGAATTGAGTATAGTTCGCTAGAGCCTCCTCTGACGTTCTCTACACAGGCAATATCAGCACCTTTCACATTACGAAGGCAACATTGAAATACTATACCCTACCCGCCCTGCAAGCCTCATCCACATTGCCTCGCAGGCCGGCCTGCAGACCAGTACCAGAGCGGCTTGCAGGCTAATTCCGATAGCGTCCTTCAGCCTTGGCCATTGTCTGCCATGCCCTCCTTCATCCGCCGCCACAAAGTGGTACGACTGATCCCCAGCAATCTGGCCGCCTGGCCAAGGTTGCCGTTGCTGTTGGTCAGCGCGGTGGCTATGTCCGGTGTGAGTGGCGCCGCGGCAACGGCAGGCGGTGGTTCGGCAAACAGCTCTGGCGCCATCGCTTCGATCATCGGGCGCTCCAGCGCCCCGACCTCGGCGGCATACACCAGCAGCCGTTCAACGACGTTTTCCAGCTCGCGCACATTGCCCGGCCAGCGATAACCCTGCAGCCAGTTGCCGCAGCTGAGCCAGAAGGCGGCCAGGTCGGGCCGGGAAGGCATCTGCGCCATTACGCGGGCAGCGCAGGCGCGGGTCAGCAGTTCGACATCTTCGCTGCGCTCGCGCAAGGGCGGCAGCCGCAGGTTAAGGATGTTGAGGCGGTAGTAAAGATCGGCGCGAAAGCCGCCGGATTCGGCCTGGGCGCGCAGATCACGATGGGTGGCGGCAATCACGCGTACGTCGACCGGGGTGGGCTCGGTGCTGCCGAGCCGCAGCACTTCGCGCTGCTGTAGCACCCGCAGCAGGCGGGTTTGCAGACTGACCGGCATTTCGCCGATTTCGTCGAGAAACAGGGTGCCGGTGTGCGCCGCTTCGATCAGGCCGGGTTTGCCGCCTTTTCGGCCGCCGGTGAACGCGCCCTCTTCGTAACCGAACAATTCGCTTTCCAGCAGCGTTTCCGGAAACGAGGCGCAGTTGATCGCGACAAACGGGCCGTCGGCGCGGCGACTGGCGTTGTGGATGCCTTGCGCGAACAGCTCCTTGCCAGTGCCCGATTCGCCGCCGATCAGCACCGTGCTGTCGGTGCGGGCAAATACCTGCGCCAGCTGGATGCAATCGCGGATGGCACGGCTGTCGCCGAGGATGTCGCCAAAGCGGTAACGCGCGAGAAACTGGCTGGTGCGGCTCTGGTTGCGCAATTTGCGGTCGGCGCGCTGGATGTTGCTGGCATCGAGGAAGGTCAGCACCGCGCCGGTTTGCGCGCCCTGCTCGACAATGGGCATGCGGTTGACTACCAGCGTGCGGCCGGCAAGCTGCTGCACCTGCTCCAGCGCAGCGCTGCCGGTGGCCAGCACGCTGTCGAGCGAGAGTTCCGGCGCCAGCTGTTTCAGCGGCTGGTTGAGCGCCCAGTCGGCCGATACGTCCAGCAGCCGCTCCATCGCCGGGTTCAGCGTCTGGACCCGGCCCGCCATATCGACCGCCACCACACCTTCGGCCAGGCTGTGCAGGATATTGCCGATGCGCTCACGTTTGGCTTCTTCGATCCGCGCCACCCGCGCCAGTTCCCAGGCGGCGTCGAATGCCTGGCGCAAGGAGCGTTCGGAGTAGATCAATACGCCGGTCAGCCCCTGCTGCTCGGCCATGAACACCACCTGCGCGGAGCCGATCACCACCTCAACGCCCTGTTCGCGCAATTGCAGGAACAATTCGCGCGCCTCGTCGTCGTTGCGGTATTTCAGCTGCAACACGTCGAGCTTGAGCAAGGGGCGCAGTGCATCGAATTCGTCGCCGATATCCTGCCGCGTGACAATCGCCACCTTGCCGCTCAACCGACGCGCCTTGGCCAGCGCGTGCATGATGTCGTCACCACCGACCTTGATCTGCACCAGCGGCGAGGCCAGCGTCTGGCGCAACTGCGCGCCGGTCTGGCCGGCTGCCAGCAATACGTCGAGCTGGCCGGCGCGTTGCAGCGCCTGCGCGTCCTGCAAGGCCTCATCCAGCGGCTTGTCCAGCAGGCGGATATCGAAGCGCGCCGCGTATTCCGGCATCAGCGAACGCACCAGTTCGGCCAGCCCACGCGATGCCACCACCAGCAATTGCGGTTTGCTTTGCATGATTCACCGTTTCAATATGTTTCACACATTGAAACATTAACGAAACAGTGAAACAAGAAAATGATGTTCTTGTTGCGATGCGCAATTTTCCCGGCAAACGCCCGGCCCAGTTAATACACTGAAAACTCTCGCGATCCCGCCCGCCGCAGCCGGCCACAACGCAAGCTGGCCCGGTATTTGCAATAAACAGGCACAAACCATCGCTCACGGAGATATTCATGGCCCTCGCCTCCCCCGGATTACGTTTCAAACAAGCCGTTGCCGAACACAAGCCGTTACAGGTGGTGGGTGCAATCAACGCCTATGCCGCCAAGCTGGCCGAGCATAGCGGCTTCAAATCGCTCTACCTGTCGGGCGGTGGCGTGGCTGCCAGCTCCTGCGGCATTCCTGATCTGGGCATCACCACCATGGAAGACGTGCTGATCGACGTGCGCCGCATTACCGACGTGACCGATCTGCCGCTACTGGTGGATATCGATACCGGCTGGGGTGGCGCATTCAACATCTCGCGCACCATCCGCCAGATGATCCGCGCTGGCGCGGCAGCGGTGCATATTGAAGATCAGGTTCAAGCCAAGCGCTGCGGCCATCGTCCGAACAAGGCAATTGTCAGCCAGGCGGAAATGGTCGATCGCGTCAAAGCCGCGGTGGACGGCAAGATCGACAGCGATTTCGTGATCATGGCACGCACCGATGCGCTGGCGGTGGAAGGCCTGCAAGCCGCCATCGACCGTGCCTGTGCCTGCGTTGAAGCTGGTGCCGACATGATTTTCCCCGAGGCAATGACCGATCTGGCGATGTACAAGCAGTTTGCCGCTGCGGTAAAAGTGCCGGTGCTGGCCAATATCACCGAATTCGGTGCCACACCGCTGTATACCCGCGACGAACTGGCCAGCGCCGACGTCAGCCTGATTCTGTATCCGCTGTCTGCCTTCCGCGCCATGAGCAAGGCGGCGTTGGGCGTGTATGAAGCGATCCAGCGCGATGGCACGCAGAAAAATGTGGTCGATACCATGCAGACGCGCATGGAGCTGTATGACCACTTGGGCTACCACGCCTTCGAACAGAAACTGGATGCCCTGTTCGCGCAAGACCAAAACAAGTCTTGAACCCTAAACCTTGAACCACAGAGAGCACCGAGAACACAGAGATGGCACAGAGAAATGCTCAAGTTTTTCTCTGTGTAGCCTCAGTGCCCTCTGCGTGTTCCGTGGTTCAAGATGTTGAACTTCAAGAAGTTTAAAGAAGTTGCCTTTACCCCAATCGGAGAAAACCAAATGAGCGAAACCCAACAAGCCCAGCCCAAAGTTAAAAAATCGGTTGCCCTGTCGGGCGTGGCAGCAGGTAATACTGCCCTGTGTACCGTTGGCCGTTCCGGCAATGATTTGCACTATCGCGGCTACGACATTCTCGACGTGGCCGATCACTGCGAATTCGAAGAAATCGCCTACCTGCTGGTGCACGGCAAGCTGCCAAACCAGGCCGAACTGAAAGGCTACAAGGCCAAGCTGAAATCGCTGCGCGGCCTGCCGCTGTCGGTGAAAGCCGTGCTGGAGGCACTGCCCGCCAATGCCCATCCGATGGACGTGATGCGCACTGGCGTATCGGCGCTCGGCTGTGCGCTGCCGGAAAAAGACGACCACAACATTGCAGGTGCGCGCGATATTGCCGACCGCCTGATGGCGTCGCTGGGTTCGATGCTGCTGTACTGGTACCACTTCAGCCACAATGGCCGTCGCATTGAAGTGGAAACCGACGACGATTCGATCGGTGGTCACTTCCTGCATCTGCTGCACGGCACCAAACCGAGCGATTCGTGGGTCAAGGCTATGCACACTTCGCTGGTTCTGTATGCAGAACACGAATTCAACGCTTCGACCTTTACCGGCCGTGTCATCGCCGGCACCGGATCGGACATGCATTCCGCCATCACCGGCGCAATTGGCGCGCTGCGTGGTCCGAAACATGGCGGTGCCAACGAAGTGGCATTCGAAGTGCAGAAACGCTACGAAACCCCGGACGAAGCCGAAGCCGACATCAAGGCCCGCGTTGAGCGCAAGGAAGTGGTGATTGGCTTCGGCCACCCGGTTTACACCATCAGCGATCCGCGCAACAAGGTGATCAAGGAAGTGGCGCGCAATCTGTCGCAAGAAGCCGGCGACATGAAGATGTTCGACATTGCCGAACGTCTGGAAAGCGTGATGTGGGACATCAAGAAGATGTTCCCGAACCTCGACTGGTTCTCGGCTGTCAGCTACCACATGATGGGCGTGCCGACCGCTATGTTCACCCCGCTGTTCGTGATTGCCCGTACTTCTGGTTGGTCGGCCCACGTGATCGAACAACGCATCGACGGCAAGATCATCCGCCCGAGCGCCAACTACACCGGCCCGGAAGATCAGAAATTTGTGCCGCTGAAGGATCGCAAGTAAGGATGCCGCTGCACGACTGCCCGTTTACGTTTGAACAGCTTGCGCTAGATGTTTTGCCAGCCTTGTTCAAGCAATTGGCTGCCTCATCGGCGGAGGGCATACCGATGAGGCAGGCTCTTGCCCAGTCCACATCCCTGCCAGCCAGCCCTGGTTGCTATGTTGTCATTTTTGACAACCGACCACAGTATGTTGGCATTGGGAAAAATTTGCGTTCGCGGGTACGCCAGCATCTCACAGCCGACCCTTCCGGAGCCAATCTGGCCGTCAGGATTGCTGCAAAATCGCTAAATCTAACGACAGCCCGTGCGAAAAGTCATCCTGATTTCCAAGAAGCTTTTGCCAAGGCACAAACGAAGTTGCATGACGCACTGATGGCTTGGGTTCAAATCGATAACCCGCTCGTTATGTATCTATTTGAGCCATATGCAGCTATGCAATTCGACACCGGCGAATTTAACCGTTTTGACACGCTACAAATACTCTCACCCAAACGTAACGTCAGACGAAATACTTCTATCGTGGACCAATAATGAACACTCTTTACCGCAAACCGCTGCCCGGCACGGCACTGGATTATTTCGACGCACGTGAAGCTGTCGACGCGATCCAGTCCGGCGCCTGGGCCAAGCTGCCGTACACCTCGCGCGTGCTGGCAGAAAACCTGGTGCGTCGCTGTGATCCGGCCACGCTGACCGATTCGCTGAAACAACTGATCGAGCGCAAACGCGACCTGGATTTCCCGTGGTTTCCGGCGCGCGTGGTGTGTCACGACATTCTCGGCCAGACCGCGCTGGTGGATCTGGCTGGCCTGCGTGACGCGATTGCCGAGCAAGGCGGCGATCCGGCCAAGGTCAATCCGGTAGTGCCGGTGCAACTGATCGTCGATCACTCGCTGGCTGTTGAATGTGGCGGCTTCGACCCACAGGCATTCGAGAAGAACCGTGCAATTGAAGATCGCCGCAACGAAGACCGTTTCGACTTCATCAACTGGACCAAGCTGGCGTTCAAGAACGTCGACGTGATCCCGCCGGGCAACGGCATCATGCACCAGATCAATCTGGAACGCATGTCGCCGGTGATCGGCGTACAAGATGGTGTGGCTTATCCCGACACCTGCGTCGGCACTGACAGCCACACGCCGCACGTTGACGCACTGGGCGTGATTGCGATTGGTGTTGGCGGCCTGGAAGCGGAAAACGTCATGCTCGGCCGCGCCTCGTGGATGCGCCTGCCGGATATCGTCGGTGTCGAACTGAGCGGCAAGCGCCAGCCAGGCATCACCGCTACCGACGTGGTGCTGGCACTGACCGAATTCCTGCGCAAATCGAAAGTGGTCGGCGCTTATCTGGAATTCTACGGCGAAGGCGCCAGCAGCCTGACGCTGGGCGACCGCGCCACCATTTCCAATATGGCCCCGGAATACGGCGCCACGGCAGCGATGTTCAGCATTGACCAGCAGACTATCGATTACCTGAAACTCACCGGCCGTACTGACGAGCAGGTGAAACTGGTCGAAACCTACGCCAAGACCGCCGGCCTGTGGTCGGATAGCCTGAAACACGCCGAATACGAACGCGTGCTCAAGTTCGATCTGTCGAGCGTGGTACGCAATATGGCTGGCCCGTCCAACCCGCACGCCCGCGTTGCTACCAGCGATCTGGCAGCGAAAGGCATCGCTGGCCAATGGACGGAAATACCGGGGCAGATGCCAGACGGTGCGGTGATCATCGCCGCCATCACCAGTTGCACCAACACCAGCAACCCGCGCAACGTAATTGCCGCCGCGCTGCTGGCGCGCAACGCCCACAAGCTGGGTTTGACACGCAAGCCGTGGGTCAAATCCTCGCTGGCACCGGGCTCGAAAGCAGTGACGCTGTATTTGGAAGAAGCCGGCCTGTTCGGTGATCTGGAAGCACTTGGCTTTGGCGTCGTCGCTTATGCCTGTACTTCGTGCAACGGCATGTCTGGCGCGCTGGATCCGCAAATCCAGAAGGAAATCATCGACCGCGATTTGTACGCCACCGCAGTATTGTCGGGCAACCGCAACTTCGACGGCCGTATCCACCCGTATGCCAAGCAGGCCTTCCTCGCTTCGCCGCCGTTGGTGGTGGCCTACGCCATTGCCGGCACCATCCGTTTCGATATCG
>CAZBWH010000108.1:0-7277 GCA_964495595.1 uncultured Burkholderiales bacterium | reverse complement strand
TTCTTGATGGCGTTGAACACGCCGTCGCGCAGGCCGGTTTCGTGGGTGCCGCCGGATGGTGTCGGGATCAGGTTGACGTAGGATTCGCGCGAAATTCCGCCTTCTTCGGTCCAGGTGATTACCCAACTGGCGCCCTCGCCCGGCGAATAATTCTCGTTGCCGGCACCGACGTATTTTTCGCCCTTGAACAGCGGCACCGCCAGGTCCTGCCCGGCGAGCATTTCCGACAGGTAGCCGGAGAGGCCATCCGGGTAACACCAGTTTTTGACATCTTCGCTGCCATCGCGTTTTTCGATGGTGAGGCTGACTTCGATCCCCGGCAGCAATACTGCCTTGGAGCGCAGGATGTGCTCCAGTTCGCCCATCGGGATGTTCGGCGAATCGAAATATTTGCCGTCCGGCCAGGCGCGCACGCTGGTGCCGGTGGTTTTCTTGGCAATGTCGCGCAGCCTGGCCAGTGGCTCGATGACGAAGCCATCACCAAACGCCAGCTTGTGTTCGCCGCCGTCGCGCTTGACACTGACTTCCAGACGCGTTGACAACGCATTGGTCACGCTCACGCCCACGCCGTGCAGGCCGCCGGAGAAGCTGTAGGCGCCGCCGTCTTTCTTGTTGAACTTGCCGCCCGCGTGCAGCTGGGTGAACACCACCTCCACCGTCGGCACGCCCATTTCCGGGTGAATGCCGACCGGAATACCGCGTCCGTCGTCGGCCACCGATACCGAGCCATCGCCGTGGATGCGCACGTCGATACGCTTGGCAAAGCCGGCCAGCGCTTCGTCGGCGGCGTTGTCGATCACTTCCTGGATGATGTGCAGCGGGTTTTCGGTGCGGGTGTACATGCCGGGGCGGTGCTTGACCGGCTCCAGGCCCTTGAGGACTTTGACCGAGGATTCGTCGTATTGCTGAACTGCCATGTGCGCTGCCCGAGGTGAAATCAGGCGTGCATTATAGCGACGCCATGCGCAGTGCATAGCGGCGCAGCCACTGCGGGCAGCCAGGTTGCGACCCCGGCCTGAGGCCAATCGGCGGCGCCAGCGGCTGCAACAGCCCTCCTTGGTCCGCCATGCACGGCGAATGCCGGCCCATCTGGCCAAGGTTTCCCACCCGCCTCAGGCTGATCGCCCCGGTCTGGCTGACTGCCAACGTCTACACTGAAACGTTACTGTCACTTGCGAGCCCCGGCCATGCGTACTGTCTCTGCCCAGACCCGACACCCCGACCCCTACCGCGCCGGGCTGGCGCTTGGTGAAGCGCTGGCGGAATGCGCGCCAGAGGTGGTGTTTCTGTTCAGCAGCATCCACTACGGCCAGGATGCCGATCTGCTGGAAGGCATTCAGGATGCGCTGGCCAACCCGCAATTGCTGGTGATCGGCAACTCCGGCGATGGCATTTACGAAAGCGGCGGGGCGCTGGATTTTGGTGCCACCGCACTGGGCATCAACAGCGAAGGGCGGGCGCAGTGGCAGCTGGCCTGCGCCAGCGGCGTGAAGGCCGACCCCGCCGCCGCCACCCGGCAGGCGTGGCAGCGCCTGCAACAACACGGCAGGCCCGATTGGGCGCTGCTGGTGTCGGATTTTCATGCCGATGCGTCGCAGATCGAACAGGTGCTGGCTGACGAAGTGCCGATTCCGGTGGTGGGCGGGCTGGCGGCGGATGACAACCGGATGCACGATTGCTTTCTGTATGCCAACCGGCAAATCCTGCGCGACAGCATGGTCATGCTGGGCTGCCGTGGCGGGGTTGCGTTTGACATCCACGTTGGCAACAGCCTGCCGGCAGTGGGTTCGCCGGGCCGGATCGACGAGGCCGCCGGCGCCGAAGTGCGCACCATCGACGGGCTGTCGGCGATGGATTTCATCGAGCGCGAAACCGGCAAACCGGTGCTGCAAAGCGACCGGGGCATCGTTTCGCTGACGGTGATCAACCCCGAGGCACCGAGCGAACGCACCCTGCGCTCGATCGTGCCGGATTTCAGCACCGATACCGGGCACCTGGGTTTGTACGGCGGCATCGAGCGCGGCAAATCGGTGCAGGTTTGCCTGGCCACGCCGGCACAGTTGCTGCAGGAAGTCGACCAGATCGCCCGGCAGGCTGCGCAGGCCACCTTTCAGCCGCAAGCGGCGCTGATTGTCAGTTGCGGCGGGCGCAAACAGATGCTGGGGCCGCAGATCGGCAACGAAATCAGCCAGCTGACCGGCGCCTTCACTCACCCGCTGCCGCTGGCCGGTTTTCCGTCGTTTGGCGAAATCGCCCCGCTGAAAGGGCCGGCCGGCTTCACCCGCAACCTGTTTCACAACATGACCTACGTCGTGCTGCTGCTGGGTGACCAATGAATCGTTTTCTCAGTGCCATTCAGCCCGCGCCGGCCGGTTTCGGGCATGGCGAACTCAGCAAGCGTGCACTGCTGGCGCGGCCGGTGGTGGTTTACCTGACCGACGTTGCTGCGCTGGCAGCGGTGTTGCCCGCGTGGGAAAGCCGGATGCAGGGCGCAATCTGCCTGCCCGGCAATCACTGGCAGAGCCGCCGCATCGGCAGCTGGCTGTGGCTGCTGGAAGTGCCGCCAGACCAACTCGATGCCCTGACCCGGCTAACCCAGCCGCTGCTCGACTGCATTGACCAGGCAGCAGACAACCACGCCACGCTGGCCACCACCCAGGATCACAACCAGCGCCAGCAATTTGATCTGGAAACGCTGCGCCAGGATTACCAGCGTGTAACCAGCCGGCTGCAGCAGCAGGTGCATGACCTGTCGCAGGCAGAAGCCGCGGTGCGCGAAACCAACGAGCGGCTGGAGCAACGGGTGGCGCAGCGCACTGCCGAACTGGAGCAACTCAACCGCGAGCTGGAGAGTTTTTCCTATTCGGTGTCGCACGATCTGCGCGCCCCGCTGCGGGCGATTGTCGGCTTTGCCCAGAGCCTGCAGGAAGATCTGGGGCCGAAGCTCGATTCGCTGGCGTTGCAGATGCTGCAACGCATTCTGAGCAATGGTTTCCGGATGAACCAGTTGATCGACGACCTGCTGGCCCTGTCACGCGCCACGCAGCAAACCCTGTCGCGTACCACACTTGATCTGTCGGGCATGGTCAGTGACATTGCCGACCGGCTGCAGGCCAATGCCAGCAAACCGGTGACGGTGGCGATCATGCCCGCCCTGCAAGCCAACGGTGATGCGCGCCTGGTGGCCGTATTGCTGGAAAACCTGCTCGGCAACGCGATCAAGTTCAGCCGCGAGGTCGAGCACCCGCAGATCACCTTTGCCGCCGAGCAGCGCGATGGCGAAACGGTGTTCTGCCTGTGCGACAACGGCGCCGGGTTTGACATGCAGTGGGCACACCGGCTGTTTGCGCCGTTTCAGCGGCTGCACAAGGACACCGAATTCGAAGGCACCGGCATTGGCCTGGCAACGGTCAAGCGGGTCGTGCTGCGCCACGGCGGCCGGGTGTGGGCCAATGCCGAGCCGGGCAAGGGTGCCCGCTTCTGCTTCACCCTGCCCGATCCGGCTGGCTAAAAAAACGGGGTGCCGCGTGGCACCCCGAATGTCGCCTGAAGCCAGGCGCAAATCAAACAAGAGAAACGATTAGTGGTTGTAAGCACGCTCGCCGTGCGAAGCCACGTCCAGCCCTTCGCGCTCTTCTTCTTCGCTGACACGCAGGCCGATCAGGATATCCACCAGCTTGAATGCCACCACCGATACCACGGTCGACCAGACCACGGTCAGCCCGACAGCGGTTGCCTGGATCTGCAACTGGCCGGCAATCGAGTAGCCGTCGGCCACCTTGTTGGTCACATAATCCCAGATACCCACCCCGCCCAGCGCCGGATCGGCAAACACACCGGTCAGCAGCGCGCCGAGGATACCGCCCACGCCGTGCACGCCGAACACGTCCAGCGCATCATCAGCACCCAGCATACGCTTGAGGCCATGCACACCCCACAGGCAGACCACACCGGAGATCAGGCCGATGGCCAGCGCGCCGCCGACACCGACAAAACCGCAGGCCGGGGTAATCGCAACCAGACCGGCAACCGCACCCGACGCACCACCCAGCATCGACGGCTTGCCCTTGAACAGCCATTCGGCAAACGTCCACGCAATCGCGGCTGCAGCAGTGGCCACCCAGGTGTTGATGAAGGCCAGGCCAGCAATACCGTTGGCTTCCAGCGCCGAGCCGGCGTTGAAACCGAACCAGCCGAACCACAGCAGCGAAGCGCCGATCATGGTCATGGTCAGGCTGTGCGGCGTCATCGCCTCTTTACCGTAACCAATCCGCTTGCCCACCATGAAGGCACCTACCAGGCCGGCAATCGCGGCGTTGATGTGCACCACGGTGCCGCCGGCAAAATCGAGCGCACCTTTCTGGAACAGGAAGCCTGCCGTTGCAGTGGCGGCAGTGCCTGCTTCAGCGCTGGTGTAGGCATCCGGACCTGCCCAGTACCAAACCATGTGCGCCACCGGCAGGTAGGAGAAAGTGAACCAGATCACGCAGAACACCAGCACGGCGGAGAACTTGATACGCTCGGCAAACGCACCAAGGATCAGGCCGCAGGTGATCGCGGCAAACGCACCCTGGAACACCACGTAAATGAGTTCGGATACCACAATGCCCTTGCTCCAGGTCGCGGCCAGCGAATCCGGCGTAATGCCTTTCAGCATCGTCTTGCCGAACGAGCCGAAGAAGGCGTTGCCCTCGGTGAACGCGACGCTGTAGCCGTACACCACCCACAACACCGAGATCAGCGAGAACACGGTGAACACCTGCATCAGCACCGAAAGCATGTTCTTGCTGCGCACCAGGCCACCGTAGAACAGCGCCAGGCCAGGAATCGACATCAGGATCACGAACGCGGCACAAATCATCAGGAAAGCGTTGTCGCCTTTATTGATCGCCGGTGCGGGTGCTGCAGCCGTGGCTACCGTTGCGGCCGCGGCCACTTCGGCAACGGCAGGCGCTGGAGCAGCAACCGGCCCGGCAACCGGAGCAGCAGCGTCGGCAGTGGCCGCGGCAGCAACCGGGGCGGCTGCCGGCGCGGCATCGTCGGCCCAGGCCGGCGCCGAAAAGCCAATGGCACCGCACAGCGCCATCAGTGAGAGAAACTTTTTCATCATGTACTCCTTGTCGGATTCAGGGCAGATCGCCTTACAGCGCTTCGACGCCGGTTTCGCCAGTGCGAATCCGCACCACCTGTTCCAGCTCGAACACGAAAATCTTGCCGTCACCGATCTTGCCGGTATTGGCCGCTTTTTCGATTGCCTCGATCACCTGATCCAGCAAGTCATCGCGAATCGCCGCTTCGATCTTCACCTTAGGCAGAAAATCCACCACATATTCAGCGCCCCGATACAGCTCAGTGTGGCCTTTCTGACGGCCGAAGCCTTTGACTTCAGTAACGGTAATCCCCTGCACGCCAATCACGGACAGCGCTTCACGGACTTCGTCGAGTTTGAACGGTTTGATGATCGCAGTGACCAGTTTCATGTCTATTCCTTTATATCAGGCTGGTGCGCGCCCTTTCGGTCTGGAAAGGCAAGCGCAGGTTCCGTAACCGGTGGCAGGCCAGCTAAAGCCAGCGCCACCGCATGGCGGTAAAACCACTCCAGCCTAGTCTTAGCACTAACTGTGCCAGCGCACTGTTTTCCTTAACAAACACATAGTTAACGAACACCCAAGCAATAACCACGCTACAGGCGCACCACAATCATGCGCCCTGTCATTGACGTGCACCAATATTGCACCAACGGCGAAACGCCCCGCCGGCAAGCCGATTTTGCTAAACTGCAAGCCGGCCAACCTGTTTCGCACCCATTGGAGAACACCATGATCCGGCAGAAAATTTTTGACGATATCAGCAACAAGGTAAACGAAGTGTTGTCGCAAGGCCCGGCCAAGGACATCGAGAAAAACATGCGCGCGATGCTGCAGGCCGGCTTCAGCAAGCTGGACCTGGTCACCCGCGAGGAATTCGACGTTCAGCAGGAAGTGCTGACCCGCACCCGGGAAAAGCTGCGCCAGCTGGAATTGCGCATCACCGAGCTGGAAAAACAGCTGGCACCGAAAACCGGCGATGAAACGCCGACCGGCGCGCAGGACTGAGCAAGACCATCAGGAACACACTGGGCCATCGCAGCCCGGAGCTTTGATGCGGGCCAGACCGGCCCGCTTTGTATTTCAGAACCAGCCATCCTGCATCGTCAGGCAGACATCGCTCTTGCCGCGCAGCAGATTGGCCTGATGCTGGATTTCCGGCAGCTCCCACTCGATGTAATAACGCGCCGCCTGCAGCTTGCCGCGGTAGAAATCGCCGTCGCTGCCGGCATTGGGCAACGCCTTGGCCGCCACCAGCGCCTGCCGCAGCCACATCCAGCTGATCACCACCTTGCCTGCCAGATCCAGATACAGCGCGGCATTGGCCAGCACGGCATCCGGGCCGGATTGCAACATCGCCATGCCCAGTTGCAATGTCAGCTCGCCGAGCAGTTTGGCGGCCTCGCCCACGTGTTGCGCCAGCGCGCTGCATTCCGGCTCTGCCGCCGCTTCTGCCACGGTTGCGCCGATGCGTTGCAGCAACAGCTTCAGCGCCGCACCTTCCTGCATCATCGCCTTGCGCCCGAGCAAATCGAGCGCCTGAATGCCGTTGGTGCCTTCGTGGATCGGATTAAGGCGGTTGTCGCGGTAATACTGCTCGACCGGATAATCGCGGGTGAAGCCGTAGCCGCCGAGCACCTGGATCGCCAGCTTGTTGGCGACCAGGCAATATTGCGCCGGCCAGGCCTTGGCGATGGGCGTCAGCAAATCCAGCAACAGCCGGGCGTTGGCCTGCGTGACTTCGTCGCTCGCGGTGGCGATATCGTCGACCAGCGTGGCGCAGTAAAACTCCAGCGCCAGCGCGCCTTCTACGTAGGCTTTCTGGATCAGCAACATGCGCCGCACGTCGGCATGCTGGATGATCGGAATCTGCGGCGTGCTGAAATCGCGTGCGCTGGCAGGCCGCCCCTGTGGCCGGTTGCGTGCGTAATGCAGCGAATATTGATAACCGGCATAACCAAGCATGGTGGCGCCCATGCCCACTCCGATCCGCGCCTCGTTCATCATGTGGAACATGTAGCGCAGCCCCTGATTCGGCTCGCCGATCAGGTAGCCAACCGCTCCGCCCTGCTCGCCGAAGTTGAGCATGGTCGAGGTAGTGCCACGCCAGCCCATCTTGTGCAGCAACCCGGCCAGCGCCACATCATTGCGCGCACCGAGGCTGCCGTCGGCGTTGACCAGAAACTTCGG
>CAZBWH010000107.1:0-7369 GCA_964495595.1 uncultured Burkholderiales bacterium | reverse complement strand
CAACTTCCGTGCCTACTCGCTTATCTATTGGATTCAGGGTGACTGACTACTAGCAATCTGTCGGGCTTGAGACAGATCTGCTGAGCAAGAGGGAGATGCGGTCCATATTTACCCGTTTTCTCGCTACATGAACCCGCGATGCGCCACGAAACGGGCAAATCCGACAGGCTTGCCAGCAAGTAGACGAAACGACCGCCGGTACTTACAATTGCCGCCCGCCCAAGCTTCGCGCCCCCCTTGGGTGCATTGTTGACTGTTTTAATCGGGTATTATATAGTCTGCTCGTGTTCACATTCTGCCAAGGAAAGCCATGCGTCTGACTACCAAAGGCCGCTTTGCCGTCACGGCGATGCTTGATCTGGCCTTGCGTCAAGGGGGCGGGCCGGTCACCCTGTCCGGAATCAGCGAGCGGCAAAAAATATCGCTCTCCTATCTGGAACAACTCTTCGGCAAGTTACGTCGACACAAACTGGTTGACAGCGTTCGCGGGCCAGGAGGTGGCTACTGTTTGGCCAAGCTGGCTCATGACATTTCGGTTGCAGAGATCATCCGGGCGGTTGATGAACCGATCGACGCAACCCAGTGCGGCGGCAAGGAAAACTGCCAGGAAGAACATGCCTGCATGACTCATGATTTGTGGACGAATCTGAATATCACCATCTACAACTATCTGTCATCGATTACGCTGGGCAGCCTGGTTGATCAGCAGCACACACGCACGGACGGATCCCCCGTTGCCGTCCTGCATGACAAGCGAACCCCATCGAACGCCACGGCGTTCTGAACCAACGGCCAGCGGATTCCGGAGCTTTACAATATGTTGAAAACACCGATCTACCTCGATTATTCAGCTACGACCCCTGTCGACCCCAGAGTGGCCGAAGCAATGATTCCCTATCTCTGCGAAAAATTCGGCAACCCGGCCTCCCGCTCCCATGCCTTTGGCTGGGAAGCTGAACAAGCAGTGGAAACAGCACGCGCTGAAGTGGCTGCGCTGGTCGACTGTGACCCTAAGGAAATCGTCTGGACCTCCGGTGCGACCGAGTCCAACAACCTGGCAATCAAGGGAGCGGCCCACTTCTACCAGGGAAAAGGCAAACACCTGATTACCATGAAAACCGAGCACAAGGCCGTGCTCGACACCATGCGCGAACTGGAGCGCCAGGGATTTGAGGTAACCTACCTGGCTCCACAGGAATCGGGACTGATCAACGTCGACGAGTTTGTCGCGGCCATTCGCCCGGACACCATTCTGGCCTCGGTCATGTTTGTCAACAACGAGATCGGCGTCATCCAGCCGATTGAACAACTTGGCGAAATCTGCCGCAGCAAGGGCGTTATTTTGCATGTCGATGCAGCCCAGGCCACCGGAAAGGTTGTGATCGACCTCCAGCACCTGAAAGTAGATCTGATGAGCTTCTCGGCTCACAAAACCTATGGTCCGAAAGGCATTGGCGCACTGTACGTACAACGCAAGCCACGTATCCGCATCGAAGCTCAAATGCATGGTGGTGGCCATGAACGAGGCATGCGCTCCGGAACCCTTGCCACGCACCAGATCGTAGGCATGGGCGCGGCATTCCGCATCGCCCGTGAAGAAATGCAGGTAGAAAACGAACGCATCAGAATGCTGCGTGACCGCCTGTGGAATGGGCTGTCCGCTATCGAAGAAGTCTATGTCAACGGTGACTTGCAACAGAGGGTGCCGCACAACCTGAATGTCAGTTTCAACTTTGTCGAAGGCGAATCGTTGATCATGGCGATCAAGGATCTGGCGGTTTCTTCGGGATCGGCATGCACCTCTGCCAGCCTGGAACCATCCTACGTGCTGCGTGCACTGGGCAGATCCGATGAACTGGCACACAGCTCGATCCGCTTCACCATCGGGCGTTTTACCACCGCTGATGAAGTCGATTATGCCGCGCGTCTGCTTCAACAGAAAATCGGCAAGCTGCGTGAACTGTCCCCATTGTGGGAAATGCATCAGGAAGGCATTGATCTCAACAGCGTACAGTGGGCAGCGCACTAAACTTATCAGGAGCACAACATGGCTTACAGCGACAAAGTTCTAGACCATTATGAAAATCCGCGTAACGTCGGCTCGTTTGACAAGGGAGACGGAACGGTCGGCACAGGCATGGTTGGCGCTCCGGCTTGCGGTGACGTCATGAAGCTGCAGATCAAGGTCAACGAAGATGGCGTGATCGAGGATGCAAAATTCAAGACCTACGGCTGCGGCTCTGCCATTGCCTCTTCATCGCTGGTAACCGAATGGGTAAAGGGTAAAACGCTTGATCAGGCACTGGATATCAAAAACACCCAGATCGCCGAAGAGCTGGCACTCCCCCCAGTCAAGATTCACTGTTCGATTCTGGCAGAGGATGCCATCAAGGCTGCCGTAGCCGACTACAAAGCAAAACATACCAGCTGAACGGGGGCTCAATCATGGCAATCTCAGTTTCTGAAACAGCAGCACGGCACATCAGCAACTTTCTGGCCAAACGCGGCAAGGGCATCGGAGTACGTCTGGGTGTTCGCACCTCAGGCTGTTCGGGCATGGCCTACAAACTGGAATTTGTCGATGAGATAGATGGCAGCGACATCCTGTTTGAAAGCCATGGAGTCAAGATAATTACTGACGCCAAAAGCCTGGCCTATATTGATGGAACAGAACTGGATTTCGTCCGCGAAGGATTGAACGAGGGATTCAAGTTCAATAATCCGAACGTCAAGAATGAGTGTGGTTGCGGCGAGAGCTTCAACGTCTGATTGTCAATGTCTCGCGAACAGGCCGCCAATGAACATAGATTTTAGCCAGAATCATTTCCAGTTGTTCGGGTTGCCCGTCGGCTTTCGCCTCGACATTGACCGTCTCGAGCAGGCGTATCGCAACGTGCAGTCTCAAGTGCACCCAGATCGCTTCAGCCATTTAGATGAACAGCAGAAGCGACTGTCACTGCAATGGGCCACCCAGGCCAATGAGGCCTATCAAACGCTGCGCCATCCTTTGGCACGGGCTCGATACCTGTTGCAGTTGAACGGCTTCGATACCTGCGAAGAAACCAATACAGCCATGCCGGCTGATTTCCTGATGGCACAAATGGAATGGCGTGAAGCCATTGGCGACGCAAAAGCCGCTCAGGCAAGCGACGAACTGGCTGATTTGTCACGGCGGCTACATCACGAGGTAGCTGCTCTTCACCAGCAGGTGGAGACCATGCTGGACGACCTGCAGGCGTTCGAGGCGGCAGCAGAACTGGTTCGCAAGCTTCGATTTTTCGAAAAACTGGATCTTGAACTGGAAGATGCAATCGACGCACTGGTTCAGCCATGACTAACACCCTCCCCTGCCGTGAATCGGCAGCTCGTGGTCTGGAGCCGCAATGCGAATAGTGCGTTGGATTCCTATTGCCTGCACCCTGCTATTTCAGGCTGGTTGTGCAAGTCACTCCACCTGCCCAGGCGAATTACCCCAGGACAAGCGGGCCACATGTTGCCCCTCCGCGCCGGCGGCCGACGGTGCGGTTTGCCCGTTGAAAAGACTTCACTTCAGCAATGCTGCCTGTGATGGCATTTCCCCTCAATAACCGATTATTGTCTGCGATTCCCAATGGCTCTCCTGCAAATCGCTGAACCAGGCCTTTCCACCGCTCCGCATCAGCATCGACTGGCGATCGGGATCGATCTGGGGACGACCAACTCGCTGGTTGCAACGGTACGCAACGGCGTAGCTACAGTACTAAACGACGACATCGGACGGCCCCTGTTGCCATCCGTGGTTCACTACGGCCGAAACGGCACCATTGATGTCGGGTATAGCGCGCAGGCTCGGCAAAATGACGCCCCCCATAACACGATCGTATCAGTCAAGCGCTTCATGGGACGAGGTCTCCACGATCTTTCCGGCCACGACAGCCTGCCCTACCAGTTCATCGACAGCCCGGGCATGCTTCAGCTCAAAACCGTCGCCGGCCCCAAGAGCCCAGTCGAGGTGTCAGCTGAGATTCTGCGACGACTTCGCGAACGTGCCGAAGCCGTTCTGGGCGGCGAACTGATTGGCGCAGTCATCACCGTGCCCGCCTATTTCGACGACGCTCAGCGGCAAGCCACCAAAGACGCCGCACGACTCGCAGGGCTGAACACGCTCAGGCTGTTGAATGAACCCACCGCAGCGGCGGTAGCTTATGGACTGGATAACAAGGCCGAAGGCACGTATGCGATCTACGATCTGGGGGGTGGCACCTTCGATGTCTCAATACTGCGCCTGTCGCGCGGGGTATTCGAAGTGCTGGCGACCAGTGGTGATTCCGCGCTTGGTGGCGATGATTTCGACCACCGCATTTATTGCTGGATTCTCGAGCAGACCGGGCTTTCATTACTCTCGGCCAAAGACACACGCTTGCTACTGGCAAAATCCCGCAATGCCAAGGAATCCCTCACCGACCACGGAATTGCCCCGATTACCGCAGTTCTGTCAGATGGGTTTGTCGTCGACTTAACCATTACCAGCGAAATCTTCACCGACATTACCCGTAGTTTGGTCAACAAGACGCTACAGCCAGTCAGAAAAGCGCTGCGTGATGCCCGATTGGGCATTCAGGAAATCCAGGGAGTTGTCATGGTAGGCGGCGCCACGCGCATGCCGCAGATTCGCAGGGCCGTAGCCGATTTCTTCTCTCGTGAACCGTTAACCAATCTCGACCCGGACAAGGTCGTAGCACTGGGCGCAGCGATACAGGCCAACGCACTGGCCGGTAATCGTGGCCCGGACGACTGGCTGCTGCTGGACGTCATACCGCTATCGCTAGGACTGGAAACCATGGGTGGACTGGTAGAAAAGATCGTTCCGCGTAACTCACCGATACCGATCGCGCGGGCACAGGAATTCACCACCTTCAAAGACGGCCAGACAGCCATGGCCATCCACGTTACACAGGGTGAGCGCGATCTGGTAGCCGATTGCCGGTCACTCGCCCGATTCGAGCTTCGAGGCATACCACCGATGGTAGCGGGCGCAGCTCGAATCCGGGTCACCTTTCAGGTTGATGCCGATGGACTGCTGTCTGTTTCGGCGCAGGAGCAAAGCACTGGTATTGAAGCCAACATAAGCGTCAAGCCATCTTATGGCCTCAACGACCAGGAAATCAGTCGCATGTTGCAGGAGTCAATGCAGCATGCCAACGAAGACATGGCCAGCCGCACTCTACGTGAGGCGCAAGTCGAAGCGCGCGGGTTGGCCGATGCAACCATTGCCGCACTGCAAGCCGATGCTGATTTGCTCGGCGAAATCGAGCGCAGCGAGATCGAAAGCACACTGGCTGACCTGTCACAACACATTGACAACGGAACCGCTGCCTCGATAAGGAGCCGAACCGAACGACTGAACCAGGTGACGGCAGACTTTGCCAGCCGCCGAATGGATCGACAAATCCAGACCGCCCTCACCGGCCGAAAACTGACCGCACTGGAGTAATGGCCATGCCGAAAATCATCGTTCTGCCACATCAAGAGCTTTGCCCCGAAGGCGCAGTCATCGATGCAGAGCCAGGCATCAGCATTTGTGATGCACTACTCGACCACGACATCGAAATCGAGCACGCATGCGAAAAGGCATGTGCATGCACAACCTGCCATGTCTTTGTGCGGGAAGGCTACACCTCCCTCGAACCCGCCGACGAGTTCGAGGAAGACCGGCTCGACCAGGCATGGGGGCTAGAACCCACTTCTCGCCTGTCCTGTCAGGCGCTTGTTGCCGAACAGGATCTGGTAATCGAAATCCCCCGGTATTCCATTAACCACGCAAAGGAATCAAGCCGATGAAATGGGTTGACGTTATGGAAATAGCCATCCAGCTGGCAGACAGCCATCCAGACATCGATCCCAGCACCATTCGCTTTACCGATCTTCATAACTGGGTAATCGAGCTACCAGAATTTGACGATGATCCGAAACACGGAGGCGAAAAGGTACTGGAAGCGATACAGCAGGCGTGGATAGACGAAGCACGGTAAACGCTCCGTAAACTCACCACCCACACTCCCGTGTTCTCAGCTTGGTTTGGTAGCGATATCGCCATCGCGTCTACCCATGAAATGTTAACCCGGGCCCAAAAAGACCGTGGACAGGATTGCCGCAACACGCAAACAGGCGATTCGGCCCGTCCTTAACGGGGGGCATGAACCAGACGAATATAGTTATCTTCCGATTTCGAGTCGGCGTAGGCATTGCCTTCATTATCAAAGCCAGGCTTGAAATAGACGAACAACGCCATGCCTGGATCAGCGGCCAGCGTATCAGCGGTCCAGTAGACATCGGGTAAAGTGGCAGGGAAATAGCGCGCATCAATTGCCGCCTTGCCAGAGCCGTTTTTGCTCAACAGGGTCTGCACTCGGGCAAGCGCCCCCTCATTTCGATCGAGGATCGTCACCAGTTCGCTTCTGCTTGGCAGGCGCCATCCTGTTGCGAACCCACAGCGTGACTGCCGATTGGCCTTGGCCGAATATTCACCCCGGGCGTAGTGCCAATGCCCCTTGCCTGTTTCTATTGACCAGACCAGATTGGTTTTGCGATCTTGCGTACAAGACCAGCTATCCCGCTGCACTCCCGGACTGGGCTGAGACGGGCATGTTCCGTTACCGGCCACAGCACCACTCATGCAAACCTGTACGAACCGCCCCTCCTCGGCCTGCACTGCAGTGACAGCCAGCACAGCCCCCATCATCAATAGTCGTGGTCGCACTCACATTACTCCGGAAATTAAGGCATCCACTGCAACAAGCAAATGCTCAAAGCATCGCACCCCCTTGACAGTATCGCCGGTACAGCTTAAAGCTCGCTTATGGCTCCGCCCCCCGCATCTGGCTAAGCATGGCTGCGAAACTGGAGTAATGAAAAAAAGCCGCCCATCGGGCGGCTTTTTTTCGACAGTATATCGAACCGATTAACGCTTCGAGAACTGCTTGCGGCGGCGTGCGCCACGCAGACCGACTTTTTTCCGTTCCACTTCGCGGGCATCGCGAGTGATCAGGCCAGCTTTGCGCAGCGGCGATTTCAGGGTGGCGTCGTAGTCGACCAAGGCACGCGAAATGCCGTGGCGGATTGCGCCGGCCTGACCATTTTCGCCACCACCGGTCACGTTGACCATGATGTCGAAAGTTTCTTTGTGGTTGGTCAGTTCCAGCGGCTGGCGCACGATCATGCGGCCGGTTTCGCGGGAGAAATATTCGTCAACCGGCTTACCGTTGACGATGATGTTGCCCTTGCCGGAAGCGATGAATACGCGAGCGACTGCAGCTTTTCGACGGCCGGTACCGTAGTTGTATTTACCGATCATGCTGATTCCTTAAATTTCCAAAGTTTTCGGCTGCTG
>CAZBWH010000106.1:0-7455 GCA_964495595.1 uncultured Burkholderiales bacterium | reverse complement strand
CTCGTCAGATCGACGGCTGGAGCGACCGCTTCCGCAAGGCCAAGACTGACGACGTAGTCGATTTCGAAAGCGTGATGGCGTGGCTGAAAGCCAAAATGCCGGCGAAAGACGTTGCTACCTGCATCATCCACAACGATTTCCGTTTCGATAACGTGGTGCTGAATCCGGACAACCCGTTCGAAGTGATCGGCGTGCTCGACTGGGAAATGGCGACACTCGGTGATCCGCTGATGGACCTCGGCAACACGCTGGCCTATTGGGTGCAAGCCGACGACGACCAGACCTTCCAGATGATGCGGCGCCAGCCGACCAACGCACCGGGTATGCTCACACGCCAGGAGGTGATCGAGTATTACGGCGAAAAAACCGGCTACAAGGTCGACAACTTCGACTTCTACACTATCTACGGCCTGTTCCGCTTGGCTGTGATCGTGCAGCAGATCTACTACCGCTATTACCACGGCCAGACCAAGAACAAGGCGTTTGCCACGTTTGGTTTCATCACCAACTACCTCGACCAGCGTTGCAAAAAGCTGATCGAGGCGTCGACGCTCTAAGGCTGGGCGATGGGAGCGATTTATCTGGTGCGCCATGGCCAGGCCAGTTTCGGCGCCGAAAACTACGATCTGCTGTCGCCGCTGGGCGAAGAGCAGTCGCGCTTTCTCGGCCGCTGGATGCGTGATACCGGCCAGCCGCTGAGCCAGGTGGTGCTCGGTACCGCCACACGCCATCGGCAGACGGCGGAACATTGCCTGCAGGTATTCGGCGGCGACAGCGGTGAATGGCAGGTGGAGCGCGGTTTCGACGAATTCGATCATGAAGAGGTGCTGGTGCGCTACCGGCCGGAGCTGGCCGATCGTGCTGCAATCGGCCAGCTGCTGGCGGGTAGCGACAACCCCCGGCGCGAGTTCCAGCGCTTGTTTGCCGCTGCGGTGGCGCGCTGGATCAGCGGCGAGCACGATGCCGATTACAGCGAAAGCTGGACGGCTTTCCAGCAGCGCTGCCAGCAGGCCTTGTGCCAGCTGGCCGAAAACGCCAGCCAGGATATCTGGGTGTTTACCTCCGGCGGCGCCATTTCGGCCATGGTGCAGGGTGTTACCGGCATTCCCGACAGCCGCATTTTCGATATCAACTGGACGCTGCTGAACACCGGCGTGACCAAATTGCTTTACCAGCCAGGGCGCATCAGCCTCAGCTATCTGAACAACCCGGCGCACCTGGAAATCCACCGGCGGCCGGAACTGATTACCTATCGTTGAATTTAAAACCTTGAACCACAGAGAACACCGAGGACACAGAGTAAACACAGAGAAAAACTCTGCTTCTGGTTCTCTCTGTGAAATCTCTGCGCTCTCTGTGTGCTCTGTGGTTCAAGATGTTCAAGATGTTGATTTTAAGATAACAGGAGCAGACACATGACACCACCCAACACTTTCGACCTGTCCGGCAAGATTGCCATCGTCACCGGCGCCAGCCGTGGTATTGGTGAATCGGCCGCCAGGCTGCTGGCGGCGCACGGCGCACACGTGATCGTTTCCAGCCGCAAGGTGGATGACTGTCAGACGGTGGTGGACGCGATTGTTGCCGCTGGCGGCTCGGCCGAAGCGCTGGCCTGCCACATTGGCGAAATGGAGCAGATCGACGCGCTGTTCAAGGCGGTCGAGGCCCGACACGGCCGGCTGGACATCCTGGTCAACAACGCGGCGGCCAATCCGTATTTTGGCCCGGTGGTCGACACCGATCTGGGCGCATTCCAGAAAACCGTCGATGTGAACATTCGCGGCTATTTCTTCATGTCGGCCAACGGCGCCAAGCTGATGGCGAAAAACGGCGGCGGCTCGATTGTCAATGTCGCATCGGTCAACGGCATGATTCCGGGCCTCTTCCAAGGCATTTATTCGATCTCCAAGGCAGCGGTGATTTCGATGACCAAGACGTTTGCCAAGGAATGCGCACCGAATGGTGTGCGCGTCAACGCGCTGCTGCCGGGCGCCACCGATACCAAATTCGCCGCCACACTGGTGAAAAACCCGGCGATTCTGGAAAAAGCGCTGGAACACATCCCGATGAACCGCATCGCCCAACCGGATGAAATGGCCGGCGCCATCCTCTACCTGGCCTCGCCGGCGTCCAGCTACACCACCGGCACCTGCCTGAATGTCGATGGCGGCTATTTGCTGGTCTGACCATTTTTTTGAACCGAATCAAGAGAGAACCCCATGCAAGACCTCAAAGGTAAAGTCGCCGTGATCACCGGCGGTGCCGACGGCATCGGTAAAGCCCTGGCGGTTGCCGCAGCCACCGAAGGCATGAAGCTGGTGCTGGCCGATATCGACGCCGACAAGCTCAACAACACCGTGGAAGAACTGGCCGGCAGCGGCGCTGAAGTGATCGGCCTACGCACCGACGTATCCAGCGAAAGCTCGGTGCAGGCCCTGGCCGACGCCGCTTTCGAGCGTTTCGGCAATGTCCACCTGCTGATCAACAATGCCGGCGTGGCATTGGCCAAATCGGCCTGGGAAACCACCCAGAAAGACTGGGAATGGGTGATGGGCGTGAACCTGTACGGCGTAACCAACGGCCTGCGCGCCTTCATCCCGCGCATGCTGGAGAAGGGCGAAGAGGGTCACATCGTCAACACCGCGTCGATTGCCGGCCTGCTGTCTGAGCCGGCTCTGGCGGCCTATAACGTCAGCAAGTTTGGCGTGGTGACGCTGTCGGAAGGCCTGCATCACGACCTGACGCTGCGCAAAGCCAAAATCAACGTCTCGGTATTGTGTCCGGGCTGGGTCAAAACCCGCATCGCCGAGGCCGAACGCCACCGCGAAGCCGATCAGCGCACCGATTTCACCAAGATCGACAAAGTGAGCGTGATGACCGGCATGACCATCATGAAAGCCGTGCAGAACGGCATCGAGCCGCAGCAGGTGGCCAGCGATGTGATCAACGCGGTGAAAACCAACAAGTTTTACATCCTCACTCACCCGCACACCAAGGCTGGCATCCAGATTCGCATGGAAGACATCCTGCAGGAACGTGCCCCGACACTGTTGCCCATTTAAATCCGGAGCCCATCATGACTAAAACTAACCGCGTCTGGCGCCTGAAAACCCGTCCGGTCGGCAATATCAAGACTTCCGACTTCGATCTGAGCAGCGAAGCGCTGCCCGAGCTGGCTGACGGCCAGATTTTGATCCGCAATGTCTACCTGTCGCTCGACCCGGCCATGCGTGGCTGGCTGATCGACCGCCCGAGTTACGTGCCGCCGGTGCAGATCGGCGAAATCATGCGCGGCCTGGCGGTGGGCGTGGTCGAAGCCTCGAAACATCCGAAATTCGAAGTCGGCAACGCGGTGCAAGGCATGTTCGGCTGGCAGGAATACGTGGTCAGCGGTGGCGAAGGTGTAACCAAGCTGCCACCCAGCCCGCTGCCGCTGAGCGCCAACCTCGGCCTGTTCGGCCTGGCCGGCATGACGTCCTACTTCGGCCTGCTCGACGTCGGCCAGCCGAAAGAAGGCGAAACCCTGCTGGTATCCGGCGCCGCCGGCTCGGTCGGCTCGCTGGTGGGGCAGATCGGCAAAATCAAAGGCTGCCGCGTGGTCGGCATCGCCGGCAGCGACGACAAATGTGCCTGGCTGGTAAACGAGCTGGGCTTCGACGCCGCCGTTAACTACAAAAACGGCAACCTGCGCCAGCAACTGAAAGAAGCCTGCCCGAACGGCGTGGACGTGTATTTCGAAAACGTCGGCGGCGAAATCCTCGACACCGCGCTGAGCGTGATGAACACCTTCGGCCGCGTGGTGATCTGCGGCCTGATCAGCCAGTACAACGCCACCGAAGCGGTGCCGGGGCCCTACAACTTCGCGATGGTGATTTCCAAGCGCCTGAAAATCCAGGGCTTCATTGCCACCGATTACGGCAGCCGGGTGAAGGAAATGATCGGCGATTACGCCAAGTGGTATATGGAAGGCAAGCTCAAATATCGCGTGGATATTGAGCAGGGGCTGGAGGCAGCACCGACGGCGATTAACAAGTTGTTTGATGGCAGCAATCAGGGGAAGTTGATTGTGCAGATTAGTCAGGCGCCGGGGGAGTGAACCGCTAGCGCTTGCCCCTAGTGGTGAGCCCCTCGCCCCTTGCGGGATGACCAGCGACTTGCCCGGCGTTGTTTGCCGGGTTAGTCGATTGGCCAGTTGGCTTATCAGAGGGGTTGGGGAGAGGGGGGCAGCGGCGCATTGAACTGGCACCCGCAGCTGCAGGCGGAGGGCGTGACCTTCGGGTCGCCTTCTTTGGGGTACCTTTCTTGGCGAGACAAGAAAGGTAACGTGCCTGCCGGGCACCCCCGGCACCGAAATATTCGCGCGTAAGCGCACAACACAAAATAACAGCCGATGCGCCCCCACGGCAGCATCGAGCAAAAACCACACACAACCCAACTGGAGATCCCCCCATGAAAGCCATCCTCTGCCAATCCCACGGCCTGCCCGACACGCTGGTGCTGCAAGACATCGCCTCACCCAAACCCGGCCCGAAGCAGGTGGTCATCAGCGTCAAAGCCTGCGGTGTCAATTTTCCCGACACGCTGATCATCCAGGGCAAATACCAGTTCAAACCGGAAATGCCGTTTTCGCCGGGTGGTGAATTGGCCGGGGTGATCAAGGAAGTCGGCGAGGGTGTCAGCCATCTGAAGCCGGGCGATCACGTGATTGCCTTTACCGGCTGGGGTGGCTTTGCCGAAGAGGTGGTGACCGAGGCGTTCAAGGTGATTCCGATTCCGCCCGGCTTCGATTTCAAGGTCGCGGCGTCGTTTGCGATGGTGTATGGCACCTCGTACCACGCGCTGAAAGATCGGGCGCAGCTCAAGGCCGGCGAAACCGTGCTGGTGCTGGGCGCGGCCGGTGGCGTGGGCTTGGCGACGATTCAGTTGGCGAAGGCGATGGGTGCGCGGGTGATTGCGGCGGCGTCGAGCGATGAGAAGCTGGCGGTGTGTCAGGCCAATGGCGCCGATGAGCTGGTGAACTACAGCAATGACGATTGGCGCGAGCGCATTAAAACCATCACCGACGGCAAGGGCGTCGATGTGATCTACGACCCGGTGGGCGGCGATTATGCCGAGCCGGCGATGCGCTTGATGGCGTGGAACGGGCGTTATCTGGTGGTCGGCTTTGCCGCCGGCGATATCCCGAAAATCCCGCTGAATCTGGCGCTGCTGAAAGGCTGCTCGATTGTCGGCGTGTTCTGGGGCGAATTTGCGATGCGCCAGAAGCAGGATAACCAGGCCAACATGATGCAACTGTTCGGCTGGCTGATGGAAGGCAAGATCAAGCCGCACATCTCGGCGGTGTACCCATTGGCGCAGGCAGCGCAGGCGCTGAACCAGCTGATGGCGCGCAAAACCACCGGCAAGGTGGTGCTGGTGACTGAAGGCGCGTGAGCCGTAAGTTTGCCAGACAACGCGTCGGGCTCAAGCCCGGCCTACGATTTCACAGGCTCGCCCGCCGGGCCTGAATCAAGCAGAGGAATGTTATGTACCAACAGTTGCTGGTCGAAACCCGTGGCCACGTGCTGACCATCGGCCTGAATCGCCCGGAAAAACGCAACGCGTTTGACGTGGATATGTATCTGGAGCTGGCCAGTGCACTCGGCGAGCTGCATCGCAATCCGGAGCTGCGTGTGGGCGTGGTGTACGCCGTCGGCGAACATTTCACCGGCGGGCTGGATCTGCCGAAGTGGGCGCCGGTATTCGCCTCCGGCGGCATGCCCACGTTGCCTGAGGGCGGCATCGACCCCTGCGGCCTGCAGGGCGAACGGCTGAAAAAGCCGCTGATCTACGCGCTGCAAGGCACCTGCCTTACCATCGGCATCGAGCTGATGCTGGCTGCTGACATCCGCATCGCCGCCAGCAACACCCGGTTTGGCCAGATTGAAGTCAAACGCGGCATTTACGCCGTCGGTGGCGCAACCGTGCGCTGGCTGCAGGAAATCGGCTGGGGCAACGCCATGCGCTATCTGCTGACCGGTGACCTGCTGACTGCGCCGGAAGCGCACCGCATGGGCCTGGTGCAAGAGCTGGTCGAATCGGGCGAGCAGTTCGAACGCGCTTTCACCATTGCCGACAACATCGCGCAACAGGCGCCGCTGGCGGTGCAGGCCACGCTGCAATCGGCGCGGATTGCGCGCTATCAGGGTGATGAAGCTGCGATTGCGCGGCTGTTGCCGGATTTGGCGCCGTTGATGGCGAGTGAGGATGTCAAAGAGGGCATGGCGGCGTTTATGCAGCGGCGGCCGGCGCAGTTTGTGGGGCGGTGATTTGGGCCAGGCTGCAAGCCTTATCTGCATTGGTTTGCAGTCTGGCCTGCAGACTAATACCAGAGCGGCTTGCAGGGGGCTAGCCCCTCGCCCCTTGTGGGAGAGGGGGTGGGGAGAGGGGGCTGCAGCGTCTCGAAATTGGCGGAGGTTGGGTTTTGTGCGCTGACGCGCGGTGGTTTTGAGCGGGAGTTCGTCCCGCTGCCGAGATATTTTCTTGGCGAGACAAGAAAGGTACCGTGCCTGCCGGGCACCCCGGGCACCCCGGGCACCCCGGGCACCCCGGGCACCCCGGGCACCCCGGGCACCAAAATACTTGCGCGTTAGCGCACGAAACAAATTGCCCGGCTCTTCGCCGGAGACCCGGATTCCACAGCGTTGCATCCGGCTACGAAAACCGACTTTGATACTCGACAGGACCACACCATGACCATCCCGCTGATCAACCCCCGCGACCTGAAATTCCAGCTTTATGAACTGCTGGATACCGAAAACCTGCCGCAACGCCCGCGTTTCGCCGAGCACAGCCGCGAGACCTTTGATGCGGCCATCGACACCGCACAACGTGTCGCCGAGCAGTATTTTGCGCCGCATAACCGCGAGCTGGATGAAAACGAGCCGACGTTTGACGGCAAGCGGGTGTTTATCATCCCGGCGGTAAAAGAAGCGCTGGCGGCGTTTGCCGATGCCGGCTTTCTCGCCGCGCACCACGATTACGAACTGGGGGGCATGCAGCTGCCGCAGATCATCGTGCAGGCATGTCAGGCGTATTTTCAGGCGGCGAATATTGCCACCTCGTCGTACAGCTTTTTGACTGGCGCGGCGGCGAATGTGATTCAGCATTTCGGCAGTGACGAGCAGAAAAAACTGTTCTTGGCGCCGATGCTGGATGGCCGCTACACCGGCACCATGGCGCTGACCGAGCCGCATGCCGGATCGTCGCTGGGGGACTTGCGCACCGCAGCCGAGCCGCAAGCCGATGGCACTTATCGCATCAGCGGCAACAAGATTTTCATTTCCGGTGGTGATCATGAATTGAGCGACAACATCGTGCATCTGGTGCTGGCGCGTATCAAGGGCGCGCCGGCTGGGGTGAAGGGGATTTCGCTGTTCATCGTGCCGAAGTTTCTGGTCAACGCCGACGGCAGCC
>CAZBWH010000105.1:0-7603 GCA_964495595.1 uncultured Burkholderiales bacterium | reverse complement strand
CTTTGACTCTTAACCGTCAACCCCTTTTGCATATTTTTTTCCATTGTCATGGAACTTATGCAGTCACACCCAGAACAAGACCATGTATTACCGATATTTTCATCAACGCACACACCCTTTTGGCTTTCTTGGGTGATGAGGCACTCAAACCTCGCAGATGACTGATACATATCATCAATACACAAACCTCTCACGCATTTCATCCAGGTTCAATTCTTGCAGAATCTGCTCCAGCCGCTGTTGGGCGTTCTTGCGCGGGGCGCCTTGATAAGTGGCGATGATCAGTTCGTTTTTCATTGAGTGCTCCCACCCTACCAGTTCGGTTACGGTGACGTTGTAGCCGTGGGCTTCCAGCAGCAGGCAACGCAGCACGTTGGTGATCTGGCTGCCGAATTCGCGGGTATGGATCGGGTGACGCCATATCTCCGACAGCGGCGTTTTGCCAAACGATTGGTTTTTGTGCTTGCGCAACACCGCTGCCACTTCTGCCTGGCAACACGGCACCAGCACCAGATGCCGGGCGCGCTTGGCGAGGCCGAAGCGGATGGCATCGTCGGTAGCGGTATTGCAGGCGTGCAGTGCGGTGACGATATCGATCTGCTCCGGCAGTGCCGGTGAGGTGATCGACTGCTCGACGCTCAGATTGAGGAACGACATGCGCCCGAAGCCTAAGCGCCCGGCCAGTTCGCACGATTTTTGTACCAGTTCTTCACGGGTTTCGATGCCGTAGATGTGCCCCTGATCCAGCGCCTTGAAAAACAGGTCGTAGAGTATGAAGCCGAGGTAGGACTTGCCGGCGCCATGGTCGGCCAGCGTCAGCCCCTTGCCGGCGGCCATCACATCCTGCAGCAACGACTCGATGAAGTGGTACAGGTGATACACCTGTTTCAACTTGCGTCGGCTGTCCTGATTCAACTTGCCATCGCGAGTGAGGATGTGCAGCGCTTTCAGCAATTCGACGGACTGCCCCGGCTTGATTTCAGGAGTCTGGTTCATGCCTTTTTCTCCGCTGCCATGCTATTGAAGCCCAGTGCCTGCCAGCCGGTCAGGCCGAGTCGTTGCAAGGTTTCGATATTGCGCTGACCAATTGACCCGACAGAGGGGTCTGTCGCCACGGCCCGCTCGATGCTTGCCTCACGCTGCAAATGCAGAATGGCGAATGGTGCCCGATTGCTGTAGTTGCTGAGGTCGTCCGGCTCGGTGTCGGCAAACTGGAACAAGGGGTGAAATATGGCGACCTGCAGCACGTCTTCCAGATCATGCTCGGCGACCACCTGATCGGCGATTTCGACGAAGTCGTTGAACGGCTCGAACTCCGGCCACTGCGTCGGGCAGATCAGCAAGGTCGAGTCGAGCTGCTCTGGATCACTTGCGGCCAGCCAATCCAGTTCGGCGTCCAGCTGCTCCAGCAGGGCATCCAGATGCTTGGCGTCGCTGACGACGAAACGCACCTGATGGTTGACGTACACCGCTTTGGCGAACGGGCACAGGTTGAGGCCGATAACGGCCTGTTCCACCCACTGGCGGGTGATGGCGATGATTTCTTCGTGGGTCATGCTGCGGCCTTTTCTGCAAGGGCATGAATTCTAACAGCTATCGGCACACCCGGCCTGCGAACCAATACCAGAGCGGCCTGCAGCCCGCCCTGCAAGCCAGCACCAGAGCGGCTTGCAGCCTGCCGCCCCATTTATTCGCCCGCTACGACTGGAATCCGGCCAGACTCGGCTACAATCGCCGCATTCAGCGTTTTTCAGGGGCACAGGCATGAGACCGAGAAATGCGTTCTACGCCCAGTCTGGCGGGGTCACGGCAGTGATCAATGTCACCGCTGCGGCGGTGATAGAAACGGCGCGCCAGCACTCGGAGCGGATTGGCAAGGTGCTGGCGGGGCGCAATGGCATCATCGGTGCGCTGACCGAGGATCTGATCGATACCTCGCTCGAATCGGCCGCAGCGATTGCCGCACTGCGCCACACGCCGGGCGGTGCGTTCGGCTCGTGCCGCTACAAGCTGAAAAGCATCGACCAGCAGCGGGCGCACTACCAGCGACTGATCGAAGTCTTCCGCGCGCACGACATCGGCTACTTCTTCTACAACGGCGGCGGCGATTCGGCGGATACCTGTCTCAAGGTGTCACAGCTGTCGGAGCAGCTGGATTACCCGCTGACGGCGATCCATATCCCCAAGACCATCGACAATGATCTGCCGCATACCGACTGCTGCCCCGGCTTCGGCTCGGTGGCGAAATATGTCGCCACCTCGATCCGCGAAGCCAGTTTCGATGTCGCATCGATGGCAGCCAGCTCGACCAAAGTATTCATTTTCGAAGTGATGGGCCGCCACGCTGGCTGGATTGCTGCTGCCTGCGGGCTGGCGAGCGCTACGCCGGATCAGGGGCCGCATCTGTTGCTGCTGCCGGAAATCGCTTTCGATCAGGCGGCGTTCCTGCTGCGGGTCAAAGCCACGGTCGAGCGCTACGGCTTTTGCGTGATCGCCGCGTCGGAAGGCTTGCGCGACGGCAATGGCAAGTTCCTGTCCGATTCCGGCCTGACCGACGCCTTCGGCCATGCGCAACTGGGCGGCGTGGCGCCGCTGCTGGCGCAATTGGTCAAGGCCGAGCTGGGTTACAAATACCACTGGGCGGTGGCCGATTACCTGCAACGTTCGGCGCGGCATCTGGCATCGCGCACCGATGTCGAGCAGGCATGGGCGCTGGGCAAGGCCGCTGTAGAGCTGGCGCTGGCCGGGCAGCATGCGGTGATGCCCGGTATCCGCCGCCTGAGCGATGCGCCGTACCGCTGGGATATTGCCCCGGTGCCGCTGCAGCAGGTCGCCAATGTCGAAAAACCGATGCCACGCGACTTTATCAGCGCCGATGGCTTGCACATTACCGATGCCTGCCGCGCTTATCTGGCGCCGCTGATCGAGGGCGAGGATTACCCGCCATTCAAATCCGGCCTGCCGGATTACGTCCGATTGCAGAATATCGCGGTCGCCAAGCAACTGCCGCACTTTGAATTGAATCCATGAGCCAATCCCACCCTTACGACGCCCTCACACCCGATGTGATTCTGGATGCGGTCGATTCTGCCGGTTTTCATTGCGACGGCGGCCTGACTGCGCTCAACAGCTTTGAGAACCGCGTCTATCAACTGGGTCAGGAAGATGCCCCGCCGCTGATCGCCAAGTTCTATCGCCCGGCACGCTGGAGCGATGCGGCGATTCTCGAAGAGCACGCGTTCAGTTGCGAGCTGGCCGAGCGCGAGATTCCGGTGGTGGCACCACTGAATTTACCGGGCGGCAGTACGCTCGGGCTATTCCACGACTTCCGTTTTGCCGTCTACCCGCGCCGCGCCGGCCGCACGCCGGAGCTGGACGATACCGAGACGCTGGAATGGCTCGGCCGCTTTCTCGGTCGCATTCACGCGGTGGGCGCAGTGACCACATTCCAGAGCCGGCCGACACTGGACATCGCCAGCTTCGGCGATGAATCGGTCGCCTTGTTGCGCCAACGGCAATGCTTGCCGGCCGATCTGGAAACGGCCTATTTCAGCGTGGTCGAGCAGGTACTGACGCTGATCCGCCAGCGCTGGCAAGAAGCCGGTAGCGTCGCCAACCTGCGCCTGCATGGCGATTGCCACCCCGGCAATATCCTCTGGACCGAGGCCGGGCCGCATTTCGTCGATTTCGACGATTGCCGCATGGGCCCGGCAGTGCAGGACTTGTGGATGCTGCTATCCGGCGAGCGCCGTGAGCAGCAGAATCAGCTGGGCTTCCTGATCGACGGCTACAGCGAATTCGCCGATTTCGACGAGCGCGAACTGGTGCTGATCGAACCGCTGCGCACGCTACGCATGCTGCATTACTCGGCCTGGCTGGCGCGACGCTGGGACGATCCGGCGTTTCCGGCCAATTTCCCCTGGTTCAATAGCCAGCATTACTGGCAGGATCAGATATTGGCGTTGCGCGAGCAACAAGCAGCGCTGCAGGAAGCACCACTGCGTCTCTGAGGCTCTCAGGCAGGAGTCGGAGCAACAGCCCCAAAACGCCACCAACCCCGCAAGCATGAAACCTTGCGGGGTTGTTGGCAGGATTTCCGGCGTCTGGCTGCCCGACCGTAGCTTGCCGGTTCGAGACGTTGAACCGGCAAAGTCAGACGTTAAATGCGAAGTGCTGGCCGAAAGCCTCGCCACTACTAGGTGTCTGGCTCAGAGCGGACATTTCGTACCCGGTTCCATACCCGGTTTTCGTATCGCCACCGAGCATCATGTCGCTTGCGCCGCTTGGCGGATCGCTTCGGCGGCCCACTGGTTGAGGCTTTGCCCATGAGCAGCGGCGGCGATGGTAGCAGCCTCGTGCAACTGGGGATCGACGCGCAGGGAGAACTTGCCGGAGAAGTGCTTGTGCGGATCGACGCCATCCTCGGCGCAGGCTTCGAGGAATACGCGCAGAGAGATTTCACCCTCGCGGCGCAGGCCATCCACATCCTTGGCGTAGAAGTCGGCACCGCCATTCAGGCCGACGAACTCCCCCCGGAACATCTGGATGTCCGGGTCGAAGGCGATGACCGCCTGATAACCGTTGATTGTCATGGTATTCATGGTTTCACTCCGTGATCTTCAAGCCACTTGCGGATGGATTCAAGCGCCCCCTTGTCCGTCGTCGGTTCTGGGTGCGGTCGATGAAACACCCGCCTGTCACCAAACAAGCGCACCAGCACGCGCGAACCTTCCCGCTCGGCCACCTGCCCGCCCATTTCGACGAACAGTGCCTCAATGTCGGCCCAGCGGACATTCGCCGAGACAGGCCGGGCGAAGATCAGTTCGAGGGTGCGTTGGTGCTTTCGCTTCATTGGTCTTATGGTAGCAGATAGTGGTATCACGATTCAAGCAATAGCGCCCCTGACCGCCCGTCATGCGGCTTGCTCCTGGCGCGGGGAGTAGTCATCAGGGCGCCGCAAGCCGCCTGCCGGGCTACCGCGTCACGGACTGACCCCCGCCAGCGCGCAAGACCCCGCGCCCTGGCTTCGTGCCTCCGGCCACCGCCGCACCTCCTGCCCCGCCGCCGCTGCGCCACTGCGCCGGCCAGCGCCGACTTTTGCCCTTGGCTGGCGTTTGCGCGCGCTGCCCGCCGTCTGCGCCGCCAGCTTCGCTCGCGGCTCCGTCGGCTACCTCAACCCCGGCTTGCTCGCGGTGCTCGATTGCACCCAGGCCGGCCGGGGGTAAATCGCAAGCGATTGAACATAACAGCGCATTACCCAAAGCCACTGCGCCTCCCGCAGCAAAGCTGCTCCCGGCTTGGGCCGCTGCGCGCCCTGCGGGTTCGGGTAATGGTCTGTTATGTCTTGCGCCCCCGGCCGTCCAACTGCGTTATTCGGCGCTGCGCGGGGTTTCAGTCAGCGCTGCGCGTTGGGTGGCCTACGCTCAACCGTGGGGCCGCGCTTCCGCGCCTGACGGCGCGCTCGCTGGCCGGCTGCGCCGGGCAGTCAGTTGGTGTGTGCCGTCCCACCACGACTGACTTTTGGCTTTGGCTGTCCATGTCCGTATACTTGGCAGCGTGCCGGTTCGCCCGGCACTGCCCCCGTACACGGCTGGATCGAGTCAGGCTCGCCTGCTTCCCAGATTGCCCTGCGGGGGCTTTCCCGCCCGATGGCGGCCATGACAGAAAGGGTTCTGCCCGATGATCGACACCACGCTTGCTTTGCTTCTTTTCGCCCCGCTGTGCGCAGGCGGGCTGTTCGTGTGGCGGAAGCGCGGCAAAGGTCAGCGCAGCGCCAACCCTTCTACTGGCCGGCACGAGGCCCCTCGCGCATCGGCGGATAACTCCATGAACATTTGCCGCCATTTCATCGACGACGAGGGCAACATCTCTCACATTCGCGTTCGCCGCCCGTCGGAATAGCGCCGTCCTGCCAGCGCCGACTTTTCGAGTAAGGCCCAAGCGGTGAGGGCTATACGCCTGCCCGGTGCAGAAGCTCGCTGACGCTGATTCGCAGGCAGCGACTGATGCGCAGCAGGTTGATGATGGTCATGTTGTGCTCGCCGCGCTCGATGCCGCCCATGTAACTCCGATCCACCCCGGCCTCGTGGGCCAACGCCTCCTGCGACAAACCAGCTTCCGCCCGCAGTTCGCGAATCGCCTGCCCGATGCCCATCAGTGCAGGATCGCCAGCATGAATTGGAGATGGTCTTGCCATGTCCGTATGCTGGAGTCTTGCCGGACATGACACCACGGGATAGGACACCCATGCAAATAACATAGGGGGCATCCATGCAATTTCGGCGATTCGCATTTTTCGGCGTGGTACTGGCATTGACCGGCTGCGCCACGCCAACAACCGGCGTCGTGCCGCGTGGCGAAGGTCTGGCCACGGTCACGCATCAGGGCGGTGGATTCTGGGTCACAACCGATTCGCTGAAAGCGGCAGCGATACAGGAGGCTGACGCCCACTGCCAGCGCAGCGGCAAGCATGTGAAGGTGGTGCATACCAAGGAAATCCCGGCAGGGCCGCTGGGGCGCTGGCCTGAAAGCGAAGTCCTGTTCCGCTGCGAGTGAGTGGCGGATTGCGCATGGTCTCTCTCAAGCGAATCGCAATTTGGGCAGTGATCGGCGCGCTGGCACTGACCGCGTTTGCCTGGTGGAACGACACGTCGAAGAAGAACGAGCAGGAAGCCGCTGCCAGAGCGCAGTTGCGGAAGGAACGGGCAACACGCCTGCTGAATACCATCAAGGCCGACACGCGGGTTTTTGACATGGCGCAGGGGCAGCTTCTGGTTATCGACATGCCGCTGCCTGCCGCGTGGGCACCAGAGGACTTCCCGATAGTCGAGACAAAGCGCTGCATGGTGTGGCGCGACATGGAAACCCGCACATCCGCCATCAGTTGCGAAAACGATAGCGACCTGCGCCATCAAGGGGAGTGACGATGCGAATTTTTCTTCTGATTGTCATGCTGCTGGCGCAGCCTTCACTTGCCGCCGAGGGAAGCCAAAACCTTTCCACCTTCCTTGACCCCGCGCCCGCCGCCAACGAGAAGAACAGGCCAGCCCAAGCCCAGTTGCCCGACTTGAGCAAAGCTCCGAAATGGCGCGAGATTGCTGCCAAGCCGGAATTTCAGGCCCTGCCTCCCGAGAAACAGGCCGAGGCCAAGGCGGCCTATTTCGATTACTGGATTCCCTTGGTAAGAAATGTAGGGCGATAGCGACCATGCAATCCCTCTACAAGCCCCGCCAATACCCGCCGGAACTGCGGCAAACCCTTGGTCGCATGTCCGGCACCGCCATCGAGATAGCGAACCGCTGGGCGCTGGGCTGGCCGCAGACGGTCAAGGAACTGATCGCCTCCGGCGAGTATCTGGATGCGCTCAAGGCGCAGGAGCGCGAGGAAATCCGGGTGAAGCTGGAGCCGGGCCTGAGCCATCTATCCAGTTGGGAGAAGGCGCAGGAGTATGGTCTTTCGCAAAGCCCGCCATCACCGTCAGACTGGGCGGGGGATGAAGAAGATGAGACGGACGAGGAGGGCGACGAACCGTCAGAAGCCGAATTGCACCTACGGGAAATTCACAAGCTGGTCACGGATACCCAACAGTTAATCCATGCCGCCC
>CAZBWH010000104.1:0-7863 GCA_964495595.1 uncultured Burkholderiales bacterium | reverse complement strand
CCAGCCCCTTGCGCTCTTGCCGCCGCGCGCGCTGGGTTTTGCGCTCGGCCTCCATGGCGGTGATTTCCAGCTGCAGCTCGGCGATGCGGTCGCGAATCTTGCGCTTATCCAGTTCGGTATGCGATTCGCCCGCGCCACGGCCGCCAACGCCGCTGCGCTGACGCCCTTGCGGCCCGGCCAGCTTGGCCGCCTCGCGCAGGCGCGGCGCCATGTAACCGAGGCGGGCAATTTCCACCTGCGCCTTGGCAGCACGCGAGCGGGCGTTGCGGTGGAAAATCTCCAGGATCACCATGGTGCGGTCCATCACTTCGCAGCCGACGTCGATCTCCAGATTACGGGCCTGCGACGGCGAGATTTCGTGGTCGACCAGCAGCACTTCGATGGCGTGCGAATCGGGCTGCGCCGCCGCCATTTCGGCCTGGTGGCTGACGAACAGACGGACTTCTTCGCGCTTGCCCACCCCCAGGTAGGCTGTAGTATCGAAGTTTCCGCGCTTCTGCACGAAGGTATGCACCACATGCAGCCCCAGCGTCTTGGCCAGCTCACGCAATTCAGCCAGCGAGGCATCAAACTCGATATCGCTGACGTTCGGCAGCTGCACCGCCGCGACAACGGCACGCACGGGTGTGTCTTTCACTTCACTTTGCATTCGGGATTGGGCTTTTTCAGTTGGCTAAGAGCGGATAGTACCAGCCAATCCAGCAAGCGCCGGCATTAACAGACGAGCAAGCAGCCGCCCACCCCATGCCCCCGTCGCAGACGGCCCGGCACCGCCTCTACCCCCCTGCCCTGCAAGCCGCTCTGGCATTGCCTCGCAGGCCGGCCTGCAGGCCGCATCCAGACTGGCTTGCAGGCCGGGGCGCGGGGCAGCCTGGCCTGGCTGCCTGTCGGGCTTGAGACCGATCG
Source organism: uncultured Burkholderiales bacterium (assembly GCA_964495595.1). Lineage (GTDB taxonomy): Bacteria > Pseudomonadota > Gammaproteobacteria > Burkholderiales > SCOH01 > CALMFQ01. Next base: position 6,957 of record CAZBWH010000104.1, on the reverse strand, counting down.
GCTGCGCCAGTGGGAAAACGCAGGCTTGCGTCCGCTGCGGGTTGATCGACAAAATAGTGACTGGTTAACCGTGACTCAAGGAACCCGCCTCATCATGACCCGCTCTCCCGCACTGCTGGGCAGCCTGCTGCTGGCCTTGTCCGCCCTCTCCGCCGCCGACGCCGAACCGGCGACCAAGCCGCTGGATGACGCCCGCCAATCGGCGCAGCAAGCCATCGACGCCGCCAAAGTAGCTGCCAGCCACGCCGCAGCTGCCGCCAGATCAACCGGGCAGGCAGCCGCCGACGCAGCCAAAGCCACCGGCACCAAGGTGGCCGAAGGCGCCAAAGCTGCCGCCGGGACGGTTACGGAAACAGCGAAGGAAGTCGCCGACAAGGTCAAGGACGCCGCCGGCAAGACAGCCGAACAGGCGAAGGAAGTGCTGAAAAATTAAACCGTCTTCAGGCCAGATCAATACTGCACTTTCACCGCATCATCGCCCAGCCAGGCCTTGAGCAGGTCGAGCAGTTCCTTTTGCAGCGAGACCCGCCATTGCGGGCCGAGCAGCAGTTCGCATTGGGCGTTGGCGTTGCGGTAGTCGATGCTGACCGGGCAGCCTTCGTCACGGTAGGGGTCGAGCAGGCTGCGTAGCTTGCTGCTGTCGGCCTGGCCGTCCAGTTTCAGCGCCAGCTTTTTGGCAAACCGGCTGCGGGCTTCGGCCAGATCGAGCACCTTGTCGGCAACGATGCGGTTGCCACCGCTGTAGTCGTCGTAAGTCACCTTGGCTTCGATCACCAGCAAGGCGTCTTCCTTGAGTTTGTTGCGGCAGGCGTCGAACAGCTCGGAAAACACCGATACCTCAACCTGGCCGCTGGCATCGTCCAGCTTGATGAAGGCCATCCTGCCGCGCTGGGTTTGCTTGACCCGGACTTCCAGCACCACGCCGGTCAGCCATTGCAGGTCTTTTGAGGTGTTCAGCCGATTGAGCTGCTGTTTGATGAAGCCGCGCACTTCCGGGGCGTAGCCTTCGAACGGGTGGCCGGAGAGGTAGTAGCCGATGGCCAGTTTTTCTTCCGCCAGCCGCTGGATGGTATCCCAGCGGCGGCAATCGACCATTTCGATGGCCGGGGCGAGGTCGTCGAACATGTCGAACAGCCCGCCCTGATTGGCGTTGCTGGCTAGCTGTTCGGCCTGGTCGAGCGCCAGTTGCACGTTGGCCAGCAACCGGGCGCGGTGGTCGTCGATGCTGTCGAATGCGCCACCACGGATCAGCGCTTCGATCGCCCGCTTGTTGACCATGCGTTTATCGGTGCGCTTGCAGAAATCGAACAGGTCCTTGAACGGGCCATTTTTGGCGCGTTCGGCAACGATGTGCTCAACCGCTGCTTCGCCGGTGCCCTTGATGGCGCCCAGGGCGTAGCGGATTGCCTTGCGCGATACCGGCACAAAGCGGTAGCAGCTCTGGTTCACGTCTGGCGGCAACATGGTCAGCCGGTTGGCCAGAACGTCTTCGTAGAACACGCGCAGCTGGTCGGTGTTGTCCAGTTCGGATGACATGGTCGCCGCCATGAATGCGGCACAGTGGTGCGCTTTCAGCCAGGCGGTCTGGTACGACACCACCGCGTACGCTGCGGTGTGCGATTTGTTGAAGCCGTATTCGGCGAACTTGGTCATCAGGTCGAACAATTGTTCGGCCAGCGCCGGATCGTAGCCTTTTTCCCTGGCGCCGTCGGCAATGGTGGCGCGGTGCTTGGCCATTTCCTCGGGCTTTTTCTTGCCCATTGCCCGGCGCAGCATGTCGGCACCACCCAGGGTGTAGCCGCCGATGATCTGTGAGATCTGCATCACCTGCTCTTGATACACGATCACGCCGTAGGTCGGCTCCAGACACTTGGTCAGGTCGGGGTGAAAATAGTCGATGGTCTGCTTGCCGGCTTTACGCAGGATGAAGTCGTCCACCATGCCGGAGCCCAAGGGGCCGGGGCGATACAGCGCCAGTACCGCGATGATGTCTTCGAAGCGGTCGGGCTTGAGTTTTTCCAGCAGCCGTTTCATGCCTTCCGACTCCAGCTGGAACACTGCGGTGGTGTTGGCGTCTTTCAGCACCTGGTATGCCGCAGGGTCGGTGAACGGCATGGTGTTCAGGTCGGTGTTGAAGGCCGGATCGAGGTCTTTGATGTAACGCACCGCCAGATCAATGATCGTCAGGTTGCGCAGGCCGAGAAAGTCGAATTTCACCAGGCCGATCTGCTCGACGTCGTCCTTGTCGAATTGGCTGACCGGGTTGGCATCTTCGCCCTGCGCCTGATACAGCGGGCAGAAATCGGTGATTTTGCCCGGTGCGATCAACACCCCGCCGGCGTGCATGCCGACGTTGCGGGTCATGCCTTCCAGCTTTTTGGCCAGCGCCCACAGCTCCTGGATTTCTTCTTCGTTCGCCAGCCGCTCTTTCAACTGCGGCTCCATCTCCACCGCATCGTCGAGCGAATACTGCTTGCCCGGTGCGGCGGGGATCAGCTTGGAAATGCTGTCGACGAAGCCATACGGCAGATCGAGCACCCGGCCGACGTCGCGCACCACCGCCTTGGCGGCCATGGTGCCGAAGGTGACGATCTGCGACACCGCATCGACGCCGTAATGGTTGCGCACGTATTCGATCACCCGCCAGCGGTTATCCTGGCAGAAGTCGATATCGAAGTCGGGCATCGACACCCGCTCCGGATTCAGGAACCGCTCGAACAGCAGTGCGTAATCCAGCGGGTTGATGTCGGTAATGCCCAGCGAGAACGCCACCAGCGAGCCGGCCCCCGAGCCACGCCCCGGCCCCACCGGGCAACCGTTGTGCTTGGCCCAGTTGATGAAGTCGGCCACGATCAGGAAGTAACCGGGAAACCCCATCTGGACGATGGTATCGGTTTCGAACTTGAGCCGTGCCTCGAACTCCGGCCGTTTCTGCTCGCGCTGCGCGGCATCTGGATACAGCTTGGCCAGCCGCTCCTCCAGCCCCTGTCTGGCGCGCAACACAAGATAGTCGTCCAGAGTCATGCCGTCCGGAGTTGGAAACAGTGGCAGGAAATTCTTGCCCAGCTGCACGGTCAGATTGCAGCGTTTGGCGATTTCCACCGTGTTGGTCAGCGCACTGGGAAGATCGGCAAACTTGGCCCGCATCGCCTCGCGGGAGAGAAAATGCTGCTCTTCGGTAAAATGCTTCGGCCGGCGCTTGTCGCCCAGCACATAGCCTTCGGCAATGCACACCCGCGCTTCGTGCGCCTTGAAATCGTCCGGCGCCATGAACTGGATCGGATGGGTGGCCACCACCGGCAAGCCCAGCTCCGCCGCCAGCGCCACCGCTCCCTGCACGCATCCCTCTACGCCGGGCTGTGCCACCCGTTGCAGCTCAAGGTAAAACGCATCGGGAAACAGTCCGGCCCACCACTGCGCGTGGCGCCGCGCCGAGTCGACATTGCCGGCCACCAGTGCCATGCCGACATCGCCCAGGTGCGCGCCGGACAAGGCCAGCAGCCCGCTGTTGTCGCCCTGCTCCAGCCAGGATTTTTTCAGCTCGGCCCGGCCGCGGTATTGGTTGGTGCGGTAGCCGTCGGTCAGCAATTCGCACAAGCGGCCGTAGCCGGCCCGGTTGCGGCAGATCAGCAAGGTACGGAATGGCTTGTCGCGGTCGGTTTCGTTCTCGATCCAGACATCGCAGCCAATCACCGGCTTGATGCCGTTGCCACGACAGGCCTTGTAAAACTTGACCATGCCGAACAGGTTGGACAGATCGGAAATCCCCAGCGCCGGCATGCTGTCGGCCTTGGCGCGGTCAACCGCGTCGTCGATACGGACGATGCCATCGGCAATGGAGAATTCGGAGTGCAGGCGCAGGTGGACGAAATCAGGAGTATTCATCGGCGGGATTCTAGTCGATATTGCCCCCGCCCGGCTATGAGCATCCGTCTGCAGGCCGCTCTGGTACTGGCTCGCAGCCCGGCCTGCAGGCCAATACCAGAGCGGCCTGCAGCCAGATGGCCCTCAAGTCTGGCACAATGCGCGTCTTGCTCTGCCTTCTGCCCTGTTATCATGCTTGTCGCCAACCGCCCCTACCGCACCCTCTGGCCCCATCCGGATGGCCGATCCATCGAAGTCATCGACCAGCGCCAGTTGCCGCACCGGTTCGTCATCCTGCGTCTGGATAGCGCGGAGGCGGTGGCAGCGGCAATCCGCGACATGGCCGTGCGCGGCGCGCCACTGATCGGAGCCACCGGAGCCTACGGCCTGGCGCTGGCCTTGCAGCACGATGCCAGCGATGCCGGATGGCAGCAGGCGCAGGCAATGCTGCTGGCCACCCGGCCCACGGCGGTCAATCTGCGCTGGGGGCTGCAGCGCGTGGCCGGGCACGTTGCGCCGCTGCCGCCATCCCGGCGTGCCGCCGCTGCCTGGCACGAAGCAGCCGCCATTGCCGATGAAGATGTCACGCTGAATCAAGCGATCGGCCAGCACGGCAAGGCGCTGATCGAGGCCATCTGGCAAACCAGGCAACGGCCGGTGCAGATTCTCACCCACTGCAACGCAGGCTGGCTGGCGACGGTGGACTGGGGCACCGCACTGGCGCCGGTTTACGCCGCGCACGATGCCGGCATACCGCTGCAGGTATGGGTCGACGAAACCCGGCCGCGCAACCAGGGCGCCAGCCTGACCGCGTGGGAACTGGGCCAGCACGGCGTACCGCACACGCTGATTGCCGACAACACCGGCGGCCATCTGATGCAACACGGCCGGGTCGATCTGGTGATCGTCGGCAGCGACCGCACCACCCGCAACGGCGACGTATGCAACAAGATCGGCACCTACCTGAAAGCGCTGGCCGCCGCCGACAATGGCGTGCCGTTCTACGTCGGTCTGCCCTCCCCCACCATCGACTGGCAACTGGCCGACGGTCGGCAGATTCCGATCGAAGAACGCAACGCCGACGAAGTGCTGCGCATCAAGGGGCTGGATCGCAGCGGCGAACTGCGCGAAGTGCTGTTGGCACCGGCCGGCACTACCGCCCTGAACCCCGGCTTCGACGTCACCCCGGCCCGGCTGGTGACCGGCCTGATCACCGAACGCGGCGTCTGCCTGGCGAGCGAGGCCGGGTTGCTGGGGCTGTTCCCGGAGCGAAAGCCAAAATCTTGAACCACAGAGAGCACAGAGAACACAGAGAAAAACCTTGTCGAGAATTTTCTCATTGGAGCGCTTTTCTCTGTGCTCTCTCTGGTTCAAGGTTTTAGCTTTTGAGGAAATAACATGACCGAAACCCAGGCCCGCCAATCGCTGATCGACAGCGCGCTGCAGCTCAACGCCCAAGGCATCAACCACGGCAGCGCCGGCAATCTCAGCCTGCGCTGGCGAGAAGGCTACCTGATCACCCCGTCCGGCATGGCCTACGACCAGATCGGGCCGGACGACATCGTGTTTATGGACTTTAACGGTAAGATCGAAGGCCTGCGCAAGCCGTCGTCCGAGTGGCGCTTTCATCACGACATCTACGCCGCCCGACCGGAAATCGGCGCCGTCATCCACACCCATTCGCGCTTTGCCACCACGCTAGCCTGTCTGCGGCGCGAAGTACCGGCATTCCATTACATGATCGCCCTGGCCGGCGGCCACACCATCCGCTGCGCGCCGTATGCCACCTTTGGCACCCAGCAATTATCCGATTACGCCCTGCAGGCGCTCGACGGCCGACTGGCCTGCCTGCTCGGCAACCACGGCCTGCTGGTGCTCGGCACCGACCTGCCACGGGCACAGGCACTGACCACCGAAGTGGAAAACCTGTGCGAGATGTACTGGCGCGCCCTGCAACTGGGTGAACCGGTTATCCTGCCGGATGACGAAATGGCTCGGGTGCAGGAAAAATTCTGCCATTACGGCGCCAACGCGCAAGACTGAGCCGGATCGGCTACATTCAAAGTCTTTTCAGCCATCAACACACCTCATGCCTCACGTACATAGCAACGGCCTGCAGATCGAATACGAAACCTTTGGCAACCCGCAGCACCCCGCAGTACTGCTGATCATGGGTCTGGGCATGCAGATGATCGGCTGGCCCGACCCGTTCTGCGAAGCGCTGGCAGCCGATGGCTATCATGTCGTGCGCTTTGACAACCGCGACATCGGCCTGTCGAGCCACCTCGATCACCTGGGCAAACCGAACATACTGTGGCAAATCGCCCGGCACAAGCTTCGCCTGCCGGTCAAGGCACCGTATTCGCTGGCCGACATGGCACACGATGCGCTGGGGCTGCTCGACGGGCTAGGCATCCCGCAGGCTCACGTGGTAGGAGTATCGATGGGCGGCATGATCGCCCAATTGCTGACCGCACACGCACCTCAGCGGGCACTTAGCCTGTCCAGCATTATGAGCACCAGCGGCGCCCGCGGTCTGCCTGGCCCCACTCCACGCGCACGCGCAGCCTTGCTCAGCCGCCCACCGAGCCATGCCTACCGTCTGGAACAGCGCGACCGTCTGGTCGAACATTATCTCAGTACCGTACGCATCATCGGCAGCCCCGGTTTTCCGATGTCGGACGACGCCCATCGCGCACGCATCCGCCGCTGGCTGGAACGATCCATCCATCCTGAGGGTGTGTTGCGGCAATTGCTCGCCGTAGCCAGTGCAAGCGACCGCACCCTGCTACTGCAGGGCATCGAGCGTCCGACGCTGGTGCTTCACGGCAAGGAAGATCCATTGGTGCCCGTCGCCTGCGGCCGTGATACCGCCGCCAAGATTCGCGGCGCCCGGCTGGTTGAAGTGCCGGGCATGGGCCACGATCTGCCGCCGGGCGTCTGCGACATCATGGCGAATGAGCTGGTACAGCATTTCCGCCGATGCTGAGCGGACGACAGGGAGATGGGAAAGAGAAACAGGCATGGCCAGCCAAAGCTGGCGTCCCCACGGGGATTCGAACCCCGGTTACCGCCGTGAAAGGGCGATGTCCT
>CAZBWH010000103.1:0-8031 GCA_964495595.1 uncultured Burkholderiales bacterium | reverse complement strand
GGCTGCAGCCCGGTGCCTGTTTGTCTCTTTGGGGAGGTACTGGCGGGGAATTGGAATAAAAGCACGAATTAAGTTGTTGACTGGATTGGTGAAATCCATAAAATCCGTTCATCCAAATATTCTGATTGACTTGAATTTGCTTGGATTGGCTGGCTCACCCGCCCGATCGGCGACGAGGTAGCCCGGTTGCATGGCAGGCTGGCCGACCTGGCCGGATTGGACTCTCACTTTTCAGGAAAGAAACCAGGCATGATCAAACGAGTACTCGCGATGGCGTCGCTGGCATGGTTGCCGCTGGCAGCACAGGCCTTCGATGTGGATGGCTTGTCGATTCCCGACCAGCAGACCGTGTTCGGGCAGGAATTGGCGCTCAATGGCGCGGGGACTCGCACTGCAATGGGGGCACGGATCTACCTGGCAGCGCTGTATCTGCCCAGCAAGAGCCAGAGTGCCGATGTGGCGATCAGCCAGCCGCAGCCACGGCGGATGATGCTGGTGTTCCGCCGTAGCGTGCCGGCGCGGATCGTGGTGGCCACCTTGCGAGACGGTATTCGCCAGAACGCGGTGGCAGACGAATTGCCCGCGCTGCAGCCGGCCCTGGTGCAACTGGAGTCGTCGTTGAACGACATTTATGAAACCCGGCCCGGCGACCGGATGGCGCTGGATATTGCCGCCGATGGCTCGGTACGGGTGTTCTACAACGGTGTGCCGTCGGGTGAGCTGGCTGGTCCGGCGATCGGCCCGGCCATGCTGAAAATCTGGCTGGGCAAGTCGCCGGCCAATGCCGCACTGAAAAACCAGCTGTTGGCCGGTGCCCAGTACGCCAGCCTGGGCAAGGAACGGGTGTCGGCGTTCGATTCGATTTTTGAAGGCTACTCGCCCTGATCCGTCTGTCTGCGGATCGTGAGTGACCCAAGGCAGCCAGTGGCTGCCTTGTTGCATTCAGGGTGCCAGCAGTGGCTGTAGCCAGTGGCGCCAGTGTGTGTCCTGCAGACGGTTGAGCAGCTCGGGTGCGGCGGTGCCGGGTAGAAAGTGCTGCAGGGTGGCGCGGTATTCGTCGGCGCTCCAGAAGCGCATGCCGGTTGCGCCAAAGGCCGCCAGCTCGGCGGCGTCGGGCAGCGAACGGTAATGCCGCTGGCGGATGTCCTGCTCCTCGCCGGCCGGGCGTGTGCCGGCGGCGAGTTCGCTGATCAGTGTCAGCAGGGTGGGAATGGCCAGGCAATACAGCTCGCTGATCTGGCCGAGCAGCCCGCGCTGCCGGTCGAGTGGCTGGCGATGCCGGGCCAGGACCGGGCCGGTGTCGATGCCCTGGTCGATCCAGTGTACCGAGCTGCACAGCTCGCTGGCGCCGTCCAGCACCATCCGCATCGGCGCAAACAGCCCGGCGTAGTGCGGCAGGTCGCCGGGGTGGACGTTAACGACGCCGTGGCGCGGCATGCCAATCGCCGCGGCATGAAAAATGTAGCTGAAACGGGACGAAATCAGCAGATCGGGGCCGAACTGGCGCAGCCGGGCCAGCCCGGCAGGTGTGTTGACGCCGTCCACGGCGTCGATGGCGACGCCGTGCTGCTGTGCCAGTCCGGTAAAGGTCAGTTGTGTGGCGGCGGGTGTGCCGGCGGGCAGGGCGTCGATCAGTGGGAACAGCAGGTCGATTGGCAGGCCGCGTTCGAGAAAGGCAATCTCGGCCAGCACGGCGTCGGCCGCCTCCTGCGGGCGGGTCTTGTCGGATAGCCAGACTTGTAGCTCATGGCCGGCCAGCAAGGGCAGCAGCCGGTTCAGAAACAGGCAGCCGGGTAAATCCCGTTTGGTACACAGCAGGATCCGCATCAGTGGTCAGGCTCCGGTTGGGGTGGGGCGGGGTTGATCAGTTCGGCTGCATCCAGCAGTTTCAACGGCGGGTAGCGTTGCAGTGTGCGGGCTGCCTGCATATTGATCAACAGGGAAAAGCGTCGGGGCAGTTCGATCGGCAGGTCGGCAGGGCGTTTGCCCTCGTACAGGATTTGCGCTGCTCGGTAAGCGGTGAAGCGCCCGACATCCTCGTATTTGTTGACAACGCCAAACAGGGCCTGCGACTTGACCACCGGCGCCTCGGCGGCGGCAAACACCGGCAGGCGCTGCTGCAGGGCGCTACCGGTAATGCTGTCGCGCTGGCTGTTCAGGAAGCTGTCCGGGGGCATGTACAACAGATCGACCCGATCCCGGGCCAGCGAGGCCACCAGTGCCGGCAATGCGGCGGCGTCCGGCTTGCCGTCGGCCGCCAGCGGAATCTCGCGTTCTACCAGCGTGTAGCCAAACCTTGGCGCCAGGGTGCGCAGCTCGTCGCGGCTGGCTTGTGAATTGGCTTCAATGGGGTTGCTGATAAACCCCAGTCGCTTGAACGGCAGATAAGAGCGCGCAGCGCGTAGCTGGGTTTCGGCGGGCAGCAGATAAAGTGTGCCGCTCAGATTGCGCCCCGGGTGGTCGAGCTGCCGTACCAACCCTACCTTGGCCGGGTGTGAAACGATCATGAACAGCACCGGCAAGTCGGTGATGTGTCGCTGCGGGTCGATCTTGTCCAGTGTGCCGACGGCTTCGACGGTGGCCGTGGTGCCCCAGGTCAGCAGGAGATCGGGCCGTAGCGCTCGGGCTTCTGCCACCAGCTCACGAACCCGGTGCTTGTCCTGCGCCGCATCGCGTATGGTGAACCGTACCGGCAGATGCTGCTTGCGGAAATACTCCTGAAAGCCGCGGCAGGCGTCTTCGCATCCCCGGTACAGCAGCATGTAGATATGCGGCACCCGTTGTTCACCGTCATGGGCCGCCTGTCCCGCCCCGGCCAGCCCACCCAGCAGGGCGAGCAAGGGGATCGTCAGCCGGCAGGGGGGGCTGACCGCCTGCCGGCTGTGGAGCCGTTCTGCCGGGTGAAGGGGAGCGCCGCGTACCACGGTCAATGATCCGGGTCGCCAGTCAATCCGTGTTTCGTTCATGTTGGCCTGTCCTTTGGCTGGCCCGGCCGTACCGCGATCGCAATCAGCAGGCTGCCGACCAGCAGTACCACGCCGATTCCCGTCATGGCCTGGCCAAATCCGCCGTGCAGCAACAGCGTGCCGGCCAGCAAGGGGCCGATGGCGCTGCCCAGCCGCTCGATGGTGCGAAAGGCTGCGGTGGCTGCCATCTGGCCAACCTCGCCGCTGGCGGTGCCCAGCTCATTGGCCAGTGCTTGCAGTGCCGCGGCCGACAGGGCGGTGCCGATGCCCAGTGTCACGATGCCGGCCAGGGTGGCAGAGGCGCTGCCTGATCCGCCGGCCAGCGCGCCGGCCGCCATGATCAGGCCGCCGACGACGATCAGCGACAGGCGCAGATGGTAGCGGTCGGACAGTCGCGCCGCCAGCGGGGTGACGATCATCATCAGCACGAAATACAGCATCACCGCCCGGCCGATGGCGGCTGGTGCAAAACCGGCAGCGGACAGTGCCAGCGGCGTCAGGTAAAACAGCAGCCCCGCCAGCGCGATCTTGGCCGGAATGGCACTGCCCAGCATCAAGGCAGCGAACCGGTGCTGGCGCATCAGCCGCAGCAAGTCACCCCAGGAAAATGGCTTGTCCTGGGTTTGCTGGCTGGCTGGCGGTGGCCTGACCCGGCCGAACAGCAGGGTGGCCAGCAGGCAAAGCAGCGCAGACAGCAACCACACCGGCAGCACCCCCCCCCGCTCTGCCAGCACGCCGCCGACCGACGCGCCGCAGATTGCGGCAATGCTGACGGCTCCGATGAACATGGCCAGCCCCTGGGCGCGCGATTGGCGGTCGCTGTCTGCCAGAATCGCCCGCTGCGCAGCCATGGTGGCCAGTGCGTAGCCGGTAGCACACAGTGCTCGTGCTGCGGCAAACTGCCAGATCGAGCTGGTCAGCGCTGCCCAGACGAACCCCGTTGCAGCCAGGAGAGCCCCCAGCCCGAATACCCGCCGGGCACCGTACCGGTCGGCCAGCCCACCGGCAACCGGTGTGGCCACGGCAAAGCACAGCATGTACACGCTGATCGGCATGCCGATCAGCGTGGTTTCACCGGCCCGGCCGGCCGCAATCGCCAGCTCGCGGATATGCAGCGGCAGAAAAGAGCGGGTCAGCTCTTCGGTCAGGATGAACAGGAACAGTGGCAAACGGATGGCCGCCAGCCGTGCCGGTCGTGCCGCAGCCGCTGCTTTCGGGGTCGCTGAGTCGGGAAGGCGGGCCAGCAGTGCATTCAGCGCTTCGTTGAACACAATCAGCCCGACCAGCAACACAATGGCAATATCGGCTGCCAGCGCCCACATTTGCCCGCCCACATACCCTGGATCGGTCTGCACGACGACGGCTACCGCCCCGCCTGGGGGCAAGCGATCGGGGAGTGGCAGGCTGCTGGCCTGTGGCCCGGTGCTGGCTGTGCGGCTGCGTGCGTAGTGAGCCCGGTCCGCGCCCTGCAGCCGGATGCCCGCCAATTCCGGGTGCTGGGTCAGCAGCTCGTCGAAATAGGCCTCTACACCCATCAGCCGGTCAAACGGGATGCCCAGTGCCAGTGCTCGGGCCAGCTTGGCGCGAACCAGCCCTGCCACCGCTTCTGCCTTGCTTTGCAGCGTGGGTTGCAGGTGTTCGGTGAACAGGTGGCTGGCCCAGATCGACATCGCCCCGCCGCAGCCCAGCATGACCAGCATGGCCGCGGCAAGTATCCGTGTGCGCAGCGGGCAGGCGGGCCAGTGCGCTGGATGCCGCTCACCGGATGAATCGGCTCCACCCCACCGTTTCGCTAGCCGCAGCAGCAGCACCAGCAGCAGGCCGGCTACCACTGCGCCGGGCAGCAAGGTCTGGATGAAGGTTGTCCGGGCGTGCTCGGTCTGCTGATAATGCCGGCTGGCATCAATCGACAAGGCATAGCCCCCGGCAAACCGGTCGCGCTCATCGTGGATTGCGTGCCCCACGGTAATCCGCCCGCCCGCATGCTCCTGGTGCCACAATCCCTTGTCGCGCTGGCTCAGGCGCAGCCAGTCGGCCGAGACCCCGGCTGCCTGCGCAGACGCGCTGCTGTACAACAGTCGCCCGTGGTGGTCGAAAATGTCGGCGCGCAACAGGTCGTGGGTATCATGTCGCAGGCGTTGCAGCAGTGACTGGAGGGCGCGGGTTTCTTCCAGCCGCAGCCCGCTTTGCTGCCCGGCCTGTAGGGCCGAGTCGATTTCCCCGGCGCTGATGGCTGCGCGTGACACGGCCAGATCGACCATCAGCGCGTGCTGTTTGTCCAGCAATAGCGCCGCCAGCAGCCCCAGCGTCAGCCAGAGAGCCGCCAGCATCAGCCCGCCAAGCCTCAGCCAGCGTGCCCTGTCAGGTGTCGCATCAGGGGAAGGAAGGTCTAACATGGATGACAGACAGGCCGCCAGGCAACCGGTATCTGCCCGAAAGATGACAGGAAAGACTATAGCTCATGATCTACCCAAACCAGAAACTCCGATGGTGCCCGCTGGCCTGGATGGCCTGCCTGCTCGCGCTGTGCATGGCACCGGCCGCCGCCGCAGACCGGCAGGTTGCCCTGGTGATCGGCAATGCCGCCTATCGAAGCGCGCCGTTGCAAAACCCGGTCAACGATGCCCGCGCCATTGCGGCCAAGCTGCGCACACTGGGGTTTGATGTCATCAGCCGCGAAAACCTGCGCACCAGCCAGATTGCCCCGACCATCCGCGATTTTCGCAACCGCCTGCAGCCCGGTGCGGTCGCGCTGTTTTTCTACGCCGGGCACGGCGTACAGCTCAAGGACGTGAACTACCTGCCCGCTATCGACGCCAACCTGGCCAGCGAAGACGATCTGCCCCTGCAGAGCATCAACACCAACCAGCTGCTCGACATGCTCGACGGCGCCAAAACCCGGCTCAACCTGGTGTTTCTGGACGCCTGCCGCGACAACCCGTTCGGCAAATCACGCTCGGCCAGCCGCGGGCTGGCGCAAGTGAATGCGCCGTCCGGCACCCTGATCTCCTTCTCGACCGCCAAAGGCAAAACCGCCGACGATGGCGACGGCAAGCATGGCCTGTACACCGAACACCTGCTGCGGCAGATGGATCAGCCCAATGTGCCGATCGAGCTGGCGATCAAGAAGGTGGTGATCGGCGTCAAGGATGCCTCCGACGGCAAACAGGTGCCGTGGATGGAAGGTAGCCTGGACGGCGATTTCTATTTCCGCGGCGGCCCGCAGCCGCTGGCGGCCCAGCAGGCTGCACCGTTGCCGCTGCTGGGCGAGGCCGCTGCATTCGAGTTGTCGTTCTGGGACAGCATCAAGGGCAGCAGCAATCCGGCCGACCTGCGCGCTTACCTGAGCAAATATCCGCAAGGCCAGTTCGCCGAGCTGGCGCAGGCACGGCTGACTGCGTTGGCTGCCGCTACGGCTGAACCGGCGCCCGCAAACGACAATCGCAGCGTGGCCGGCAACGCCGGCAGCGTGTTCCGCGATTGCCCGGATTGCCCGCAAATGGTGGTGGTGCCGCCCGGCTCGTTTCTGATGGGATCGGCGCGCAATGTGGCCGGTAGCGGCGAAAACGAGCGTCCGCGGCATGAAGTGCAGATCCCGCAGGCGCTGGCGGTTGGCCGGTTTGAAATCACCCGCGGCGAATTCGCCGCGTTTGTCGAAGCCACCGGCTACAAGGCCGAGTCTGTGTGTTATGTCTGGATTCATTCATCAACCTGGGAGAACGAACCGGGGCGCACCTGGCGCGACCCCGGATTTTCCCAGCGCGACGACCACCCGGTGGTGTGCGTCAACTGGCAGGACACCAAGGCCTACCTTGCCTGGCTCAGCCGCAAGACCGGCAAGGCCTACCGGCTGCCGACCGAATCGGAATGGGAATACCTCGCCCGCGCCGGCACCCGCACCGCCCGTTACTGGGGCGACGATACCGACCTGGCCTGCGAATTCGCCAATGTGCATGACAGCACCACCCACGCACGCTACAAGTTCGACTGGGAGCCGCACGAATGCAAGGACGGCCACGCCGCCACCGCGCCGGTCGGCCAGTTCAAGCCCAATGCTTTCGGCCTCTACGACGTGTTGGGCAACGTCTGGGAATGGACCGAGGATTGCCTGTCTACCAACTATATCAACGCACCCACCGACGGCAGCCCGCGGGTGACCGATGATTGTGCCAAACGCATCTACCGCGGCGGTGGCTGGAGCGGCCCGGCGCTGCCACGCTCGGCGGTGCGCACCGGCAACCCGGTCGGTTATCGCAGCCAGCTGCTCGGCTTCCGCGTGGTGCGGCCTTATCCCTGAGTAGCCGGCCCGATGTCGCTGCCGGTGTTTTATTCGGAAAAGCTGCTGGCCGACGCCGAAAGCCCGTCGCCCAGCGCCCACAAACCGCGTGAAATAGTCGCCTCCTGGTTCGAGCTGGGCATTCCGCTGACGCTGCATGCGCCGGCACCGGTAACCAGAAGCCAGCTGGCGCTGGCCCACGCCGCCGATTATGTCGATGCCGTGCTCGACGGCAGCTGCGACAACGGCTTCGGCAACCGCCTGCCGAATGTCGCCCGCTCGTTGCCTTATGTGGCCGGCGCGGTGCTGGATGCTGCCCGCCGTGTTTTGCACAGCCGTGGTGTTGCCCTGGCACCGGTCGGGCCGTTTCATCAGGCCGGGTTCCGCGGCGCGGCCGGCGATTGCACCTTCAATGTCCCGTTGATCGCCGCTCTGGCTTTGAAACGGGCCGGCCTGGTCGAACGCGTGGGCATCATCGACGCCTCGCTGCACCCCGCAACCGGCTCGCGCAACATCCTGCAGCGATTGCAGCAGCCCGCATGGCTGCGGTATCTGGAATTGTCGACATTGGGCGAGGCGCAGGCCGAAGGGGATTTCGCTGCGCTGGCAGCGCAGGTGGAGCAACTGGCCGATTGCGACCTGCTGATCTATCAGGCCAGCGTCGACAGCCACTGGCTCGATCTGGCCGAAGGCTGGCTGGACGAAACCCAGCTGCGGCAGCGCGACCTGCAAGTCTGCCGCACCGCCGCCGAATGGTGTATCCCGCTGGTGGCCCTCACCGGTGCCGGC
>CAZBWH010000102.1:0-8165 GCA_964495595.1 uncultured Burkholderiales bacterium | reverse complement strand
CGCCAATGATACTGCGGTTCGCCCGTGGGAAAGTAGGTCACCGCCAGACTCCCCCCTCTCAACGCCCAGCTAACCTTAGCTGGGCGTTTTTGTTTAGAATCGATGTCACACGCAAGGATTGGTGTCCGCTTAAAAAATTGAAGAGATGGGCCCTGCGTGAGGGCCGATGCTGACGCCCGGTTCCTTGCCTCTCGGGCTGGTTTGACCGTGCAGCTCAGCTCTGTTGCGCTGAACAGGCAGCAGAGGCCTTGGCGGCAAATTCCGAGTCCTGGCTGGCGGTCAGCAGCAGTGAGTGCATGGCGCGTGTCATCCCCACATACAACACACGGGCCTGTTCATTGGCGTTGTGGCTGCTGTAAGGCATTTCACCCAGTCCGGCGATGGCGACGGTGGCATACTCCAGCCCTTTACTGGCATGCAGGGTGAGCACGTTCACCTGGTCCGCTTTGGCCAGGCCGGCAGTCGCTGGAATGCCCGCCTGATTCAGTAGTGATACGATTTCGCGTTGCCTGTTCTTGCGGTACGTCAGGATCGCCATGTCGTGAAACGGCAGGCCCTCGGCGTGGCTGGTACGCAGTCGTTCGGCGATATGCAGCACTTCTGCGCGAAAGTTGGCCAGCCGGGCGAATTCGGGTGTTGGGCCATGGCGCCCAGCGGTTTGCGGGGTAATCAACGGAACGCCGTCTTCGCTGGATTCCTGAGCAATCAGCAGTTCCCGGGAAAAACTGTGCGCCACGCCGAGGACTTCGGCCGTATTGCGGTAATTCAGCTTCAGGATTGTCGTGCGCCCTTTTGCCTGGATGCCGACGCTGGCAAAGCTGAAGCGCCGTTTGCGTGCCTGTTGGTAGATGTCCTGCGCGCTGTCGTACAGGATCAGCAATGAATTGGTTGCCGGATCGACCATCTGGGCCACCAGCCTCAGCCATTCGGGTTCGAAGTCGTGCCCTTCGTCGATCAGCACGGCGCTGTACTGACCGGCTGGAACCTGCTCCCGGCTTACGCCATCGATTACCCGCTGTACTTGTACATTGAACCGTTCGGGGCCATCAGGTGGTGGCTCCAGCTGGTAAGTGTCGATCATCTCGCTGCACCAGCCGTGCAGGGTGTCGACCACCACTTTTTGTTCCAGCCCCCTGCTGTGGCTCCAGTTGGCCAGTTTCTGCGCCAGCGCCCGGTTGAAACACAGAACCAGGACTGGTTTGGGAGTCATGCGAGCCAGGAATTCCGCCCGATAGCCCAGAATCATCGTCTTGCCTGAGCCCGCTACGCCGTGAATCACGCGATGGCCTTCGCCCAGGCTGCGGGCCAGTTGCTCCTGCTGCAAATCCATGACTCGCACCAGATCGGGCAGCGAGAGATCTGGAGCTTTCTCCGTGCCAAACAAGGAGTCCTGCCGGGGTTGGAGGCGAATTTCCGGAAACAGATGCCAGCGCACGCGGTCGATTTGCGGTCGCGTCAACCGGCAGGAAAACGGTTGCAGGAACATATTCCACAACCGTTGTTGAAACGCCTCGGCATCGACCGACTCGGTCATTTCATCCTGGCAGATCACCAATTGTTCGGCCAATACATCAGCCATGCCCGAAGCATCGAAATCGCGGCGGCTGATATTGCTCAGCACCACGCCATGGCCGTACGGCATGCACAGTTTGCCTGCGTACTGACTGGCGTCGTCCTGAACCAGCAGCGGGTCTTTCTGCAGCTGCGCGACCGTCACCTGAATGAAGTCGCGGGATTTCAGCAAGGGATTGAGTTCCTTGATCAACTTGCCATTGACTTCCAGTTCCACGATCCGTGGATCAAGCGAGCGGATGCGGTCGAGCCGCCAGTCTTTCACCTCCAGCGCCAGCAGGCCGCGCAGCGGATGAAGCAGCAGAAAGTCCGGCCGCCGGCGCTTGACGCCGACCGTCACATCGTACCAGCACGTGTAATCGTTCTCGAGCAGCGCCTCGATCCGGCGGGCAAACCGTTTCTCGCCCGACGTCATGCGGGACAGGCAACTATTAAGCTGGGGAATCAAATAAGCCATTATGAGAGAGGGGGAGCGAGGGTCGTTGCCTTGCCTGAGTCAGATTGTGCGCCGATAAGCCGGCCAGGGGATCATCCGCCATAGCGCGCCGTTTGCTATTGTAGAATCACTTTAGCCGTTGTCGGGTCTGGAAAAGCAATACATCGGCCGAACCGAATCATAGCAGCATTGCGCCATCCGCAATGCAAACCGGCTTGCCTGACATTGAAGAAGGAATATAAGGAGCCATGCCCAACACCACCCCTTACCACCTGCTTGTCACGTATCCAACCACCGACACGGACACCGAATCGGCCTCTCGCACCCCCGCCTGCAGCAGCTGGCTCAAGCCCTGGGGCTGGACGAAGCCGTCGTCATCCACCATGCCTGGCGCCAGCTCGCCAGCCAGCAGCTTGGCCGGCGCATCAGCTCACTGATCCGCTGACCGTCAAACTTGCAGTCAGCATTGCCCGTTCCGCAACACACACTCTAGCCAGTCATGCCAAATACCTACCCTGTTCCTGCCCTGCACCAACTGCAGTGGCTCACCCTGCGGTTTGACCTACAACTGCAAGCCCCGCTCGAATTACCGCCTGTGCCCGGACTGCTGGTGCACAGCTTTCTTGGCATGGCGCTACAGCAAACCGCGCCTACCGTGTTTCAGCAACTGTTTGGCGGCAGCGACGAGCGCGGTCGCCCGTATGCCCTGTATGCACCGCTCAAACACCCCCGCCGGATCAATACCGGCGGCAACTGGTCGTTCGAGATCCGCTTGTTCAACCAACAGGTATCGCATGCCGCTGCCGTGGTGCAAGCCCTGCTGCACATCCAGCAGGCCGGGCTGGGAAAGCAGCGGGCACCGTTCCAGCTCAAAGGCTTTGCCGCGCTGGACCGCCTCGGCAACCCGCAGGCCGACCTTGGCCAGGCTCGCGCACTGACTTTTGCCGACCTCGATGCCCAGCCTCTGCCGGGGCCATTGCACCTGCAGCTATTGGCACCGCTGCGCCTCAAACAGCGTGGTGACATATTGCGGCAGCCGCCGGACATGGCCTTGCTGCTGCACCGGCTGATTGGCCGGGTCAGCGGCCTGCTGGGCCAGCCCGAGGCATTGCTCTCGCACGAACAGTACCAGCCGCTACAACACGCGGCCGCGCAATGCCGCCTGCTGAACGCCGAGCTGAGCTGGCTGGATGCCGAACGTTACTCGGCCCGTCAGCAGCAGGCCATGGTGCTGGGCGGCCTTTACGGCCAGCTCGAATACAGCCCGCCCGACCCGCTGCTGTGGCCGTGGCTCCGGCTGATGCAACACCTGCAGCTAGGCAACAAAACAACCTTCGGCTTTGGCAAGATCGGCCTGGCCGGCAGCGCATGACAAGCTTGCCCAACCCCGCCTGCCACCCGTAATCGACTATCGTGAGTCATTCCGGCAGCCCGCTGGCAGCGCAGGGTCGAATCCTGCGCAGACACCACAGGAGCACGAAAAACATGACAACCTGGTTTGTATCCCGCCATCAAGGCGCCCTGCAATGGCTCATGCAACGGGGAGTCGAGGTCGACCACTGCATCGCACACCTCGACCCCGCCCAGCTCGCGCCGGGTGACACCGTGATTGGCACCTTGCCCGTGCACCTCGCGGCAGAAGTGTGTGCCAGAAAGGGGCGCTATCTGCATTTGAGTCTGACCGTGCCAGCAGACAAGCGTGGCAGTGAGCTGAGCCTGGAGGACATGCAAGCCTGCCAGGCCAGGCTGGAGGCATTCTGGGTGGCCAGTGTTCCGGATCAGTAAAGCGGAATGCTGCAGTCTGCAAGCGATGAATAAGCATCAATCAGGAGACACTGACATGAGAAACACCGGCCAAGCCAAGTGGTTCAAAGCCGGCGCACGCTGGAAAAAATTTGTCTGGATCGCCAGTCCAACCATCCTGTTCGGTGTGTTGGTCGGCATACTGGGCGACGCACTGAAAGGCGAGCAGCCGTTTGCACACTGGCTGTTCCATCTTGGCTGTATCGCCAGACCATATGAAAAAGCATTCGATGCACTGCACTTGTGGTACGGCCAGATTGCCATTTTGCTGATTCTCTGCATCGTGTTGGGGTGGTGGTTGTTCGAGGCCCTGCCCAAGGAAAAACCCATCAAAGTGCACAGCGAAGTCGAAGGTCTGGGCAAACGTCAGGCGCTGGTTTATTGCGTATCGACTTCGCCCTGGCGGCTTGAAGGTTCGGGCGATAGCCTCGTCTGGCGTCACGGCAAAAAAACTGGTCTTGCGCCTTATCCAGTGCCCACCTCACTGCCGGAGGCCTTGCTTCAGTGTGATGAAATGCAAAAAGAAGGTGGCTATGTTTCATTGCAGCAGTTGCTCCGCCTGATTCAGAGTGCGAGTGCACCTGGTTCGCTAAGGATCGAGCTGGTGTGCAGTGAGCAGACCCTGGCCGCCGCCCACGACATTCGCAAACTACTTGAGCATCTTGGACTGGCCAGCATCGACATCCAGTCCAACCTTGAGGCACTGGATACCGAAAGCGTCAGCGAGGTGTATGACTATCTGGATAAAATCGTCACCAAGCTGACCAGCAAACAGATTCCCCAGTCAGCCATCGTGATCGACGTAACCAGCGGGCAAAAGCCCTACAGCATTGCCGCGGCGGCCATCACCCTGCACAACCACATGTGGTTTTCGTATGTGTCGACCACCGACAGCAAAGTGATGGTAGGAAACATGTATTACGACAACCGCTCATCGATCGGTTGACCCCATCGCGCCACGGCCCGCTCTGGGAGCGGCCTGCAACCGGCCTGTAAGTCAATACCAGAGCGGTCTACAGGCCGGCCGGGTACCTGTATCCCCTTGTCTGCACCCCGCCTGGCAAGCTCGCCCTCGCAGCCAGTTGCCCGCCCGCCATCCATAATGACCTCATCGCCACCCAGCGTGGCCTGACGAGCAGGGAGCAGCATCATGGGATTCTGGCATAGCCTAAGCCGCCTGTCTGGCAGCGACACCGGCCACAACTGGGGCCGCCACACAAGCCGCACCTGGTACAAACGCGACAGGTAAACCCGCCCATGTCCGCAAACCTGCTGCAAACCATGCTCGCCGAAGACAACCTCTACGCCGCCTGGCAAAAAGTGCGCGACAACAACGGCGCCCCCGGCGTCGACGGCATCAGCATCGCCAGCTTTGGCGAAAAACTGCTCGGCCGGCTGATCACCCTCAAAAGCGACATCGAACGCCAGCAGTACACCCCGCTGCCGCTGCTTGAAGTATGGGTACCCAAAGACAACGGCAAACTGCGCCGGCTGGCCATCCCCGCCGTGCGCGACCGCATCCTGCAGGCCGCCTGTGCCCGCATCGTCACCCCACTGCTCGACCCCGGCTTTGAAGACGCCAGCTACGGCTACCGCCCCGGCCGTTCAGTCAAGCAAGCCATCGCCCGCGTCGCCCAATATCGCGACCAAGGCTACCAATGGGTCGTCGACGCCGACATCAGCACCTTTTTCGACACCATCGACCACCGCCAGCTCCAACAGCAACTGCGCGCCAACCTGCCCGACGCCAGCCTGCTGCCCCTCATCCAGCTATGGCTCGCCGCCATCATCCAGCCCGCCCAAGGCCAGCCCTACCTGCTCGAACAAGGCGTCCCCCAGGGCTCGCCCCTCTCGCCCGTCCTCGCCAACCTCTATCTCGACCACCTCGACGAAGCCATGCAAGACGCCAGCCTGCGGCTCGTACGCTTCGCCGACGACTTTCTCGTCCTCTGCCGCCAGCGCGAAGACGCCGAAGACGCACTCGAACTCACCACCGAAGTCCTCGACGCCCTGCAACTGCAGCTCAACCCCGACAAAACCCGCATCGTCCATTTTGAGCAAGGCTTTCGTTTTCTCGGCGTCCACTTCATCCGCAACCTCCTGCTGCCCGAAGACCCCGACGCCGCACCGTGGGTCATCCCCGACGCGCCGAACACCCAGGCCAACCGCCTGCCGCCCGGCATCCAGCCGCAGACCCTCGCCCCCCGGCCCGCCGTCGGCCCCGTCGCCGACGAACACGACCCCACCGGCGCCATCCTCCCCACCGATCTCACCGCCGCCGAAAGCTGGCGGCTGGACGACGACGCCGGCATTGAACCCGCCCAGCGCACCCTGTACATCTTCGAACAAGGCCTGCGCATCACCAAACAAGCCGGCCGACTGATCCTCCTGCGACAGCGGCAAGAACTGCTCTCCATCCCCCTGGGCAAGCTCGACCACCTCTACATCGCCGGCAACGCCCTCGTATCCAGCGCCCTCTTGCGCCACGCCGCCGAAGAAGGGCTGCAAGTGCATTTTGCCGAAATCAGCGGCCGCTACGGCTGCTCGCTTGACCACGGCCGCGACCACAGCGAACTGCACACCGCCCAGCACCGCGCCGCCGACGACGGCCCCCAGCAACTCATGCTCGCCCGCGCCTTCGTGCGCGGCAAACTGCAGAACAGCCGCAGCCTCCTGCGCCGCATCAACCGCTACGTCGACCTGCAGAACGTCACCATCCGCGAAGGACTGATCGCCGACATGCAAGCCCGACTCAACCAGGCCCCCGACATTGCCACCGTCCGCGGCCTTGAAGGGCAGGGCGCCCGACTGTATTTTCAGGCTGTGCGCGAACTGCTCAGCGACGACTGGTCATTCGGCAGCCGCCAGCGCCGTCCCCCCACCGACCCCGTCAACGTTTTGCTCAGCTTCGGCTACGCCGTCCTCTACCACACCGTACTCGCTCACATCCGCCGGCGCGGCCTTAGCCCCTGGCTTGGCGCACTGCACGCCCGCAGCGCCGGCCACCCCGCGCTCGCCTCCGACCTCATGGAAGAATTCCGCGCCCCCCTCATCGACCAGATCGTCATCCAGGCCCTGCGGCAAAAGCAGCTCACCCAGGCTGACTTCAGCCACAGCCCCCAAAGCAGCCAACCCTGCCGGCTGCAGCCCGAGGCCCGCAAACGCTTCATCGCCCTCATCGAAGCCCGCCTCAACAGCCGCCAGAAACACCCCCGCACCGGCCACCTAAGCGACTGGCAGCGCATCATCCAGTTTCAGGTATATCACTACGCCCGCGTCATCAGCGGCGACGAACCTGTCTACCACCCCCTCATCTGGCGCTGACCATGCGAGCCAACCGCCTCTGGCTGATCAGCTACGACATTGCCGACGACCGCCTGCGGCTGCAGATCGAACAAGTCCTGCTCACCGTCGGCGACCGCGTCCAGTACTCCGTATTTGAATGCTGGCTCAGCCACGACAGCGCCCAGCGCCTGCTAGCCGAATGGGCCCCCCGGCTCGATGCCGAAACCGACTCCTTGCGCGCCTATCCCCTTTGCGTCTGGTGCCGCGACCGGGTAAGCTGGCACGGCCGTGGCAAACGCCCCGAAGACCCCGCCTACTGGATCATCTGACCCATGTTCTACCTCATCTGCTACGACATATTCGACACCCGCCGCCGCAACCGCATCGCCCGCCTGCTCGAAGGCTACGGCACCCGCGTCCAGGACTCCGTCTTCGAATGTCACCTTGACGGCGACCGTCTCGCCCGCCTCAAGCGCCGCCTTGCCCACCGCATCGACCCCGAACGCGACAAACTGCGTTACTACCCCCTGTGCAGCCGCGACCTGCAAAGCGTCATCATCGCCGGCAAAGGCCAGCTCACGCGTGACGAATCCCACTGGCAATGCTGACCCCCGCGCCAGGCACCGCAGCGGTGCAAGCCCCCGGCCCCCGGAAAAACTCAGCCAGCAGACCGGCCGGCCCATCGGCTTCAGCCAGACAGGCCAGGGATATCAACCACCTGGAGCATGATCTGCATGCGAATTCAGAACAATCACGCGCCGATAGCCTGTTTTGCAAAGAAAATCAGCCATCAGGAGAAAAAGTTATGTCCCTGACCGCCAGTCAGCCCGCCCGAACCCCCGCATCCCCCGCAAGCCAGCCCGCCATACCTTGCCAGTCGCGGCCCGGATGAGCTAGAGTTCTCTTGCCCCGCCTTTCGTAAGGGGATTAAGACTTTCTCCGTTAATGTTCACGAACCCATTACTGGTTCTCTTGCCCCGCCTTTCGTAAGGGGATTAAGACTTATAGCGGTCAATGGTACTGTTGCCGTTACCAAGGGTTCTCTTGCCCCGCCTTTCGTACGGGGATT
>CAZBWH010000101.1:0-8946 GCA_964495595.1 uncultured Burkholderiales bacterium | reverse complement strand
CATAGTCAGCCAGGCCGCCATGAAAGCGCTCGCCAACCCCCCAACCAGTCAGCAACACGGGCTCGCCTGGCCGGAACGGTGATCCACGGCCCTCGATCACCGTTCCAGCCAGATCAATGCCGGGAATCAGCGGAAAATCGCGGATGATTTTGCCGCTGCCGGTAATCGCCAGCGCGTCCTTGTAATTGAGCGAGGAATACGCGACTCGCACCAACACGCCCTCGGCGCCCAGAAAAGACAGCGGCAAGCCGGCCAGCTCGGTACGGTAGCCCTGCTCGTCCTGGCGCACCAGCAAGGCGCGGAACTGCGACTGGACTGCACCGCCCTGCTGCGGGTTGATTGCCTCGCTCATACCAGTCTCGCTTTCACGTAACGCCCTGGAGCATCCTCAATCGGCGCCAGCTTGCCTTCGCCCGGCTGGCGCGCATCGACCTGTTTGCCGTTGTAGCCAGCTACCCAGGCCGCCCAGTCGGTCCACCACGAGCCTTCATGCGCAGTCGAGCCCTGCAACCAGTCGTCGGCAGATTCGGGCAGCGCTTCGTTGGCGCAGTAACCGTACTTGTTGGCCGAGGGAGGGTTGACGATGCCGGCAATATGGCCGGATCCCCCCAGGACAAAACGCTTTGGCCCGTTCAGCAACCGGGTGCCCAGATAGGTGGTGCGCCAGGGGGCAATGTGGTCTTCGCGGGTGGAAATCCAGTACGCCGGGGTCTTGATCTTGCGCAGGTCGATCGGCACCCCGTTCAGCTCGATGCCACCCGGCTCGCGCAGCCGGTTGTACAGATACATGTTGCGCAGATAGAAACTGTGCATGGCGGCCGGCATGCGGGTGGAATCGCTGTTCCAGTACAGCAGATCGAACGGCATCGGCTCGCGCCCCATCAGGTAGTTGTTGACCACGAACGACCAGACCAGATCATTTTCGCGCAGCAGGTTGAAGACATCGGCCATGTGGTGGCCCTCCAGATAGCCCTTTTTCGCCATGTGGGCTTCCAGCTGCTCCATTTGCTGCTCGTCGACAAAGACTTCCAGCTCACCGATGTCGGAAAAGTCCAGCAACGTGGTCATGAATGTCGCCGCCTTGATGCGGCTATCGCGCTTGCTGGCCATGTAGGCCAGTGTCGAGGCCAGCAGGGTGCCGCCGATGCAGTAGGCCAGCGCCTTGACTTCCTTGACGCCTGTTGCCTGCTCGATCGCATCCAGCGCGGCCAGCGGGCCTTCCAGCATGTAATCGTCAAAGCGCTTGTTGCGCAGCGTTTCATCCGGGTTGACCCACGAAATCATGAATATCGTGTGTCCCTGATCCACCGCCCACTTGACCAGCGAATTCTTGGCCTTGAGGTCGAGAATGTAAAACTTGTTGATCCAGGGCGGGATGATCAGCAGCGGCCGTTCGAACACCTGGCCGGTGCTCGGTGCGTACTGGATCAGCTGCATCAGCTCGTTCTGGTACACCACCTTGCCCGGCGTGGTAGCGATATTCTCGCCCAGCCTGAACGCGCTCAGATCGGTCATCTTAAAGGCCAGCCGGCCCTTGCTGCGCTGCAGGTCATCCAGCATTTCGCGCAGGCCCTTCAGCAGGTTTTCGCCACCGGATTCAATGGTCGCTTTCAGCACCTGCGGATTGGTCGCAACGAAATTGGTCGGCGACATCGCATCAACGTACTGGCGCAGGTAGAACGCGGTTTTCTTCGCCGTGTGCTCGTCGATGCCGTCAACGTGGTTGACCGAGTCGAGCACATGGCGCGAAGCCAGCAGGTAGGCCTGTTTCAGGTAGTCGTGCACAAAGCTCTGCGCCCACATTTCATCCTTGAACCGCTTGTCGCCACCGGCCGGCTCGGCAACGGGCGCCACCGGCTTTTGCAACCACAGCTTTTCCATTTCACGCTTCCACAACTCGACCGAATCAGCCCAGAACGCCCACTGCGCCTGCAGCAGCTTCTGGGGCTGGGCGAGATAGCGGCTGCCCAGATCCTGAAATGCAGCCAGCATCGACTGCGGGTCCAGCACCGAATAGCCGTCCTCCTGTCCGGCGCGTTGCAGATAATCGGCCACCAGTTGCTGGCTGCGGCGGGCAATATCCTGCAGCAACTCGACGGTACGGGCTGCCTTGTCGGCATCGGGTGGGGTCTGATGCATGGTGGGTCTCCTGTCGATGATCACTCATCCAGTGTAGGCATTTGCCAGCCCGGTGGGGGAAATGCGGCAATGCAACAAAATTTGTAAAAAGTCGCGCCCGGCGCCCCGAACGTCGTCAGGCGCTGGTCTATAGTAAAAGCCGAATCCGGCCGGCCAATTGCTGGCCGGCCTTGCTGCCTGGTGTCGTTTCCGGAGTTGCCCCGTGTCAGATAAAGCCGAGCTGGCCAAACGCCAGTTGATCGATCAAGCCGTTGCCCACGCTCAGGACGAGCTCGATTTCAAGCTGAGCAAGCGGTTTGTCCCGTTCCTGCGCCATTATTACGCCGATGTTGCCACCGAAGACTTGATCGGGCGCAATCCGCTTGATCTGTTTGGCGCGGCGCTGACCCACTGGCAGCTGGCGGCAGTACGCCAGGCCGATCAGGCGGGGGTGCGGGCCTACAATCCCGATTTTGACGAAGACGGCTGGCAATCGAGCCACTCGATCGTCGAGATCGTCCATCCGGACATGCCTTTCCTGGTCGATTCGGTCGGCATGACGCTAAGCCGGCTGGGCGTTACCATGCATCTGATCATTCATCCGGTGCTGCCCGTCAGCCGCACTGCCGACGGTACGCTTGGCGGATTGTGCGACCGCAACAGTGCAGATTGCCGGCTGGAATCGTTCATTCATGTCGAAATCGACCGCCAGACCGACCCGGCGCGGCTGGCAGCCATTGCCGATGAGCTGGAGCGGGTGCTGGGCGAAGTGCGCTCGGCCGTGCACGACTGGCCACTGATCCTCGACCGGCTGACGCTGGCCGGGCAGGAACTGGCGCAGCAGCCAGACACACTGGCGACACCGCTGGCCGAGAGCCAGGCCTTTCTTGCCTGGCTGACCGACAGCCATTTCACCTTTCTGGGCTACCGGCAATACGATCTGAGCCGCGACGGCTCGCACGACGTGCTGCGGCTGGTTCCCGGCAGCGGGCTGGGCATCCTGCGCGAACGGGACGACCGTGAACAGTCGCGCAGCTTCTCTGCCCTGCCCCCTGCGGTGCGCAAGCTGGCGCACGAGCCGGTGCCACTGATCCTGACCAAGGCCAACTCCCGCGCCAACATTCACCGTCCCAGCTATCTCGATTACATCGGCATCAAGCGTTTTGATGCCCAGGGCAAGGTGATCGGCGAGCACCGTTTTCTGGGGCTGTACACTGCCAGCGTCTACAACGGCAGCCCGCGCGACATTCCGCTGGTGCGGCAGAAAATCGACCAGGTAATGCAGGCATCGGGCTACCTGCCCAATAGCCACAAGGAAAAAACGCTACTCAACATCCTGGAGACTTACCCGCGTGACGAGCTGTTCGAAATTCCGGTCGATGCGCTGATCCGCATCGCCCACGGCATTGTCAACCTGCAGGAACGGCAGCGGGTAAGGCTGTTTGTGCGCGAAGACGTTTACCGGCGCTACCTCTCCTGCCTGGTGTATGTACCGCGCGACAATTACAACACCGAAGTGCGGCTGAAAATGCAGGCCCTCCTGCAACAGGCATTTAGCGGCAACAGCACCGAGTATTACGTCACCCTGTCCGAATCGACCCTGGCACGGATCGAGTTCATTGTTCGCATTCCCACCGGCCACAAGCCCGATTACGAGCTGGATTCGCTGGAGGCTGCCATCGCCCAGGCCTGCCGGCGCTGGAAGGACGATCTGGCGCAAGAGTTGCTGGAACATATTGGCGAGGAGGCCGGCACCCGCCTGCTGCGCCAGTACGACGACGCCTTTCCGCTGGCATACCGTGAAGACTACCAGGCCCGCAGCGCGGTGCACGACATCGAAAAAATCGAAGCGCTGCAGCAGGATGGCGACATTGCCATGCACCTGTACCACCACGTCGCCCGCCGCGACCGGGTGCATTTCAAACTGATCCGGCTGGGCCAGCCGATCAGCCTGTCGCACAGCCTGCCGATGCTGGAAAACATGGGGGTACAGGTGCTGGACGAGCATCCCTACTGCCTTCACACCACCGACGGCCGCACGGTCTGGATCAGCGATTTCGGCCTGCAACTGAGCTCGGCCGATCATTTTGACACCGACATCAGCCGCAACAACTTCCAGCAGGCATTCGGCCGAATCTTCCGCGGCGAGGTGGAGAACGACGGCCTGAACAAACTGGTCGTGCTGGCCGGGCTGGAATGGCGCGAGATCGTGCTGCTGCGCGCCTTCGGCCGTTACCTGCGCCAGGGCGGGCTCACGTTCAACCAGACCTACATCGAACAATGTCTGGCCAATTACGCCAGCATTGCCCACCAGCTGGTCGATTTGTTCCACATGCGGCTGTCACCAGACGAACTGCGGCGCAACCAGCGCCAGGCCGAACAACTGGAGCAGGACATCCGCCAGGAGCTGGAACGAGTCGACAATCTGGACGACGACCGGATTCTCACCAGTTTCCTGACCGTGATCCTGGCCACCTTGCGCAGCAACTTCTTCCAGCGCGACAGCAGCGGCAAGCCCAAGCCTTACCTGTCGTTCAAGTTCAATTCGCGCGACATCGGCTTTCTGCCCCTGCCCCGGCCCATGGTGGAAATCTGGGTTTATTCCCCACGAATGGAAGGCATCCATCTGCGTGGCGGCAAGGTGGCACGCGGCGGGCTGCGCTGGTCCGACCGGATGGAAGATTTCCGCACCGAAGTGCTGGGGCTGGTCAAGGCACAGATGGTGAAAAACGCCGTGATCGTTCCGGTCGGCTCGAAAGGCGGTTTCATCTGCAAGCAACTGCCCCCGCCCGGCGAGCGCGACGCCTGGCTCGCCGAAGGCATCGAGTGCTACAAAACCTTCATTCGCGGCCTGCTCGATCTGACCGACAACCTGCTCGGCAACGAAATCGCCCCGCCCCCCAATGTGGTGCGGCTGGATGGCGACGATCCGTATCTGGTGGTGGCCGCCGACAAGGGCACGGCATCGTTCTCGGACATTGCCAACGCCATTTCGCAGGAATACGGCTTCTGGCTCGATGACGCCTTTGCCTCCGGCGGCTCGGCCGGCTACGACCACAAGAAAATGGCCATTACCGCCCGTGGTGCCTGGGAATCCACCAAACGCCATTTCCGCGAACTGGGCATCGACATCCAGCAACAGGATTTCACCGTGGTCGGCATCGGCGACATGTCCGGCGACGTGTTCGGCAACGGCATGCTGCAATCGCCGCACATCTGCCTGCTGGCCGCCTTTGACCACCGACACATTTTCATCGACCCGACGCCCGACCCGGCGGTCAGTCTGGCCGAACGCGAACGGCTGTTCAAGCTGGCGCGTTCCTCGTGGGCCGATTACGACACCGGCCTGATCTCGGCCGGTGGCGGCGTGTATCCGCGCAGCGCCAAATCGATCACCCTCAGCGACCAGGCCTGCAGCGCGCTGGGCATCGACGGCCGGCAGTTCACCCCGGCCGAACTGGTGCAGCAATTGCTGCGGGCGCCGGTCGACCTGCTGTACAACGGCGGCATCGGCACCTACATCAAGGCCAGCCGCCAGAATCACAGCGAAGCCAACGACCGCACCAATGACAACCTGCGCATCAATGCCAGCGAACTGCGCTGCAAGGTGATTACCGAAGGCGGCAACCTTGGCCTGACCCAGGCCGCCCGGGTCGAATACGCCCTCAACGGCGGCCGGATCAATACCGACGCCATCGACAACTCAGGCGGCGTGGATTGCTCCGACCACGAAGTCAACATCAAGATTTTGCTCAACGCCGCCCTGACCGCCGGCGATCTGACCCTCAAACAACGCAATACGCTGCTGGCCGAGATGACCGAAGAAGTGGCCGCGCTGGTGCTGCGCGACAACTACGCCCAAACCCAGGCGCTGTCGCTGGCCGAATCGCTCGCCGCGCCGATGCTCAACGTACACGCCCGCTTCATCCAGTTTCACGAAAAGGCCGGCAAGCTGAACCGCCGGCTCGAATACCTGCCCAGCGAAGAAGAAATCGCCGAGCGGCGGCTGGCACGACTGGGCCTCACCCGCCCGGAGCTGGCGGTGCTGCTGGCCTATGCCAAGATCACTCTTTACGAATCACTGGTTGAATCCAGCGTGCCCGATGCACTGGAATTCACCCTGATGCTGACCGACTATTTTCCCCGGCCGATCTGCCAGCGCTTCTCCGACCAGATGTACGAGCACTACCTGAAGCGCGAAATCATCGCCACCCACGTCACCAACCAGATCGTCAACCGGATGGGCATCACCTTCGCCTTCCGGCTGGGCGAAGAAACCGGCGCCACCGCCGCCGATGTCGCCTTTGGCTGGGCCGTGGCCAACGAAATCTTCCGCGCCCCGTATTACTGGGCCCAGATCGAGGCGCTGGACAACCAGATCTCAGCCGACGTGCAACTGCAGTTGCAGACCGAGTTTCGCAAGCTGATCGAACGTGCCACCCGCTGGATTCTGCGCAACACCCGCGCCCTGGCCGACCACAGCGAAGTGACCCGAAAATTCGCCGACGGCATCAAGAAACTGCTGCCAGCATTGCCGGCCATGCTGCACGGCCGTGACCTGCAGCAGGTCGAGCACACCGTGACCGACTTCCTGCAGGCCGGTGTGCCCGAAGCGCTGGCGCGACACATCGCCCTGAGCGAACCGCTGGTGGCCGTGCTCGACATCATTGAAATCGCCCACATCAGCCTGCTCGACATCAGCCAGGTTGCCACCGCCTATTTCGACCTCGGCGCCAAGCTGCAACTGGACTGGCTGCAAGCCGCGATCAACCGGCTGCCGCGCGACAACCGCTGGCAAACCCTCGCCCGCTCCGCCCTGCGCGACGACCTGTACCGCCAGCACCGCGCCCTGGCCGCACTGGTGCTGCAAACTGCCCACGCCGGCTCGCCCGAAGCAGCCGTCGACATGTGGCTGGAACACAAAGCCAGCTCGGTCAGCAGTTGCATGCAAATCTTCAGCGAACTGCAAGCGCAATCGTCACAAGACCTCGCCATGCTCTCCGCCGCCCTGCGCGAAATCCGCAACCACCTGCTGGCCGGCAAAGGCTGACCTCGCTCTGCGCCACCAGCCTGCAAGGCAATACGGACGGGCCTTGCAGGCCGGCCTGCAAGGCAATACCAGAGCGGCGTACAGACCGGGACGGTTTATTGGGGGGATGCAGGTTGACGCGGGGATCAGGCGGTAACGAGTGGCGGCGGGCAGTTGGGTGGCCCGCAGCCGGGTGGCCCGATCCCGGCTGCGGCAGGTGAGTTACGGGGACAACACCACCTTGACCGATCCGTCGACCTCGGATTTTTCGAGATATCCCACGGTATTCGGATTGGTCGCGACAATCTTTTTCAACTCAAGGGCGGAGGTTATTTCCTTTGGCGGCATGCCTTTACCGGAAAAAGCCCGGTTGGCGCGGTAAGCCATCAATTGCTTGGGCGACTTGTTGGCCAGCTTTTCGTAAAACTCGTTTCGAATCGACGTTCCGTCCGGCAGATCCAGAGGGATCGCCTGTTCACCACCGGGGAACGTGGCCAGTTTGCCCAGAAATATCTGCGATGCCTGTTCAGAGGTCAGTTGAGACACCGGAGCCTTTGCACTCACGATCACCACAAACTCTGCCCGTGCACAGAAACATGCAAGGCTCAGCATTCCTGCGAAGAAATATTGATGTGTTTTCATGACAAGTCCTCAAAAAACAAAGTCGACAACCACGCTCGTTACATTGGCGTTTGCGTTGTTGAGGAAATTGGGCTGCCAGTTGGTCAGAGAGCTTGGGAAAATCTGTGAGATGGCGCCTGACCGGACACGCTCGTACTGGATCTTCAAATCGGCATTTTTCCGGAAATCCCACCGCACCCCCACCGCAGCCACCCGCTGCTTGTCGCCAGGATAGGTGCCGAATGATCCCAGATCACCCAAGGTATCCTGCCTGAGGAAGGAGTACTGCAAGTAGGGCGCAAAGTCGCCGATACGGTAACCGGCACCGGCGGTCAGCGCAGTGAAGTCCCCGTAAGAGACATCCAGGGCTCGCAAGTAATCGGCGGTGACAAACCAGCCGCCCGGATCGTAGTTGAAGCCGACCGACCAGGTTTTGTAGCCAACATTGTTCAGCAGGAAATCGAAGTATAGCCAGTCGTACTTCAGATCCATGTAGGCGGCATGTACCTTCAGGTCGCCGAACTCCAGCACATCGGATATACCTTTGATGCCTTTCAGGTGCAGGTAATTCTGCCCCATTGTCGGGCCGGCCCCGGGGTAATTCACATCGCTCTTGCCGTAGAGTACCTGCACGCTGTTGGCGGCCGAGGCGATCGGAAACTGGTAGGTCACGTCCAGCCCGTCGCTGTAGGTGTTGGGCATATTGGCCAGCAACTCGGTGCTGTTGCGGACAAAGGGGTTGCCGTAGCCGACGCTCTGGGTTTCCGAGCGCAACAGCAGCGGCCACACGGTTCGCCCGCCGCGCACGGCCAGGTTGGGGGTGATCTTGTAGGAGACATTGGCCCATTCGATGGCTGGCCGGTAGGAGTTGTTGTATCCCTGCTGCGAGATCAGCTGCAGGACGGCCGACGCACTCTCGGAAAAATCGGCATTGAGCTGAACGCCCAGCTTGGTATCCACATTCGCGCTCCAGCGATGCGTGTGCCCCGCCCCGTTCGGGTGAAAGACCGTACTGCTAAAGTCGGCATCCAGGTTGTCTGAACGGCTGGCCCCCACGGTGCCAAAGCCACTGAGCCGGAATATCGACGAATCCTTGAATAACCCTTCTGCCGACGCCGTACCGGTAAAGTGGACCCCGAAATCGAGACAGCAGTTTAAGCTATACGCCTCGGTAAAAA
>CAZBWH010000100.1:0-9117 GCA_964495595.1 uncultured Burkholderiales bacterium | reverse complement strand
CAAGGAACACGACGCCTTCGACCGGGCCATTGATGTACAGGTGTCGCGGTTACGCAAGCTGATCGAAGAAAACCCCGGTGAGCCGAAATTCCTGCAGACAGTCTGGGGTTTCGGCTATGTGTTCGTACCTGACGGCGGCGCCCGCTGATGCGCTGGCTGCCGCGCAGCCTGTTTGGCCGGCTGGCCCTGTTGCTGATCACCCTGCTGCTGGCCTGCCAGCTGTTTACCCTTGCCTTGCTCGGCTACAGTCATCAGCGGCTCGAGGCACGCCAACTGGCCGGCCAGGTGCTCGACACTCTGGCCGAGCTGGAACCGATCCTGCCCGGCTTTGCGCCCGATGAGCGTGCGGCATTCCTGGCGTTGCGCAACCACCCCTACGCCATCAATCTGCAACCGGCCGATGAAGTCATCGCACCAGGCAGCAGCGAACACACCTCGCCGGCTGCCCGGCAATTGCTGGCAACGCTATCGGCAATGGGTCTGCCCACGGCTCAGGCGCGTGTTCAGTGGCGACCCAAGCATCAGGTGTGGCTGCCGATCCGGCTGGCTGGTGAGTATTACTGGCTGATCATTCCACTGGGCACGCCAGAGCCGGCGATGGGGGTCACCCTGCTCTGGCTGACTGGCGGATTCTCGCTGGTGGCCTTGCTGGCCGCCTTTGGTTTTGCCTGGTTGATCAACCGCCCGCTGCAGCAATTGGCGCGGGCTGCGGCGACCATTGCCGACGGGCGGCACCCGGCGCCGCTTCCCGAGCGCGGCATGCAGGAAACCCGGGCGCTGTCGTCGGCGTTCAACCACATGAGCGGCGCCTTGCAGCAGGCGGAACAGGGGCGCAAGGTGATGCTGGCCGGCATTTCGCACGATGTGCGTACGCCACTGACCCGGCTGCGCCTGGGGGTGGAGATGATGCAGGATGACAGCCTGCGCGACGGCATGCTGACCGATCTGGACGACATCGAGCGCATCGTGCGGCAGTTTCGTGATTTTGTTGCCGGCGAGCCGGACGAACCGCAAGAGCCGCTGCTGCTCAACGAGCTGATCCTGTCGATGGCCGAGCGTTACCGGCGCGACGGCCTGGACATTGCGACCCGGCTGGCGACAGACCTGCCCGCGGTTGCCGCCCGGCCGCTGGCGTTGCAGCGGGTGCTGGGCAATCTGATCGACAATGCCCGGCGCTACGGCCGGCCACCTGTCGAGCTACTGACCCGGCGGCAAAACGACCGGGTCGAACTGACCGTAACCGACCACGGCGATGGCATTGACGAATCCGAAATCGATCATTTGCAACAACCCTTTACCCGTGGCGATGCCGCTCGGCAGGCCGATGGTGGCAGCGGGCTGGGGCTGGCCATTGTGCGCCGCATCTGCGAGCACGACGGAATCGGTCTGTCGTTCAGCCGGCCGCCAGCCGGAGGCCTGGCGGTGACCCTGCAGATGAAAACCCCGCGCTGACCGGAACAAATCGGCTACATTATCAGCTGGATCCCCGCTTGCACACTGGCCTGCCATGAGCATTCCCCCCCTGCCCTCGGTCGCGCAACTGAATCGCCAGTTGCTCGACACGATCCGTGCCGTCGATATGCTGACCGTCCTGCTGGATTCGCACGGCCGGATCGAATACTGTACGCCCCAGCTGGCTCGCCTGAAGCGACTGGAGACGTCCGAGCTGACCGGTGCCGACTGGTTTGCGCTGTTCGTTGACCCGGCCGAACGCGTTGCAGTGCGTAGCCGGCTGGAATCGCTGCTGCAAGGCGACCCGGCCAGGCTGACCCACGAATGCCGCCTGCTGACCGCCGACGGACGGGTTCGCCAGATCCGCTGGCACTGCGTTCAGCGTCGTGACGAGTCAGGGCAACTGCTGGGGCTGAGCTGCTTTGGCGACGACATCACCGATCAGCACACCCAGGCTGAAGAGCTGCGGCTGGCCGCGCAGGTGTTCGAAAACACCTCCGAAGGCGTACTGATCTGTGACGCGGCCTTTCGTATCCTGCGCTGCAACCGGGCCGCCAGCGACATTACCGGCTTCGAACCCCGACAACTGCTGGGCCGGCGTCCACTGTTTCACCGCACCGATGGCGAAGACGACGACGAACTGCAGCAATGGCTGGAGTACGTCAACGAGCAACGACGCTGGCAGGGCGAAACCTGGGACCGGCGCGCCAGCGGCGAGGTCTACCCGGTGTGGCTGTCCCTGTCGGCTCTTGCCGATGAGCGGGAACGCATCCTGCATTACGTCTGCACCTTTTCCGACATCAGCGCCATCAAGCAATCGCACGCCAAGCTGGAATTCCTCGCCCACCACGATCCGCTGACCAGCCTGCCCAACCGCGTATTGCTGCTCGACCGCCTGCAGCACAGCCTGGACCGGGCCTTGCGTGAATGGGAACAGGTTGCGGTGATATTCATCGACCTGGATCATTTCAAGGATGTCAACGACACGCTGGGGCACGAAATCGGTGATGCCCTGCTGCGCGAGATGGCGGAACGGATGAAAGGACTGGTGCGCAGCGAAGACACCGTAGCCCGGCTCGGTGGCGATGAGTTCACCGTCATTCTGGTCGATATCGATGCTCCGCGTGCCGCGCTGAATGTGGCGCAGAAGCTGTTGCAGGTGGTCAGCAAGCCGCTGCTGCTGTCTGGCCACGAGCTGCATCTGTCCGCCAGTATCGGCATCAGCGTCTACCCGATCGACGGCAAGGATGTTGCCACCCTGCTGAAGAATGCCGATACCGCGATGTACAGCGCCAAGGCTGCCGGGCGCAGTGGTTACCGTTTTTACACCCCGCTGATGACTGACATGGCGATGCAGCGGCTGGAGATCGAATCGGCGCTGCGTCAGGCGCTGGTTCACCAGCAATTCTCGCTGCACTACCAGCCGCAGGTCGACATGTACAACGATACGCTGATCGGTGCCGAAGCACTGGTGCGCTGGCAGCACCCGGAAAAGGGATTGATCCGCCCCGACCAGTTCATTCCGGTGGCCGAAGATACCGGCCTGATCGTCGAGCTGGGTGCCTGGGTGCTGGAAGAATCCTGCCGCCAACTGGCTCAGTGGCGCGCCCGGGGCTGGCTGCTGCCCAAGCTGTCGATCAATGTTTCGGTCAAGCAACTGGAGCGCGGCAATCTGCCACAGCAACTGCAGGCACTGCAGGAGCGCTACGCCCTGCCAGCCGGGGTGCTGACGCTGGAGATCACCGAATCGGTGATCATGAAAAAGGATTACGCGCTTACCCTGCTGGAAGAAATCGCCGCTACCGGGGTCGAGCTGGCAATCGACGATTTCGGCACCGGCTATTCATCACTCAGCTACCTCAAGCAATTGCCGGTCGACACGCTGAAGGTCGACAAGAGCTTCGTGCAGGAAATCGACATCGACCGCAACGGCGAGGCCATTGTTCGTGCCATCGTCGCGCTGGCCAAGACCATGGGCATGTCGGTGGTGGCCGAAGGCGTGGAAACCCAGGGCCAGGCGCGCTTTCTGGCCGCTCTGGATTGCGACGTCGGCCAAGGCTACCTGTGGGGCAAGCCAATGGCCGCCACCGAGTTTGCCCAGCGCTGGCTGGGTGCAGACTGACAGGCTGCAAGCCGCTCTGGCATTGGTCTGCAGGCCGGCCTGGACGCCGCTCTGGTATGGGTCTGCAGGCCATCCCTCATTGCCTGCCCATCATGCCGCCGCAACCCGTCTGCAGCAAAACCATCGCCGAACCTTCATCCGCACGACACATTCGCATTAGAAAATCATGATTTGATGATCAGGGCACGGCCGGCGCCTGCCTGCCCCGCCCGCTTGCCGTCAATTGCCAATGAAGGAGCCACCCGGTGACGATCCGACTTCGTATTCTCATGCTGGTATTGCTGACTGTCGCCGCGTTGCTGGGGATCGGCTTCTACTCGGCTTACAAATCGCAGATCAACGCCCGGTCGGTCAAGCAAGTGACTGAAGGCGTGGTTCCCAGCACGCTGGCCTCGGCCGATCTTCTGTCCCGCCTGAAAGACATGCAACTGGCGACCCGCGATGTCGTGTCCACCGCCGACCCGGAGCAAGCCCGCCTGATCCAGGCCCGGCTGGAGCAGGATAAACAGGCAGTCGCCCAGGCGCTCAAGGCGCAGGCGAGCCAGGCGGGCAGCCGGACCCAGCAGGGTCTGATCAGCCAGGTCAGCGAATCGCTGCACGACTATTTTGCCGCCATCGACGACACCATCCGCATCAAGCTCACCGGTAACCACACTCTGGCCGAAGCCAGCCTGAACGCCAATGTGGCCGTGTATCAGCGGGAAATCCAGCAGATCGTCGACACGCTGCGGATCGAAAAAAACCGCAGCAAGGATGCCGCGATCGCCTCGCTCAATCAGGCGCTGGAACGAACAGTCGAAACCGTCCTGCTGATCACGCTGACGGCGGTAGGCTTGCTGGCGGCGGTGGGCTGGCTGCTGTACCGGCAGATCACCCGGCCGATCGCCCACATGCAGGACAAAATGACGCACATTGCCAGCACCCAGGATTTTTCCAGCCGGGTGCCGGTTGAGCGGGAGGACGAACTCGGCCGCTCGATCGTGGCCTTCAACAGCATGATCGCCCGGATTGAAACCAGCGACCGGCAGCTGCGGCAGAAAACCAACGACATCCACGCCATGCTGCAGAATCTGCCTGAAGGCATCCTGACCATTGGCGCCGATGGCACGGTCGATGCGGAATACTCGGCGTACCTGCAAACCATTCTCGAAACCAGCGACATTGCCGGCCAGCCTGGCATTGCACTGCTGTTCGCAAACAGCGACATCGGCGCCGATGCGCTGGCGCAAATAGAGGCGACCGTTGCCAGTTGCATCGGCGAAGACCGGATGAATTTCGACTTCAACTCACACCTGCTGGCCAGCGAATTCCACCTGACGCTACCCGACGGCCGCAGCAAATGTATCGACCTGAGCTGGGCGCCGATCTGCAGCGATGAAATCGTCGGCAAGATACTGCTCTGCCTGCGCGATGTCAGCCATCTGCGCGAACTGGAAGCCGAAGCCGCGCACCAGAAGCGCGAACTGGACATCATCAGCCAGTTGCTGGCACTCAGCCAGGACAAATTCCAGCAGTTCTGCGACACCGCCGCCGAGCTGCTGGGCCGCAACGAAGCATTGCTCAAGAGCACCGCCACCTACGATGGTGAACTGATCAGCCAGTTGTTCCGCAACATGCACACCGTCAAAGGCAACGCCCGCACCTACGGGCTGCGCCACCTGACCGACAGCGTCCACCTGGCCGAGCAGAGCTACGACGACCTGCGCACCTGTAGCGGCGAGGGCTACGATGCCGCATGGCTGCTGGGGCAATTGAAGGCGGTACGCCAGGTGCTGGACGAATACGAACACGTCAACACCGCAGTGCTCGGCCGCAAGGGCAGCAACCGGCGCGGCCGCCGCAATGCCTACCTGCTGGCAGACAAGGCGGCGCTGGAACAGCTGCAGGCCCGGTTGGACAGCATCGACCTGGCCAGCAGCGATCAGAGCCACCTTGCAGCGGCGCTGGAAGCACTGCGGGGCGTCATCGGCAGGATCGGTTCCGCGCCAGCCAGGGAAATCCTGGACAGCGTGCTGCGTTCGCTGCCCTCGCTGGCGATGGATCTGGGCAAAGCCCCGCCAACGCTGGAAGTCGAGGACCAGGGCATCCTGATCCGCAACGAGCTGGCCGGGCTGCTGGTCAACACCTTCACCCACCTGTACCGCAACGCCATCGACCACGGCATCGAAGCCCCCGAGGTGCGCATTGCACAGGGCAAACCGGTGGCCGGCCGCATCCGGCTCGACATCGACATCCGCGATCAGCAGCTGGTCTTCTGCCTGCAGGACGACGGCCGCGGGCTGGCACTGGGCCACATCCGGCGCAAGGCCATCGAGCGGGGCATCCTGTCGGCCGACAGCCAGGCCAGCGACGAAGAAATTGCCAACCTGATCTTCGCCCCTGGCTTTTCCACCGCACAGACGGTCAGCACCGTTTCCGGTCGTGGCGTCGGCATGGATGCGGTGCAGGATTTCGTCCGCCGCGAAGCCGGCGATGTCCGGCTGGTCTTTACCGCCAGCGATGCCGGCAGCGAGTTCCGCCGCTTCGCCACCCAGATCACCCTGCCGGCCCGATTCGCGCTGACCGCCCTCCCGGCGGGGCAGTCAGGCACCGACAGCCGCCACAATACCGCCGCAACGCTCGATGCCTGATCCTTGCAGCAGTCGGGCCACCTCAGGGGCGGCCCTGCTGCCCATGCTAAAATCGCCGGTTTCGAGTTCACCGAGCCGCACCGATGCCCCTCGCCCCCCGCGAACTGCGCAACCAGATCAACGAATGCCTGCAAGCCGACCGCCCCGCCCTGCGCCGCCGCCTGCGGCAACTGGAAGAACGGCTGCAGCAGAACAAGCCGGCCGAACGCATGCACACCGAAATCGAACAGGCGATTGCGGCATCGAAGCAGAAGCTGCAGCAACGGCGCGAGCATCTGCCCAAGCCAACGTTTGACGACTTTTTGCCGGTGAACCAGCGGCGCGAGGAGCTGCTGAAAGTCATCGAGAAAAACCAGGTGATGATTGTCTGCGGCGAAACCGGCTCAGGTAAAACCACCCAGTTGCCGAAAATCTGCCTGGAGCTGGGTCGCGGCGCGGCCGGGCTGATCGGCCACACCCAGCCACGGCGGATTGCTGCGCGCAGCGTTGCCAGCCGCATTGCGCAAGAGCTGAACAGCCCGCTGGGCGAGGCGGTCGGCTACAAGGTGCGCTTCAACGACAAGATCAGCGAGCGCAACCACATCAAGCTGATGACCGACGGCATTCTGCTGGCCGAGACGCAAACCGACCGCTACCTCAACGCCTACGACACCATCATCATCGACGAGGCGCACGAGCGCAGCCTCAACATCGACTTCCTGCTCGGCTACCTGAAACAACTGCTGCCACGCCGGCCGGATCTGAAAGTGATCGTCACCTCGGCCACCATCGATGCCGAGCGCTTCAGCCGCCATTTCAACGGTGCGCCGGTGATCGAAGTGTCGGGCCGCACCTATCCGGTGGAAGTGCGTTATCGCCCGCTGCAGACCAAGGACGAAGACGAGCGCGAAGAAGACATGGAAGAAGCCATTGTCGATGCCGTCGATGAGCTGCTGCGCGAAGGGCCGGGCGACATTCTGGTGTTTTTGCCGGGCGAGCGCGAAATCCGCGATACCGCCGAGCATCTACGTAAACATCAGCTGCGCGGCGTGGAAGTATTGCCGCTGTTTGCGCGGCTGTCGGTGGAAGACCAGCAGAAGGTATTCAAGCCGCAAGGCGGCCGGCGCATCGTGCTCGCCACCAACGTTGCCGAAACCTCGCTCACCGTGCCCGGCAT
Source organism: uncultured Burkholderiales bacterium (assembly GCA_964495595.1). Classification (GTDB taxonomy): domain Bacteria; phylum Pseudomonadota; class Gammaproteobacteria; order Burkholderiales; family SCOH01; genus CALMFQ01. Next base: position 1,757 of record CAZBWH010000100.1, on the reverse strand, counting down.
CCGTTATGTGATCGACACCGGGCTGGCGCGAATCAACCGCTACAGCCCGCGCGCCAAGATCACCCAGTTGCAGATCGAAAAAATCAGCCAGGCCAGCGCGCGTCAGCGTTCCGGCCGCTGCGGCCGGGTAGCCGAAGGCATTGCGGTACGGCTGTACGACGAAGACGACTTCAACGCGCGCCCGGCGTTTACCGATCCGGAAATCCTGCGCAGCTCGCTGGCCAACGTGATCCTGCGCATGGCCTCGCTCAAGCTGGGCGAAATCGAAGCGTTTCCATTCATCGAAAAACCCTCGTCGCGGCAAATCAGCGATGGCTACGGCCACCTGCACGAACTCGGCGCGGTGAGTGAACAACGCCAATTGCTGCCGCTCGGCGTGGAAATGGCGAAGCTGCCGGTCGATCCGAAAATTGCCCGCATGCTGCTGGCCGGGCGCGATTTTCACTGCCTGCGCGAAATCCTCACCATCGCCGCCGGCCTGTCGATTCAAGACCCACGCGAACGGCCGTATGAGGCACGCGAAGCGGTGGACCGGGCGCAGGCCAAGTTTCAGGACGAACGCTCCGACTTCCTCGCCTATCTCAAATTGTGGGATTTCTTTGAAGACGCGCTGAAACACAAACAGTCGAATCGCAAGCTGATCCAGCAATGCCACGACCATTACCTGTCCTATCTGCGGCTGCGCGAATGGCGCGAGTTGCACGCGCAACTGGCCAGCATCGTCGCCGATATGGGCCTACGCCTGAACGACACCCCGGCTACCTATGAACAATTACATCAGGCGCTGATGTCCGGCCTGCTCGGCAATCTGGGCATGAAGCAGGCCGAGGATGAACAATACCTCGGCGCACGCGGCATCAAATTCACCATGTTCCCCGGCTCCGGGCTGAAAAAGTCGCGGCCGAAGTGGCTGCTGGCCGGTGAGCTGGTGGAAACCACCAAGCTGTATGCGCGCTGCGTCGCCAAAATCGAGCCGGAATGGGTGGAAAAAATCGCCAGCCACCTGTGCCAGAGCCACTACTACGAACCGCGCTGGGAAAAGGACCGTGGCCAAGTCACGGCGTGGGAGCGCGTCACCTTGTATGGCCTGCCGATTGTGCCGAAACGCACTGTCGCCTATGGCCGCATCAACCCGCAAGAGGCGCGCGAGATTTTCATCCGCGAGGCGCTGGCCAATTTCCAGCTCAACACCAAGGCGCCGTTCTACAGCCACAACCAGCGGTTGATCCGCGAAATCGAGCAACTGGAACACAAATCACGGCGGCAAGACGTGCTGGTCGATGAGCACCGCATTGTCGAGTTCTACGATGCGCTGCTGCCGCAGGATATGGTCGACGCCGTTTCGTTCGATAGCTGGCGCGAGACTGTCGAAAAGACCAACGCCAAACACCTGTTCATGAGCAAAGAAGCGCTGATGCGCCACGGTGCCGAACGCGTGACCACCGAGCTGTACCCGGAGCAGATGGAAATCGACGGGGTGAAACTGCCGCTGAAATACCGTTTCGAACCCGGCCACCCGCTTGACGGCGTCACCGTCAGCCTGCCGCTGGCGCTGCTCAACCCGCTTGACCCGGTGCCGTTCGAATGGCTGGTGCCGGGCATGTTGCGCGAAAAAATCACCGGCCTGATTAAATCGCTGCCGAAAAACACCCGCAAGCTGTGTTTCCCGATCCCCGATTTTGTTACCGAGTTGCTGGAGCAAGTGCCAGTCGGCCAGGCGCCGCTGCTGGATACGCTGGCCGAATTTGTCAGCAAAA
>CAZBWH010000099.1:0-9133 GCA_964495595.1 uncultured Burkholderiales bacterium | reverse complement strand
GGTTGCAGGCGCCATTTCTTGACGATGCGGTTTTCCGGAATCGGCAACACGCCGGATTCGGACGCCAGCACCACCAGGTCGTCATCGGTAACAATGAAACGGGCCGGACGCAGACCGTTACGGTCGAGCGTGGCGCCGATCTGGCGGCCGTCGGTGAATACCATCGCTGCCGGGCCGTCCCACGGCTCCATCATCGATGCGTGGAATTCGTAGAACGCGCGGCGACGCTCGTCCATCAGCGTGTGCTGTTCCCAGGCTTCCGGGATCATCATCATTGCTGCGTGTGCCAGCGGGTAGCCGGCCATGGTCAGCAGTTCCAGCGCGTTGTCGAAAGTCGCGGTATCCGATTGGCCTTCCATGCTGATCGGGTACAGTTTCTGCAGGTCTTCACCCAGCACCGGCGACTTCATCACGCCTTCGCGGGCACGCATCCAGTTGAAGTTGCCCTTGACGGTGTTGATCTCGCCGTTGTGCGCCACCATGCGGTACGGGTGAGCCAGCGGCCATTCCGGGAAGGTGTTGGTGGAGAAACGCTGGTGCACCAGCGCCAGCGCCGAAGTCACGCGCTCATCCTGCAGGTCGAGGTAGTACTTGCCGACCTGGTCGGCCAGCAGCAGGCCCTTGTAGATGATGGTGCGGCAAGACATGCTCGGCACGTAGTATTCGCTGCCGTGAGTCAGGTTCAGGCTCTGGATCTTCGCCGAAGCGGTCTTGCGGATTACGTACAGTTTGCGTTCCAGCGCGTCCGGCACCAGGATGTCGTGGCCGCGGCCAACGAAGACCTGACGGATGACCGGCTCTTTTTCACGCACCAGCGGCGACATCGGCATTTCGCGGTCGACCGGCACATCGCGCCAGCCGAGCAACACCTGGCCTTCGGCCTTGATCGCGCGTTCCATCACCTGCTCGCAAGCCTGGCGCGAAGCGCTTTCCTTCGGCAGGAAGATCATGCCGACGCCGTATTCGCCGGGCGGAGGCAGCTCGACGCCCTGCTTGGCCATTTCGGCACGGTAGAATTCGTCCGGAATCTGGATCAGCAGACCGGCGCCGTCGCCCATCAGCGGATCGGCACCCACCGCGCCGCGGTGATCGATGTTTTCGAGGATCTTCAGACCCTGAGCCACGATGCTGTGCGCCTTGTGGCCCTTGATATGGGCAACGAAGCCAACGCCACAGGCATCGTGCTCGGAATTTGCATACAGACCGGTTTCAATCGCTGCCTGGATTTCCTTGGCAGTGGCCGAGCCGGTGGCGGAAGTATCGCTTGGGAACATCTTTCCCGAAGTCGCCTGAGTCATGTGGGCGCTCCACAGGTTAAGTGTAAAAACACGGAACCACGGAGACTACTCCGACACGACTGTCAACTCAAGCGTTAATAAATAGGGTCAGATTAATTAACAAAAACACACCCAATTGACACCCTATTAATTGGGGTCAGATTAAGCAATTTCGTTACGCAACAGCTATCTGCCAGCAAACGGCAGGGCCGCCCCTTAAAGAAATGCGCCGGGTACAACGCCCCAGCGCCCTGCAGCCCTGCCAGCCCGATCAGAAAGCGACGGCCAGCGATCCCACCAGCTGGCTGTCCTGCTTCAGATCAAAGCGGTTCTTGCCTCCCAGGATGTACTGCAGCCCCCAGGTCGCGCCGGTTTTGCCGATCGGGTGGGTGACACCAACCGTGAAATGGCGGAATGCCTGGCTGACCGCGCAATCAGCCGCCTTGCCGGCACCGGTGCACAAGGCTTCCGAATCGATATCGCGCCCTTGCTTGTCGTAGCTGTACCAACCGAGCGTAGCGGTTGCAGTAAAGTCCTGCGGCAGCGGTTGGGTGTAGGTGGCAGCGTAATAGGTATCGCCCTTATTGCCGAAGGTCACGTCTTTCAGCAATGTCTGCGCCGTTACCGAAACCGGCCCGTAGCTGACACCCAGCTTGGTTTCGGCCGCCGTAGAGTGGAATCCGGGCGAATACACGTAATAGGTTGCACCTACGGTGTAGCCCAATTCACCCAGCTTGCCGTTGTAGCCGGCGTAGAAGTCGCTTTCGGTTGAATTCTGCATGCCGGAGCGGTCAGCCACGCCGGCATTCAGCGCGTTGTAACTGTAGCCAAGGGTCGAGAACCAGTAGCCGGCGTAGAAGCCTTTTTCGTGGGCATAGTCCAGCCCACCCTGAACTGTGGCAGCATCCTGCTCGGGGCCCGACTTATCGCGAGCCGGATTGTATGAGGTAGTGATGCCGCGCAGGATATATTTGGAATAGACACCGATATTGCCGGTGACATCGGCCATCGCAGGCGGCGACAGCAGCGAAGCGCCCAGCAGGCCGGCCAGCAAGGCGACGGAAGTCTTGATATTGGTTGTCATTGCGGTTCCCCTTGTTTTGGTTGAGTAGTCCCGCAGCTCAACTAGCACAGAGCGTGCCAGGAAAAACAATCATTGCCCATCAATCACTTGCCCAAATCACAGCCGAACCTGCCCACGCTAACTGCTCCAACGCGCAGCGCAATCGCACCACAACAGTGCAACCAATCCATCATGCACCAGCATCATGCCTGCATGCCCGGCTGCTGCCGATTGCACCTGCGGCAAGCGCAGATGTTGCACTGCGCTATAATTGCCCATTTCGCCCAGAACAAGGATTTACCGCGCCATGCAAGAACAGTACTCCCCCGCGCAGGTCGAAACCGCCGCGCAGGAAAAATGGCAATCCAGACAGGCCTTCCGCGCCGTGGAAGACAGCAGCAAGCCGAAATACTACTGCCTGTCGATGTTCCCCTACCCTTCCGGCAAGCTGCACATGGGCCATGTGCGCAACTACACCATCGGGGACGTACTGTCGCGCTTCTACAAGCTGAACGGCTACAACGTGATGCAGCCGATGGGCTGGGACGCGTTCGGCCTGCCGGCCGAGAATGCCGCGATGAAAAACAACGTCGCGCCGGCCGCCTGGACTTACGACAACATCGCCTACATGACCAAACAGCTCAAATCGCTGGGTCTGGCAATCGACTGGGAACGCGAAGTCACCACCTGCAAGCCGGACTACTACCGCTGGGAGCAGTGGCTGTTCACCAGGTTGTTTGAAAAAGGCGTGATCTACAAGAAAAACGGCATGGTCAACTGGGACCCGGTCGATCAGACCGTGCTCGCCAACGAGCAGGTGATCGACGGCCGCGGCTGGCGCTCCGGCGCAGTGGTGGAAAAGCGCGAAATCCCGATGTATTACTTCCGCATCACCGCTTACGCCGACGAGCTGCTGAGCTCGCTCGACAACCTGCCCGGCTGGCCCGAGCAGGTGAAAACCATGCAGCGCAACTGGATCGGCAAGAGCTTTGGTGCCGAAATCGTGTTCGACTACGACGTCGATTCGATTGGCGAAGCCGGCCAGCTGAAGGTCTACACCACCCGCCCGGATACCCTGATGGGCGCCACTTACGTTGCCGTTGCCGCAGAACACCCGCTGGCTACCCGCGCTGCCGAAAAAAACCCGGCACTGGCGGCCTTCATCGCCGAATGCAAAGCCGGTTCGGTTGCCGAGGCCGATGTCGCAACCATGGAAAAGAAAGGCATGCCGACCGGTGAATTCGTGATTCACCCGCTGACTGGCGCCAAATTGCCAGTGTGGGTCGCCAACTACGTATTGTGGGGCTACGGCGAAGGCGCGGTGATGGCGGTGCCGGCACACGACGAACGCGATTTCGAGTTCGCCAACAAATACCAGCTGCCGATCAAGCAGGTTTACGCCCCGGCAAGCGGCGACAATGATTTCGACAGCACGCTGTGGCGCGACTGGTATGCCGCCAAAGATGACAGCATCAGCAGCGTCAATTGCGGTAAATACGACGAAAAAGGCTTTACCGCCGCCTTCGACGCGATTGTTGCCGATCTGGAAGCCAATGGCCACGGCACCCGCCGCACCCAGTTCCGTCTGCGTGACTGGGGCATCTCGCGCCAGCGCTACTGGGGTTGCCCGATCCCGATCATCCACTGCGCCTGCTGTGGCGACGTGCCGGTGCCGGCCGAGCAATTGCCGGTGGTGTTGCCGGAAAACGTGGTGCCGGACGGCGCCGGTTCGCCACTGGCAAAAATGCCGGAATTCTACGAAACCACCTGCCCGAAATGTGGCGGCGCCGCCAAGCGCGAAACCGACACCATGGATACCTTCGTCGAATCGAGCTGGTATTTCGCCCGCTACGCTTCGCCGAAGTTCGACGGCGGCATGGTCGACAAGGCTGCGGCCAACTACTGGCTGCCGGTGGATCAGTACATCGGCGGTATCGAACACGCGATTCTGCACCTGCTGTACGCACGCTTCTTCAACAAACTAATGCGCGACGAAGGCCTGCTGAGCCACGACGAGCCGTTTACCAACCTGCTGACGCAGGGCATGGTGATTGCCGAGACCTTCTACCGCAATCTGCCGGACGGAAAAAAAGACTGGTTCAACCCGGCCGACGTGGAAATCGAACGCGATGCCAAGGGCAAAACCATCCGCGCCGTGCTCAAGACTGACGGCCAGCCGGTGGAAATCGGCGGCACCGAGAAGATGTCGAAGTCGAAGAACAACGGCGTTGATCCGCAAGAGCTGATCGAACAATACGGTGCCGATACCGCGCGTCTGTTCATGATGTTCGCCGCGCCGCCGGAGCAAAGCCTGGAATGGTCGGATGCCGGCGTGGAAGGCGCGTACCGCTTCCTCAAACGTCTGTGGAAAATCGTCCACGACCACGTGGCTGCCGGCACGGTGGCCAGATATACCGGTGGCGAGCTGAGCGCGGCGCAGAAAGCCCTGCGCTTCCAGCTGCACAGTGCGATCCAGAAAATCACCGACGATTACGGCCGCCGCAAGCAGTTCAACACCGCGATTGCCGCCTGCATGGAATTGCTCAACAACTACGGCAAGACCGATCTGGCTGGCGATACCGGCCGCGCGCTGGCGCAGGAAGTATTGGAAACTGCAGTCATCCTGCTGTCGCCGATCATCCCGCACGCCTGCGAAGCACTGTGGAGCGAGCTGCGCGCCGGCACCGAGCTGCTGGATCAGGCCTGGCCGCAGGCCGATGCCGCCGCGCTGGTGCAGGATGAAATCGAGCTGGTGGTGCAGGTCAACGGCAAGTTGCGCGGCAACATCACCGTCGCCAAGGATGCCGACAAGGCCGCCATCGAAGCACTGGCACTGGCCAACCCGCAAGTGCAGAAGTTCATCGAAGGCCAGCCGATCAAGAAACTGATCGTAGTGCCGGGTCGCCTGATCAACATCGTGGTTTAACGCCGCTAAAAGCCAAAACCAGAATCTTGAACCACAGAGCTCACAGAGAGCTCAGAGATGACACAGAGAAAATCAGACTCAAGTTTCTCTCTGTGTAACCTCCGTGCTCTCTGCGCTCTCTGTGGTTCAAGGTTTTATGGGATTCTAAAATGTTCCACTTCCAGAAACTCGAAGTCATGCACTGGGACTTCTGGCAGCGTTTTTCGCTGCCGCTCGAAGCCCAGATCGTCACCATCATCGGCCCCAACGGCTCGGGCAAAACCACCCTGCTCGACGGCCTGCGCACGCTGCTGGCGCTGAAATGCTCCGGCAAACGCGACTACAAGCGCTACGTGCGCAACGCCAAGGAGCCGGTTGCCTGGCTGCGCGGCGTGGTCGACAACGAACGCTCCAGCACCGGCCGTTATCCGTTCTTCCCGCTGATCGACACCACCATCACCCTCGCCTGCCGCATCCGCAAACAGGGCGGCGACTGGGTGCGGCAATACGCGATTCACGAAGGCGATGTGGCGATTGAAGAAATCGAGGCGCGCGGCGTGTGGATCGGTGTCAACGACTACCGCCGCCGGCTGGAATCGGCGGGGCTGACCCCGGCCATTGCCGAAGTATTGGCACTGGAACAGGGCGACACCGACAAGCTGTGTGAATACAGCCCGCGCGCCTTGCTGGATCTGGTGTTCCACGTGTTCGGCGAAAAAGAGATTCTCGACAACTACAGCCAGGCCAAGCAGGAACAACGCGAAGCCGAACGCGAGCTGAAAGAGCTGGATCGCACGCTGGAAGCGCTGAACCACCGCGTCGAATCGATGATAGGCCGCGCCAATCGTTATATCGAATGGCAGACGCTGCAGCGCGAGCGGGTCAAGCTGGAGCAGGAAGTCCTGCCGCGGCTGGAACTGTTCGAGCTGCAGGACGCCATCATGCATGCACGCCGCCAGCAGATCGGCAACCGCCGCACGCTGCGCGAAAAACAGCTGGCGCTGGAGGACCTGCAGACACGGCAGGTAGAAAACCAGGCGGCACTGGAGCAGGCCGGTCCGAACCTGGTCAAATGCCGCATCCGCCAGAGCGATGCCAATACCGGCTTCATGAAGATCCGCGAGGAAATCCGCACGCTGGAAGCCAAGCTCAACGAGCGCCAGCGGCTGCAGGAAATCGCCGCCGCCGAAGGCAGCGATATCGCCGCGCAGGCCGAAGAACTGGCGCAACTGCGTCAGCAGCTGGCCGACATCAAATCCGAGATTCGCCAGCGCGATTACCGTATCGACGAGCTGAATACGCTGGTCAAGGCGCTGAAAGGCGGCCAGCCGCCGGCGCAGCCGTTTGTCGAGCAATTCCGCGCAGCGCTCGACAGCGCCGGCATCCGCCACGAAATGCTCACCGACATCGTCGAAGTCAGCGATCCGGGCTGGCAAGGTGCGGTCGAAGCGATCCTGGCGCCGTACCGCCATATCGTTCTGCTGAAAAAGCCGTCCGACCGCGCTGCGGCTTGGGCACTGGGCGAGAAGCTCAAATACCGCCACTTCGTGGTTGCCGACCGCAGCGACACGCCGCGCGCCGACAAGGGCTCGCTGCTGGAAGTGGTGCGTTTTTCCGCCGATGCGCCGGACTGGCTGACCCGTCAGCTGAACCGGGTGCAGCGGGTCGAAGACGCCAGCGAAGGTGCCACGCTCGGCAACGACCAGGAATGGATCACCCGCGAAGGCTTCTACCGCGAGCGCCGCGGCGGCCGTTATATCGGCGTTGCCGCGCACGATTACCACTTTGGCGAAGGCGCACGCCGTTCGCGCCGGATTGCCGCGGAAGAGGAAATCGACCGCATCGGTGCCGAAATCGAGTTGTACAAACGCAAGCAGGAGCCGATCACGCAGCGCATCACCGTGCTGCAGGCCAAGGTGGCCGGCGTCGATGCTGCCAATATGCTGGCGGCGCGCGCCGATGAATTCCGCCTGGCTGGTGAGCAGCTGGAGCAGCTGAAAGCCAATGCGCTGAAAGCCTCGGATGAGGTGATTGCGTCCAACCAGGCGTTCGATGCTGCGCAGGAAGCCAAATCGCGCCTCGATGCCCGCGCCACCGAACTGAACTACAAGATCCAGCAGCAGCAGACCGACAGCCTGCGCATCAAGGCCGGCAACGACAGCTATCGCCGTGAGCAGATCGAACGTCTGGAAGCATTGCGCGCCCGCCGCAGTGCACTGCCGCCTGCATTGTGGCAGAACCGCGCCGAGCTGCGCGCGCTGAAAGCCGAATACGAGTCGGTCGGCGTGGTGCGCCGGGAAATGGCGCGTTTTGACGAACGGCTGGAACGCGAAGACTGGGAAACCGACGAAAACGTGCTGATCCTGCGCGACAAGCTGCGTGAAGAGCATACACAAATGGCGTTCCAGACCTCGGCGCGGCAACGCGAATTCGACCGGGTGATGGAGCTGTGCGACGAAGCGCGCGGCGCCTATATCAGCGTACTGCGCAATACGGTGCGCCGTTACGGCAAGAACATCCGCGCGCTGGGCGAGCTGGCCGGCATCGAAGTACATGTCGAAGCGCCGCATCTGGAAAACGACGACACCATCCTGGCGCAGGCCGGGCTGACGGTGCAGTTCAACTTCGACAGCAAGGGCCTGATGGGGCTGAACGACGGCGAGGCTTCCGGCGGCCAGCAGGTGATGAAATCGCTGATCCTGCTGATCGGGCTGATGATGGACGAGGCGCGCCCCGGCGGTTTCGTGTTCATCGACGAGCCGTTCGCCCACCTCGACGTGTTCAACATCGACAAGGTATCGAGCTTCCTCAAGAGCACCCAGGCGCAATACCTGATCACCAGCCCGACCACGCACAACGTCAACGTGTTCGAGCCGTCGGAACTGACGCTGGTGACGCGCAAGAAACAGCCGGGCGAAAGCTGGGCGCAGCCGATCATGGTGGCTGTGCGGGACAAATCCGTGCCAAATCCCCATTTAAAACAGCCCATTGCAAAATACTGACTGTTTTTTAATGGAACGATTGAACTAATCGCGACAAACGCCGTCTTACTTACCAGTTGCAGCGTTACATGTGTGATGCCTGCTCTTCTCGTTGTTGACAGCTTGGACGCCATCGGATTTTTCCAGATGGCGTTTTTTTATGCCTGCCACAGCCAACCGTGGCAGGCCAAGCCTGCAAGCCGCATCCACATTGGCTCGCAGCCCGGCCTGTGAACCAATACCAGCGCGCCTTGCAGGCCGATCGGGTCTACAGTCCGTGCGGGCTGCAGCGCCAATTGGAGCCCGCATTCAAAAGCGGTTAGAATCTCCGTCTTTGATTCAACTCTAGAAGCCCTACCGGCCATGCTGACTTTTCAGGAAATCATTCTCACGCTGCAACGCTACTGGGACCAACAGGGCTGTGCACTGCTGCAACCTTACGATATGGAAGTCGGCGCGGGCACCAGCCACACCGCCACCTTCCTGCGCGCGCTCGGCCCGGAGCCGTGGAAAGCGGCTTACGTACAACCGTCGCGCCGCCCGAAAGACGGCCGCTACGGCGAAAACCCCAACCGCATGCAGCACTATTACCAGTATCAGGTGGTGCTGAAACCGGCGCCGGCCAACATCCTGGAGCTGTATCTGGGTTCGCTGGAAGCACTGGGCTTCGATCTGAAGAAAAACGATATCCGTTTTGTTGAAGACGACTGGGAAAACCCGACACTTGGCGCTTGGGGCCTGGGTTGGGAAGTCTGGCTGAACGGCATGGAAGTGACGCAGTTCACCTACTTCCAGCAAGTCGGCGGCATCGATTGCAAGCCGATCACTGGCGAAATCACCTACGGTCTGGAGCGTCTGGCGATGTACCTGCAGGGCGTGGAAAACGTCTACGACCTGGTGTGGACCA
>CAZBWH010000098.1:0-9499 GCA_964495595.1 uncultured Burkholderiales bacterium | reverse complement strand
CACCCCGGCAAAGCACTCCGCATGGGCGAAGCAATGGGGCAGCACGAATGATCCTGAATCCGGCAGTCGATCGCTCGCTGGCAGGGTCAACCCATTGGCCGAAAACTGTTTTTTTGCCGAACTGACGGTTCACCTTCGTGGTGAAACCCCGCTACGAAGCAGATTGCACGGTTTTCGCGGGACATGGCTGCATTGCAACGCCTTGCCCGGCGCCAGGCGTAAAAAAGCCCGATCATTTGATCGGGCTTTTTTCTACCCCTGCCTGACGGCGGGGGCGGCGAGCAACAATCAGGCAGCCTGAATATTGGAAGCCTGTTTGCCTTTCGGGCCTTGGGTCACTTCGAACGATACTTTCTGGCCTTCTTTCAGGGTTTTGAAACCGGCCATATTGATCGCCGAGAAGTGTGCGAACAGATCTTCGCCACCATCATCAGGAGTGATAAAACCAAAACCTTTGGAATCGTTGAACCATTTAACGGTACCAGTCGCCATTGCGAGTCTCCATACTTTGAAAATTTACCGGGCAGACGCCCCCGCGGCAAGCCCCAGCATCACTTTGAAAAAGCCGGAACAATTACCGCTACCACGGTTTTTGCTTCAAGACCGCATTGGCTATTACCAGTCCTGCAGAACACTTGAATCCAAACACCAGAACGCTTTTTACGCGGGAAGCCTGGCGGCGTCAAGCAAATTCGTCGGCAGTGATGCAGCGGTCAACGACAAAGCGGGAGCTGGCCTGCAGCCGGCTGCAGCCAGGGGAGCTCGGCCAGCAGCGGAGCATTGATCCGTTCGCGCAAGGTCGCCAGATTGTCGGCGTAGGCCGCCATCTGCGGGTCGATCCGGTTGGCAATCCAGCCGGCCAGTGTGCACCCGGAGCCGGCGATTGCTGCAACGGTCAGCAGCGCATGGTTCAGGCACCCCAGCCGCATGCCTACCACCAGGATCACCGGCAGCCGCAACGAGTGCGCCAGCCCGGCGATATCCAGACCGGGCGACAAGGGCACCAGCCAGCCGCCTGCGCCTTCGACCAGCACCACTTCCGCCATTGCGGCCAGCTGCGAATAGGCATACTGGATGTGCCGCAGGTCGATCTCGATGCCTTCGCGTGCCGCTGCAACATGCGGCGAGACCGGATCGTGCAGCGGATACGGGCACAGCCAGTTGGCCGGAACCGGGACGCCGCCAGCCCGGGACAGTGCCTTGGCATCACCATCGTCGCCCGCAGCAACCGGCTTCATGCCCACTGCCCGACGGCCCTGCTGGCTCCATTGCTGCAGCAACCAGCAACTGGCGTGGGTTTTGCCAACCCCGGTGTCGGTGCCGGTCACGAAATAGCCGGAGCCAGGCAGCTCGATCATGACTGGCGCGGGGTGAACTGAATGATCTGCCGGCCATCCGGCAAGGCGGAGGCTGGCTTGGGCTGTGGCTTCCAGGCGTGGCCGTAGACGATTTCATACGTCGCAGGCAAGCGCCCCTCCTGGCGCAACCGCTCGTAGCCGGCCAGCACCTTTTGCCAGCGCTGTCTGCCCATCAGACCCGGATTACGCCCTTCCTGCAATTGCTGTGCGCCGATGGCTTTCAGGTCGAGCAGAACGGCTTTGACTGATTCGTAGGTCAGCGTGATGTATTCCATGTCCATCACCGGCTCGGAAAACCCGGCCCGCAGCAATGCATCACCGATGTCATGCATGTCGATGAAGCGGTTGACATGATTGAAGCCATCAAGTCCTGCAAAGGCCTGGCGCAGCTCTTTCAAGGTATCCGGGCCCAGCGTGGAAAACATCAGCAGCCCTTGCGGGCGCAGGATGCGCAACAGCTCGCCAAACGCCTGATCAGGCGGGGTCAGCCATTGGAGGGTCAGGTTGGACCAGACCATGTCAACGCTCTGGCTGGCCAACGGCAAGCGCTCGAGATCGGCACAGAGCTGTTCCGGCCGCGCCGGGCGCAGGAACGGTAGCGATTTATGCCACCAGCGGGCGCTGCCGCGTGCCTGCTGCAGCATTGACCATGCCAGATCGAGTTCGATCACCCGCGCCCCCTCGTAACGCTGCCGCAATGCGCGGGCACCGTAGCCGGTTCCGGATCCGGCATCGAGGATCGTGGTGGGCTGCGTTTTGATCATGTCCAGCCGCCCGGCCATGCGGTCGCTGACTTCTCGCTGCAACACGGCTGCCTGATCGTAGGTGGCGGCGGCGCGCTCGAAGGCACGCCGGATGAGGGTTCGATTCGGATTCATGTTAGTCAGCTCAAAAATGCAAGCACCCGTTCGGCAAACGCTGCGGCGTGCGAAATGAAGGGGGCATGCGAGGCCTGGGAGACCAGATGCAACTCGCTGTCCGGCAGCGTATCGGACAACCAGCGGCCTGCGGCAGCCGGCGTCAGGGCATCGCGCTCGCCATAAATCAGCAAGGTGGGCTGATCCAGATGTCGCAGTTCGTGGCGCAAGTCTTCATCACGCAGGATGGCCAGCCCGCTGCCCAGCACGGCTTCGTCCGGCTGGCCACGGTCGAACAGGCTATCCTGCAGCTCGCGGATCACGTCCTTGCTAGCCTGGCCGCCGATAGCCTGCAACGCGACAAAGCGACGCAGCGTAGCCTGATAATCGTGACGCAAATCACTGGCAAATCGGGTCAGCACATCGCGCCGCATTGCGACCGGCCAGTCGTCGCGCTCCTGAAAACAGGGCGAGCTGGCGACCAGCACCAGTTTGCGCACACGGTAAGGCTGATCCAGTGCCCAGCGCATCGCCACCGCGCCACCCAGCGACCAGCCCAACAGATGCACCGGATGCGGAAATTCGGCCGCGACCCGCGCGGCAATGGCCTGCAGGCTGAACGGCTCGACCGACGCGCTGAATCCGTGCCCAGGCAAATCGACCAGATGGACACAGAACCGCTCGGCCAGCCGCTCGGCCACGCCACGCCAGATGCCACCGTGCATCGCCCAACCATGCAGCAGCACCAGGTCTTCTCCACGCCCCATGACTTCGACGTGCAGGCTCATGATTTGGCGCCGCCTGGCTGCAGCAGGTCTGACCAGCCTGCAGCCAGTTGGTGCAACGCACCTGCCAGCTGGGCGACATCCGCTGTCGTATGCGCGGCTGACAATGAAATACGCAGCCTTGCCTGGCCATCCGGAACGGTGGGTGGCCGGATGGCGGGCACCCAAAGCCTCTTTTGCCGCAGCCCGTCGGCCAGAGCCAGCGCAGCCTCGCTTGAGCCCACCATCAAGGGCTGGATCGGTGTGGACGAAGGCAGCAGGCGCCACGGCAGGCCAACGCAGCCTTGACGCAATTGGGCAATGAGCGTGGCCAACCGCTCGCGGCGCCAGGGCTCTGCTTCAATCAACTCGACGCTTTGCAGCAACGCCTCGGCCAGCAGCGGTGGCTGGGCAGTGGTATAGAGGTAGGTATGAGCGGCATTGACCAGCCAGTCGATCAGGCTGGCGCTGCCGGCGACACAGGCTCCGGCCACGCCTGCAGCCTTGCCCAGTGTGGCCATATAGATCAATCGCGGCGACTGCAGCCGCCAATGCGCCAGGCTTCCCTGCCCCTGCGGACCCAACACGCCAAACCCATGGGCATCATCCAGATACAGCCAGGCATCGTAGCGCTCGGCCAGCGCCAGCAGCTGTGGCACCGGAGCCAGATCGCCATCCATGCTGAACACGGCATCCACGGCAATCAGCTTGCGCCGCGCCTGGCTGGCGGCCAGCAGGGATTCGAGCCGTCGCAGGTCTTGATGGGGATAGCGACGGAGCGTGGCCCTTGCCAGCAAACAGCCATCGTTGAGTGATGCGTGATTGAGCCTGTCGGCAAATACGGCGTCGCCACGCCCGAGCAGTGCGGTCAATACAGCCAGATTGGCCATGTAGCCGGTGGAAAACAGCAAGGCATCCGGCATGCCGACAAACGCGGCCAATCGCTGTTCCAGTTGCTCGTGCGCCAGGCAATGGCCAGCTACTAGATGTGCCGAGCCGGCCCCGACCCCCCATCGTGCAGCGCCATCCTGCGCGGCACAGATCACGCGCGGGTGGCTGGCCAGGCCCAGATAATCGTTGCTGGCAAATGCCAGACAGGGCTGACCATCGAACACCATTCTCGTTCCGCATGGGCTGGTATGGCTGCGCCGCTGGCGGTATCGGGATTGCGCCTGCATCTGCGCCAGTGCGGCGGTGAAATCGGGCTCAGAATTCAAGCTGGAACACATCAAGAATGATCGAGCTGGACCTGGCGATTTTCACCAGCCGGCCATCAATGGTAATCAGAAACGTATTGCGCGGCTGACTGGGCAACGCCTGCAGCACATCGGGCGGCACCGGCTGCGAATGCGCCAGGATGCGCGGGTCGATGCGCTGGCCCGGCCGCAGCCTGCTTTCCCAGCCGGCAGGCAGGGGCTTGTCCCGGTCGAGCTGCTTACGCAAGCCCGGTGGCAGATGGAAAAAATCTTCTGCCGGGCGCACACCGGTACAGCGATCGCTTTCGAGGCACCAGAGCCGGAACGCGGCCCGTTCGCTGTCAGCCAGCCGGTGCCGGCCCGGAACCGGCCTGACCGGTGGCGGCTGACGATCGGCGTGCAAGATATCCTGCCGCGCATGGCGTGAATGGTTGTGCAAGGCGCGCCAGTCTTCGTCGGCTGCGGCCATGCCAGCCAGCAGGGCAAGCAGCGAGATTACCCGATGCATTCGACCCCGCATGGCGCACCTCCCAGACTCTATTGATGTTAGTTTCGCGATGGCCAAGACGGTATTACAAGGGCGACAGATCCAGCTTGGCCAGCAAGGCGCGGTCCTGATCCATTTGGGGATTGCCGGTGGTCAACAGCCTGTCACCATAGAAAATGGAATTGGCACCGGCCAGGAAACACAAGGCCTGCATTGCCTCGGGCATTTGCTGCCGTCCGGCCGACAAACGCACAAACGACCGGGGCAGGGTAATCCGGGCCACGGCAATGGTGCGGACAAATTCGGTCCAGTCGATGGATTCGCAGTCCTGCAGTGGAGAGCCCGGCACCGGCACCAGATGGTTGATGGGCACCGATTCCGGCTGCGGGTCCAGATTGGCCAGCTCGGCAATCAACCCGGCACGCTGGTCACGGGTTTCGCCCATGCCGACGATGCCGCCAGTGCAAAGGTTCAGCCCGGCTTCACGCACCTGGCGCAAGGTGTCCAGCCGATCCTCGAAACCATGTGTGCCGACGATGTCGTCGTATTTGTCGGGTGAGGTATCCAGATTATGGTTGTAGTAATCGAGCCCGGCGGCCTTCAATTGTCCGGCCTGGCCGGGTTTGAGCAGGCCAAACGTGCCGCAGGTTTCCAGCCCCAGCGCCTTCACGGCCCGGATCATAGGCAGCACCTGATCCAGATCGCGCTGCTTTGGGCCACGCCAGGCCGCCCCCATGCAAAAGCGTGAGGCGCCACCGGCCTGCGCCTGGCGGGCCGCCTCGACGACTTCGTCCAGTGGCAGGACATCCTGCCGGCCCAGCCCGGTCTCGCGCCGGGCGGATTGCGAGCAATAGCCGCAATCTTCTGAACAGCCGCCGGTTTTTACCGACAGCAGGGTCGATAGCTGCACCTTGCCGGCATCGAAATGCTCGCGGTGTGCCTGCTGCGCACGAAACAGTAAATCGTGAAACGGCAACGCAAACAGGCTGGCAACCTGCTCGCGGGACCAGCGCGGAGCACAGGGATGCGGCTGGCGGGACAAGGAACGCGGCGGATCGATCACATGCGGATTCATGGCTGGGCGGGATGTGCAATAGTGAAGGCTGACCATCTTCCGTGATCGCGAATCCACTTGTCAACTTTACTGGGCGTTTACAAAAACATCCGCTCAAGAATTGAGCAACTCTGTCTGCCGCAATCGTGCGTGCTCTGTGGGGCGCCATCGGGCAGCGCAGCCATGTGCAGCGACTGCCGCACTGGCCTGCCCTGGCTGGACTGCGCACGCTGCCCACAATGCGCGCTGCCCACGCCCGGTGGCCAGCGCTGCGGCCAATGTCTGCGCAAGCCACCCGCCTTTGACCGCAGCCATTGCCGCCTGGCCTACGCCTTTCCGCTCGACCGCCTGATCCTGCAATACAAATACGGCCATCAGCTGGCGCTGGCCGGCCCGCTGGCCGAACTGCTACGCGACACGGCGGCCGGATCGGCAGGAGTAGAGCTGATCCTGCCCGTACCGCTGCACCCGAACCGGCTACGGGAGCGGGGCTTTAATCAGACGCTGGAACTGTTGCGCCCCTGGGCCAACCGGCAAGCCCTGCAGGCAGACGCGATCCAGCGAACACAGCACGGCGCCCACCAGGCTGCGCTACCCTGGCAACAGCGCGAACGCAACATCAAGGGAGCATTTGCATGCGCGTCAGCAGACCTGCGGGGTCGGACAGTCGCCATTGTCGACGACGTCATGACGACCGGAGCCACCCTGAACGAACTGGCGCGCACGCTCAAACGGGCGGGGGCGGCTGAAGTGGAATGCTGGGTGCTGGCGCGGGCGTTGCCGCATTCTCACACCGCGCGAAACGCCAACCCCTGACTGATCTGCTTGCCGGTCAGCCGGGAATAGGCGTCCAGAAACGCCGACTTGGCTTCACGCGGCGACATCGGCCGGATCGGCTCGGACAATGGAGCGATACCCTGCAGATAATCCCAGTCTTCAGTCGAGTACGGCATCAGATCGCGCTTTTCAGTCGCCAGCGCGATCAGGTCGGCACGCTTGATCGGCGCGTAATCACGAAAGCTCACGCCGAAAGTCTTGGCGATCAACGCCGACACCTGGTCTTCGACCGCCGAAAACTCGGGCATCAACACCTTCAGCGGCTTGACCATGTCACCCAGGTACGCCTCAGCAGCATCGTGCAGCAGCGCAGCCAGCCGGTGCGACTCTGGCACCAGATCCGCCACGATCAGACTGTGTTGTGCCACCGAATAGAAATCACAGGTCTGGCCATTGAACCGGCACTGAAACGCCAGACCGTGCGCGATATCCTCGATCGACACCTTGTCGATGCGCGGCTGAAGCGGGTAAAACCGGTTGCCCAGATAAGTGGAAACGTACGTTGTCTTGTCCATCCCGGCAGTGTACACAAGGGGCCGGCGGATAGGCCAGCAGCCTGCCAGCCACGGCACGCGCCGCGATTTGTTACAATCGCGCCATGTTCAGCATCGTCCTCTACCAGCCGGAAATCCCCCCGAACACCGGCAACATCATCCGCCTGACGGCCAATAGCGGCTGCGAACTGCATCTGGTCAGGCCGCTGGGCTTTCCGCTCGACGACGCCAAGTTGCGCCGCGCTGGGCTGGATTACCACGAATATGCCCGCCTGATCGTGCATGAAGACTGGCACGCCTGCCGCACCCAGCTCGCCGGCCGACGCCTGTTCGCTGCCACCACCCGGGGCTCGACCCGCTACGACCGTATTCAGTACCAGCCTGGAGATGTGTTCGTCTTTGGCCGTGAAACCGCCGGCCTGCCGCAAGACGTGCGCGACCAGTTTCCGCCCGGACAGCGGATCAAGCTGCCGATGCAGCCCGACAACCGCAGCCTGAACCTGTCCAACGCCGTCGCCATCGTCGTCTACGAAGCCTGGCGCCAGCACGATTTTGCCGGCGCGGCAGGCTAGGCATTGCCTCCCTGGCCGGCCTGCAAGCCAGTGTGGGCGCGGCCTGCAGGGCAACAAAAAACGAACTGGTTCCGCAGTCCGTTTTCTGGAGCCCAGCCATCAATTTACGACGGTCGATACTCCGGCTTCGATTGCCGCACCATCAAACCCTCGATCACCTCCTGCACCGGCGCATTCTCGAACAACGCACGACACACGCCATCGGTAATCGGCATCTCCACCTCATGCTCCTGCGCCAGACGTTGAATCTCGCGGGCACTGGCCACCCCCTCGGCCACATGACCCAATTCATGCAGGATCGTCTCCAGCGTCTTGCCCTGAGCCAACGCCAGCCCTACCCGGCGGTTGCGCGACAGATCACCGGTACAGGTCAGGATCAGATCGCCCATGCCGGTCAGCCCCATAAACGTCTCGATCCGGCCGCCCAGCTTGACCCCTAGCCGCGTGATCTCTGCCAGGCCACGGGTAATCAGCGCTGCCCTGGCATTGTTGCCCAGCTTCAGCCCGTCTGAA
This sequence comes from uncultured Burkholderiales bacterium, assembly GCA_964495595.1. Classification (GTDB taxonomy): domain Bacteria; phylum Pseudomonadota; class Gammaproteobacteria; order Burkholderiales; family SCOH01; genus CALMFQ01. The sequence continues at coordinate 1,367 of CAZBWH010000098.1, read as the reverse complement.
ATACCGGCCGCGATCGCCATCACGTTCTTCACCGCACCGCCCACCTCAACCGCAATCACATCCTCGCTCGAATACACCCGCAAGCGGCTGTTTTGCAGCAAAGCGGCTGTCTCCCGCGCAAACGAGGCATCGAACGACGCCAGCGTCAGCGCCGCTGGCAAGCCCGCCGCCACCTCTTTGGCAAAACTCGGCCCCGACAACACTCCGGTCGGCGTCGGTACCGGATAGACTTCAGTCACCACCTTGTGCGGCAACAGCGCCGTCTTAGCCTCAAATCCCTTGCACGCCCACAACATCGGCGTATCCGCACAGCCGGCATCGACCACCTTGCGCAAGGTCGTACGCAGGCCGGCGCTGGCCGTTACCACCAGAATCAGATCCGCCCCCTCCACAGCGCGGGCCAGATCCTCTTCAACCGTCAAGCCGTCCGGAAAAGCAAAGCCATCCAGATATTGACGATTCATTCGCTCGGCAGTCAGCAACTCCATCTGCCGCGGGTTACGCCCCCACAGCAGCACCTCGTGCTCTCGTCCAAAACAGATTGCCAGCGCAGTTCCCCAGGCGCCAGCGCCTAACACGGCAATTTTCATCACACACCCCAAATGCGACTGATCGCGATAAACCCCTGCCTCCCATCACGATGCCGAACCCTGGCCCACGGCCCCCGTGGCGACTCAAGCAATTCCAGCACCACATCTCGCTCCGCCGCAAACACGATCGCCGACGCCTCATCGGCCGCCGAACGCACCTCGGCTCGCGCCAGCACCTGCACCATCCGGCGAGGTGACAATTGGCCGAGCGGCAACCACCCCATCGAGCCGGTCATGTCTCGTACCTTGGCCCATTGAGACTGGATCAGCACCACTTCCAGCGGCGTAAACCGGCTGAACAGGAATAATTTTTTCGACTGCGGCATCGGCGCGGCATACATCACCGCCCCCTGCTCCGCGACAGACCGGTACTCCAGCCCCTGCGCCCACCCGGGTGCAGAGGCCAGCCATACCGCGAGACAATAATCAGTGAGCCTGAGCCTGGCCTGCATCGGCAGCCTGCCGCTGGGCGTACAGCGCTTCGAAATTGATCGGCGACAGGATCACCGGCGGGAAACCGGCACGGTTGACCAGATCGGAAATGGTCTCGCGCACATACGGGAACAGGATGTTCGGGCAGCCAATACCCAGCACCGGATCCATGTCCTCTTCTGCCACATTGCGAATCTGGAAAATCCCCGCCTGAGTCGCCTCAGCCAGGAACATCGTCTTCTCACCCAGCTTGGCAGTCACCGTAATGGTGATGCTGGCCTCGAAATACCCATCATCAATTTTCGTCGCCCCGTTGTGCAGCTGCATATCGATCTGCGGCTGCTC
>CAZBWH010000097.1:0-9863 GCA_964495595.1 uncultured Burkholderiales bacterium | reverse complement strand
TACTAACCTGGCACCTGCCTTACCAGAGATGTTTCTGCTGGTTTCCGTGGTGGCGATCCTGATGCTGGATCTTGTTCTGGCAGACGAGCAGCGTGGCTTGATTCACTGGTTCAGCGTGCTCGCCTTGGGGGGCTCGGCATTGTTGTCGCTGCAGCAACTGCAAGCCGGCGCCGAGGTGGTCTACCTGTTCAACAATATGTTTGTCAGTGACCCACTTGGTCATGTATTGAAGTTGGCGACCTACGCTTCGGCCGCCTTGACTTTGGCTTACTCGCGCGATTACATCAAGGCGCGGGGAATGTTCAATGTCGAATTCTATTCGCTGGCACTGTTTGCTGTACTTGGCATGATGGTGATGATCTCCGCCAGCCATTTCATGACCTTGTATCTCGGTCTGGAACTGATGTCGCTGTCTATTTACGCCATGGTTGCGCTGCAGCGGGATTCCGCTCGAGCGACCGAAGCCGCGTTGAAATATTTCGTGTTGGGTGCGCTGGCATCGGGGATGTTGCTGTTCGGCATGTCGATGTTGTATGGCGCGACCGGTAGTCTGGATATTGCTGTGGTGGCACAGAAAATCGCCAGCGGCAATGCCAATCCGACCTTGAATGCCATTGGTGTCGTGTTCGTGGTTGCCGGCCTGGCGTTCAAGCTTGGGGCGGTGCCGTTCCACATGTGGGTTCCTGATGTTTATGAAGGCTCGCCGACTGCCGTTACCCTGTTTATCGGTTCTGCGCCGAAGCTGGCGGCATTTGCTTTCGTGATTCGCATGCTGGCGGTCGCGCTGGCCGGCCTCGCGGTTGAATGGCAGCAGATGCTTGTCATCCTGGCCGTTTTGTCGATGGCTCTGGGAAACCTGACTGCAATAGCGCAAACCAACGTCAAGCGCATGCTGGCGTACTCGGCGATCTCGCACATGGGTTTCATGCTGCTGGGAATCATCGCCGTCAATGCCAACGGCTTTGCTTCGTCAATGTTCTATGTGATTGCCTACGTGATCATGACGGCCGGTTCGTTCGGCCTCCTCATGTTACTGGCTGGAGACAAAGGGGAGGCAGATGATTTTGACACGTTCAAGGGGCTGAATCAGCGTAGCCCGTGGAAAGCGTTCATCATGCTGTTGCTGATGGCCTCGATGGCGGGTATTCCTGGCACGGTCGGCTTCCTCGCCAAATTGTCGGTCATCCAGGCTGTTATCGATATCGGGCAGATCTGGCTGGCGGTGGTCAGTGTGATGTTCTCGCTGGTTGGGGCCTTTTACTACCTGCGTATTATCAAGCTGATGTATTTTGACGAACCGGTTAGTGGCTTGGCACTTCAGGGGGCCTCCGAGTCGCGGATTCTGCTGACCGTAAATGGCTTGGCCATTCTGGCACTGGGCATTCTTCCGCAGTCGCTGATGAATCTGTGTGTTGACGCGGTGCGCCAGAGTTTGCACCTCGCCTGATGCAGATCGCCTTGTTGTTGCTTGTGGCCCTGCTGCTGGCGAATCTGCCTTTCGTCGTACGCCCGACCTTGTTCAGGGCGGAAGCAGGTGTAGCGGATTTCGCCGTACGCCTGCTTGAGTGGGGGCTGGCGTTGATATTGGCGGGCGCGGCGGCCTGGTTTCTTGAAACCCGCAGCGCCCCGTTGCACGATCAGCGCTGGCAGTTCTATGCCACGGTTGTTTGCATGTTTATTGTTTTTGCGTTTCCGGGGTTTGTTTATAGGTATCTGTGGCGCAAACCAGGCTTATGATGTTTGCAAAGGCGATAGCCTTCCGCTATAATTAGCTCTTCGTTAGGCGAATAGCTCAGTTGGTTAGAGCACCACCTTGACATGGTGGGGGTCGTTGGTTCGAATCCAATTTCGCCTACCAAAATTCAAAAAGTCAGAAAACCCGGTTTTCTGGCTTTTATTATTTCCAGCCTTGGGTTTTGAAAGGAAAAGTCGTGCCGGTTATTCGATTGCCAGATGGGTCGGAGCGTGTATTCGATCAGGCGGTATCGGTCGCCCAGGTTGCTGCCAGTATTGGTGCTGGCCTGGCAAGGGCAGCGTTGGCGGGTAAGGTCGATGGCAAGCTGGTTGATACCTCGCATGTGATTGCCAACGATACGTCGCTGGCAATCATTACCGATCGCGATGCTGATGGGCTGGAAATCATTCGTCACTCTACTGCCCACCTGTTGGCCTATGCAGTGAAGGAATTGTTCCCGGATGCCCAAGTCACCATCGGTCCCGTGATAGAAAATGGCTTTTACTACGATTTTTCCTACAAGCGCGCTTTTACGCCTGACGATCTGGCTGCAATCGAGAAACGTATGGCCGAGTTGGCTAGGAAGGGTGTGCCGGTCAGTCGCGAAGAGTGGGATCGTACCGAAGCCGTCAAATTCTTCGAAAGCATTGGCGAGAAATACAAGGCCGAATTGATTGCGGTGATTCCGGAAGGTGAAACCGTATCGCTGTATCGCGAGGGCGATTTCGTCGACCTTTGCCGTGGCCCACATGTGCCGTCCACCGGCAAACTCAAGGTTTTCAAGCTGATGAAGGTTGCTGGCGCCTACTGGCGCGGCGATTCGCGCAATGAAATGCTGCAGCGGATTTATGGCACTGCCTGGGCAAAGAAAGAAGACCTGGACGCCTATTTGCACCAGCTGGAAGAGGCGGAAAAACGCGATCATCGCAAGATCGGCAAACAGCTCGACCTGTTCCATATGCAGGACGAAGCGCCGGGGATGGTGTTCTGGCACCCGAAAGGCTGGACCATCTGGCAGCAGGTTGAGCAATACATGCGTCGTATCCTCAATGATAATGGCTACCAGGAGGTGCGTACGCCGACGGTGATGGATCGCGTGTTGTGGGAGAAATCGGGTCACTGGGAAAACTACCGCGACAACATGTTCACGACCGAATCGGAAAAGCGTGATTTTGCCGTCAAGCCGATGAATTGCCCGGGTCATGTACAGATTTTCAACCAAGGGTTGAAGAGTTATCGCGACCTGCCGTTGCGTTTGTCCGAATTCGGCTCCTGTCATCGTAATGAGCCGTCCGGTTCGCTGCACGGTATTATGCGGGTGCGTGGTTTTACCCAGGATGACGCGCATATTTTCTGTACCGAGGCTCAGGTGCAGGACGAGGCATCCCAGTTCATTGATTTGCTGCAACAGGTTTATCGGCATTTCGGTTTCGACGAGGTTTTGGTCAAACTCTCCACCCGGCCGGCAAAACGTGCAGGATCGGACGACGTTTGGGACAAGGCTGAGGCGGCGCTGGCAGCGTCGTTGCAGTCCAAGGGGTTGGAGTATGAGTTGCAGCCCGGCGAAGGCGCATTCTACGGTCCGAAGATCGAGTTCTCGCTGAAAGATTCGATCGGTCGCGTATGGCAATGTGGCACATTGCAGCTCGATTTCGTGCTGCCGCAGCGTCTTGGCGCCGAGTTTGCTGCCGAAGACAATGCCCGTCATGTGCCGGTGATGCTGCATCGCGCAATCCTTGGCTCGCTGGAGCGTTTCATCGGTATCCTGATCGAGCATCACGCCGGATTCCTGCCGCTATGGCTGGCACCGACACAGCTGGTGGTGATGAATATTACCGACAGCCAGACCGATTATGTGGTCGACGCTGCCAATCAGCTGCGCCGGGCAGGATTCCGTGTCGCGGTAGACTTGAGAAACGAGAAAATAACCTATAAAATCCGCGAGCATAGTATGCAGCGTCTGCCTTATCAGCTGATTGTCGGCGACAAGGAGAAGGCTGCGGGACTGGTTGCCGTGCGAACCCGACAAGGTGAAGACCTTGGGCAGTTAACGGTTGGGGCGCTGATCGAGCGTCTGAAAACCGAACTGCCAAGCTGAGGTGAGCACGGTTTTTAATTTTTTTACTTGGAGAGACTGCTATAGCTCAGGAGCGCGAACCACGGATCAATGGCGAAATCACGGTGCCAGAGGTTCGTTTGGTAGGACAAGAAGGTGAACAACTTGGAATCGTGGCGCTGAACAAAGCGCTCGAAATGGCTGAGGACGCTGAGGTTGATCTGGTCGAGATTGCTCCGCAGGCGGTTCCGCCGGTTTGCCGTATCATGGATTACGGCAAGTTCAAGTATCACGAAAGCAAAAAACGTCACGAAGCCAAGCTTAAGCAAAAGCAGATCCAGGTTAAGGAAATCAAATTCCGCCCCGGAACTGACGAGGGCGACTACCAGGTCAAGCTGCGTAGTCTGCTGCGATTCTTGCAGGAAGGTGACAAGGCCAAGATCACGTTGCGTTTTCGTGGCCGTGAACTGGCGCATCAGGAATTCGGCGTTGCGTTGCTGAAACGCGTAGAAGCCGATCTGGCTGAAGTCGGGACGGTTGAGCAGTTCCCGAAGATGGAAGGCCGCCAGATGATCATGGTGATTGCACCGAAGAAAAAATGATTTCGGGCCGACGCGAAAGCGGTGGCTGGAAAGTGGGGTAGTGGGGTTTCAAGTGTCGGGTTCCCGGCCACCTCCTGCCGTTGATAAGGAGAGCATTATGCCGAAGATGAAGACCAAAAGCGGCGCAGCTAAGCGTTTGAAAGCGCTTGGCGGTGGCGGCTTTAAGCGTAGCATGGCGTTCAAGCGTCACATTCTGACCAAGAAAACTACGAAGAATAAACGTCAACTTCGTGGTACTGCCATGGTTCACAGCACGAACGAAGCATCCGTTCGCGCAATGTTGCCTTACGCTTAAAGGAGTAAAACATGCCACGAGTTAAACGCGGTGTAACGGCGCGCGCGCGCCACAAGAAAGTTCTCGCTCTCGCCAAGGGTTACCGCGGTCGTCGCAAGAATGTCTATCGTATCGCCAAACAGGCGGTAATGAAGGCGGGTCAATATGCCTACCGTGACCGTCGTCAGCGTAAGCGTCAATTCCGTTCGCTGTGGATTGTGCGTATCAATGCTGCTGCACGTGAATGTGGTCTGACTTACAGCGTATTCATGAACGGCCTGAAAAAGGCGGCGATCGAAATCGATCGCAAGGTTCTGGCTGATCTGGCAGTGTTTGACAAGCCCGCCTTTGCTCAGATCGTTGAGCAAGCTAAAGCTGGCCTCGCTGCTTAAGCTGTTGTAAGGAAAAAAGGAGGCCTCAAGCCTCCTTTTTTTTGTCCGGATTATTCGGCAGAATTCAATTTCCCGCGGCTTTTTGATTTTGATTCAAACGCTTGTGCCGCGGTCATCACCCAAGTATCGGGCCATACCATGCATGAAGTAAATGCCATTCTCGAGCGAGGCCTCGCCGCGCTGCAAAACGTGACGGATCAGGTCGAGCTGGAGCAGATTAAAGCCAAGTATCTCGGCAAAAGCGGCGAGATCACTGAACAACTGAAACAGCTTGGCAAATTGCCGGCGGAGGAAAAGCGGGCTGCCGGAGCTGTCATCAATCAGGCCAAGCAGCAGTTCGAGAGCGCATTGAACGACAAACGCGAGCAACTGGCCGCTGCGTTGCTGGTCAGGCAGCTGGCGGCAGAAGCGCTGGATGTAACTTTGCCGGGGCGCGGCATCTCCGCTGCAGGCTTGCATCCGGTAACGCTGACGCAACAACGTATCGAAGGCTTGTTCCGCTCGCTGGGCTTTGCCGTGGCCGATGGCCCGGAAATCGAAACCGATTTCCACAATTTCGAGGCGTTGAATATTCCCAAGGATCACCCGGCGCGGGCGATGCAGGATACCTTCTATGTCGAGAATGGCGACGTATTGCGTACCCACACTTCGCCGATCCAGATTCGTTACATGCTCAACAATCCCGCACCGATCAAGATCATTGCGCCGGGGCGTGTCTATCGTGTCGATTCCGATGCTACGCATTCGCCGATGTTCCACCAGATGGAAGGTTTGTGGGTGGATGAGGGCGTGAGTTTTGCCGATCTGAAAGCGGTGATCGTCGATTTCCTGCGGCGCTTTTTCGAGCGTGACGATCTGCAGGTACGTTTCCGTCCTTCGTTCTTCCCGTTTACCGAGCCGTCGGCAGAGATCGATGTGCTCGGTACCCGTGGCTGGCTGGAGGTGGGCGGCTGCGGCATGGTTCATCCCAATGTGCTGAAAAATGTCGGCATCGATAGCGAGCAATACACCGGCTTTGCTTTTGGCATCGGCTTGGATCGTTTCGCGATGTTGTATTACGGCGTCAACGATTTGCGCCAGTTTTTCGAGAACGATTTGGCATTTTTGGGCCAATTCCGTTAATTCCTTGCCGCGAAACAGGATCAGAACATGAAGTTTTCCGAACAGTGGCTGCGTAGCCTGGTTAATCCGTCGCTCGACAGCGGGCAACTGGCGCATTTGTTGACCATGGCCGGGCTGGAAGTTGAAGAAATGGAGCCGGCTGCGCCGGCGTTTACGTCGGTGGTGGTTGCCGAAGTGCTGACGGTCCAGCGCCATGAAAACGCTGATCGCCTCAATGTCTGCCAGGTCAGTATCGGCGCAGCCGAACCGCTGCAGATCGTCTGTGGTGCGCCGAATGTTGCGGCAGGCCTGAAGGTGCCTTGTGCGGTAGTTGGTGCCGAGTTGCCGTGCGATTTCAAGATTCGTCAGGCCAAGGTGCGCGGCGTTGAATCTTCCGGCATGTTGTGTTCGGCCAAAGAGCTGGGGCTGGCGGAAGAGTCGGGCGGTTTGCTGGTATTGCCGGCCGATGCGCCGGTGGGTGCCGCATTGCGCGATTATCTGCAGCTCGACGATCAGTTGCTGACTCTGAAATTGACGCCGAACCGTGCCGATTGCCTGTCGCTTAAGGGCTTGGCGCGTGAAGTCGCAGCGCTTACAGGTTGCTCATTGCAATTGCCGGTGGTCGACGCGGTTGCTCCGACAATCGACGATCGGGTTGCCATCTCGCTGCAGGCACCGGAGGCGTGCCCACGTTATTGCGGTCGCATCGTACGCAATGTGAATTACGCCGCGACAACCCCGGAATGGATGGTGCGCCGGCTTGAGCGCAGCGGCATTCGCAGCATTTCTGCACTGGTGGATATTACCAATTACGTTTTGCTGGAACTGGGGCAGCCGATGCATGCCTTCGATCTGGCGAGGGTCAAAGGCGGGGTGGAGGTGCGTTTTGCCCGCCAGGGTGAGCAATTGACGCTGCTGAACGAAAAAAACGTCGAGCTGCAGGACGATATGCTGATTATCTCCGATAGCGATGGCCCGCTGGCGCTCGCCGGTGTCATGGGGGGGCTCGTCAGCGCAGTAGGAGAGACAACCCGTGACCTGCTGCTTGAAAGTGCGTTTTTCACGCCGTCGGTGATTGCCGGCAAATCGCGCCGTTTGGGGTTCGGTTCCGATTCCTCGTATCGATTTGAACGCGGGGTCGACTTTGCTGCTACTCGTGAAGCGCTCGAGCGGGCAACCAGCCTTGTGCTGGAAATTTGTGGTGGTCAGCCAGGTCCTGTTTGCGAAGCGGTGGCAACACTGCCGGAACGGCCAGCGGTGACATTGCGTTGCAGCCGGGTTCAGCGGGTCATTGGCGTTGAAATTCCACAGGCGACGGTGTTGGGCATGTTGCGCAGCCTGGGCATGGCTTGCACCGTCGACGTCGATGCCATTCATGTGCAGCCGCCGTCATATCGTTTCGATATTGAGATCGAAGCAGATTTGATCGAAGAGATTGCCCGCCTGTACGGTTACGATAATGTGCCGGTGCGGGCGCCAGCCGCCAGAACGACTATCCTGCCGCTTCCGGGTACCCGGCAATCGCTACCGTTGCTGATGCAGCAACTGCTGGCACGCGATTTTCAGCAGGTGATCAATTATGCGTTTGTGGACCAGTCGTGGGAACGAGACATCGCCGGCAATGCCGATCCAATTCGCCTGCAAAACCCGATTGCCAGCCAGATGTCGGTGATGCGCTCGTCGTTGCTTGGCGGCCTGCTGGCAAATCTGCAGCATAATCTGAATCGCCGGCACGAGCGTGTACGGCTGTTCGAAATCGGTCGGGTTTTCAAGCGTGCGACGGCTGGTTTCGAACAGCCTGAGCAGATAGCCTTGCTGGCATACGGCGATGTTGCCCCGGAACAATGGGGTCAGGCATCGCGCAGAATCGATTTCTTCGATCTCAAGGCCGATGTCGAGGCTTTGTTTGTTGGGCGTTCATTGCATTTCGCCCGCGTCGAACATCCTGCCATGCATCCCGGCCGCAGCGCGGCGATCACACTGGACGGCCGCCAGATTGGCGTCATGGGGGAACTGCATCCGCGCCTGCTGCAACAATATGGTTTGCCCGGCGCGCCGATCATGGCAGAACTGGACCTGGCTGCCGTGCTCAATCGTCCGTTGTTGCAAGCAGCAACGCAGTCGAAATTCCAGCCGGTGCGCCGCGATATTGCCGTGGTGGTCGACGAGTCTATACCAGTGCAAATGCTGCTGGACTCGCTCGTGCATGAAAAACCAAGTATAATCAGCGAGATAGCGGTTTTTGACGTGTACCGAGGCAAAGGCGTCGATGAAGGCAAGAAGAGCCTTGCATTCAGGATTGAGTTGCAGGACATGCAGAAGACCCTGACCGATGAAGAAGTCGAGGCTGCTGTGTCGCACTTGGTGGCCGTGCTGGATCAGCGCCACGGTGCAAAATTAAGAATCTAGGGAGTAACAATGACTTTGACGAAAGCCGAACTGGCAGATCTGCTGTTCGAAAAAGTAGGGCTTAACAAGCGCGAAGCAAAAGATATGGTCGAATCCTTCTTCGAAGAAATTCGTACCTCCTTGGAGGCCGGAGATACGGTCAAATTATCTGGATTCGGTAATTTCCAGCTGCGCGACAAGCCGCAGCGCCCGGGGCGCAATCCGAAAACCGGCGAGGAAATTCCGATTTGCGCCCGTCGCGTGGTGACATTCCACGCCAGCCAGAAACTGAAAGGCATGGTAGATGAACACTATGCAGACAAGCAGTCAGATAACTGAGTTGCCCGCAATCCCCGCCAAGCGCTACTTCACCATTGGGGAGGTCAGCGAGCTGTGCGGGGTGAAGCCTCACGTATTGCGGTATTGGGAGCAGGAATTCACTCAGCTGAGGCCCGTCAAGCGCCGGGGTAATCGACGCTATTATCAGCATCATGAAGTGCTGTTGATCCGCAAGATTCGTGCATTGCTTTACGACGAAGGGTTCACCATTACGGGTGCACGCCATCGCTTGGAATCTGAGGCGCCGGACTTGGGGAAGGGCGCAGCGGTCGATGCGGACGAATCGCCTTGCGCGAATAACGCCCAGGGTTCACTCCGGAGTCAACTGCAGGACATACTCGACGGCTTGCGTGCGTAGTACTGCTCCTGCAGAAAATTGTGCAACAAGGTGCTTGCGAAACGCCAGAATATTGGTAAAATGCGCTCCTCTCTTCGGGGCGTAGCGCAGCCTGGTAGCGCACTTGCATGGGGTGCAAGGGGTCGCGAGTTCGAATCCCGCCGCCCCGACCAAGAGATACATTACTCCGTTTTTCGCCGGCTTAGCTCAGTTGGTAGAGCACCTGACTTGTAATCAGGGGGTCATCAGTTCGAATCCGATAGCCGGCACCAATACAGACGGGCCTTACAGCGGTGTAAGGCCCGTTTCATTTGTTCCGCAAAAGCATACCTGTTCCGCAAAATTCCAAATCGATCTGCAGGTTGACTGCCGGCCCATGCCGGCATTAATCTGCTTTCATGGTTGCCAATGGCAACTTTTATTTGCTGAAGGAGATGAATGATGGGGCACAGTGACAGCGAAGTGTTGGTGCAGGTAGCCAATCAGTCAATCCCGCCCTGCAGTTTGAGGGTGTAAGAATTCTCCTGATTATGTTCCTACCTCAGCCAGCAAACCGATTTTGAGCTAAATTTCCGCGAAGACAACAGTAATCAGGAGTGGCGATGTCGATCAATCCCATCCAGTTTCAGAAGGGTTTGT
>CAZBWH010000096.1:2909-9923 GCA_964495595.1 uncultured Burkholderiales bacterium | reverse complement strand
TGACAAACAGGCTTAGCCGGTTCAGCAAAAACGCCACGCACTGCGTGGCGTTTTTTTTGGAAGCGGGCAATGGATTGTCTATCATGCAGCGAGCGGTCTGTGGGCCTGCCGGATCATTGCGAGTTCCATTGGCTGGATGCTGGTGACGATATTCAGAATGAATTTCTTCCTTCGAAAGGAACGTTTTGAATATGGGTTTATCAAACCAGCTTAACAGCGATAAAAATATGTCGAATGACTATTGATAATCGCAGGAAATTCGGTAGTATGGTCGCAAAGTGCATGTTTATGCATAACAAATATTCGATGGGGGCGGGGCATTCATGTTTCTCACTATGGTATTGGCTGTGATGGCCATGGCCAATATCGGCTTGGCCGAGACGCAGCGCGATCTGCCTGAGGGCTCCTACCTTGTGGCAAGCAATCACTCGACTCGTCAGCACGAGCAGCTTGCCATTCGCCCGCTGAGTGAGATCAAAAGCGCTGACATGATCCATCAGGCCTATGACTACAGTTGTGGTTCGGCGGCATTGACGACAGTGATGAATTATTTCCTGGGTGAAAACCTGCAGGAAAACGAAGTCATGGAAGGCATGCTCAAGCACGGTGAAAAAGACAAGATCGTTCAGCGGCGCGGCTTCTCTTTGCTGGACATGAAACGCTACGTGGGCACGCTGGGCTATAAAGGAGCTGGCTTCAAGGCTGAATTGCAGGATCTGGCTGATTTGCGGCAGCCTGGGCTGGTAACGATCCAGTACGCAGGGTTCAAGCACTTTGTGGTGTTCCGCGAGTTGCGTGATGGTCATGTGTATATTGCCGACCCTTCGATGGGCAAGATCAGCTTTACGGCCGAGCACTTCGCCAAGCTGTGGGATGGTAACGTGCTGTTCCTGGTCTATCCAAAAGACAATACCGAGCCGGTCAATAAGCTGGCGTTATCCGATGATGACTTACGCATCATGGATGCCGACAGGATTCGGCAGACGGTTTGGGCGAAAACACCTTACTGGAATGAGACGCTGCAGAATCAGGTCGATGCTGCTGCAGGCGGAATTTTCAATTATCGACGTTAAGAATAAATAGAGGCGGCTGTGAGAAGACATTCCTTGGCGATTGGCGTGGCACTGATGGGCGGTGCCGTTTCCCTGGCGCAGGCAGAGACGGCTCCGGCAGGAGCCTTACGGAGCCCATTGGGCGTCAACACAAATGTTGAAATCGGATCAGGCAAGGTGGTTGCTGCAACAGCCGAACCTGTAGCCGCTGTAAAGGCGGTTCCTTCTCCGGAGGCAGCCAAGCCGGCTGCGGTGAGCGCATCTCCTGTGGTCGAGGCCAAGCCGGCTCCGCTCAAGGCTGCAGATGTTGCGCCCGCAGTGGCGAAGCCGGCCGAGCCCAAGGTGGCGGAGAGTAAACCACCAGTAGCCGCGCCTGTTGCTGCGGCCCTACCTGCCGGTAGCAAGCCGGCGGCAGGCACTGCTACGCAGTCTAAAGACACCAAGCCGGTGGCGGTTGCCACTGCGCCATCGAATGACACCAAACCAGCCGTAGCGTCCGAGGCAACAGCCCGCCAGGCGCTGGCCAAGAGTGAATCGGATGCCGACAACAAGAAGTTGCTGGAAAGTGTGCTGGAGTCTTCCGAGCGCAACTACAGTCTGCTGAAGAAGGGCAATTTCGACTTCAACTATGATTTCAACTACACCTTCTTCGGTAACGAGTCACTGGATGTGGCTACGGCACAAAATGCATCGGGTGAGGCTGTGCTTTCACGTTTTTCGGTAAACAAGGCTGCGACACATGCCTTTACCAATACGCTGATCATGGATTATGGCTTGCTGAATAATGTCACCGTTGGTGCATCAGTGCCGATGGTGCACAAGATCGATGTCCAGGGGGCGAACCGGAAGCGCTGGGTCACCGGCATGGGAGATATTTCTGCCAATCTGCGTTGGCAGCCATTCTCGGTCAGCCGAACCTTGCCTTCGCTGACTTTCAATGGATCCTTGCGTTTGCCGACGGGAGTCAGCCCGTATGATGTGAATGCCGCAACAGAATTGTCCACCGGATCGGGGACATTTGGCTTGAGCTTGGGTGGCAATATTTCCAAGGTTGTCGATCCGATCGTGCTGTACAGCTCGCTTACATGGGGTACCAGCTTCGAAAAAACCGGCCTTAACCAACTGCGTGGTAATGAAGGACGTCGGATTCAGGCGGTCGAGCCGGGGGATAACTGGTCGTTCGGTATGGGGATGGGGTACGCGCTGTCATATGATGTGTCACTCAACCTGTCCACGTCTATGTCCTACTCCAAGTCCACTGTGCTGCACTTCAATAATGAGGTTTCGACAGTGCTGGATCCGAGTACCTCGGGTTCATTGAACATCGGCGTTGGCTGGAGATTGGATCCCAAGTTCACGCTCAACCTCAATACCGGTATCGGCCTGACCCGTGAGTCACCGGACTTCTCGATGGGCGCTTCGATGCCGATCAACTTCTGATGTACGGAATCTGACCAATGTTGGGAGTTGACGTGAAAAACACTGGTTTGACACTACGCCGGGCGGTAGCGCTGGCGCTGTGTGCCGGCAGTACGACAGCATGGGCGACGCTGGGGGAAAACCTGGCGATCAGCCCACGGGCCATGTCCATGGGGAATGCGATTGTCGCGGATACCGTTGGCACCGAGGCCGTACATTTCAACCCCGCCGGACTCACCCGCGTCCGGGGCAAGCTGGGCGATACCCACATCACTGTGGCCAAGCTGAGCATGTACGCCGAATTCAACAAGCCGGCTGATTACGAGGGTGTTTTCGGTTTCAAGGAAGATCCGGTAATCGGGCAGCGTGGTGCCAGCAATAACCATTCGCTGTACGTTCCCGGTCATGGTCCGACTGGCGCGAAGATCCCGGTGCTGGTCGCGCCGGCCAACGGTTGGGCGTACAACGATCCGGAGTCGCGATTCACCTTTGCGACCGCGCTGTTTCCGACCATGATGGTGGTCTATGATCGCTCGGAAGGCGATGATAACCCGACCCGGTACAATGGCCGAAAGACGGTCATGCAGCGCTTTACCTACCTGGCCCCGTCGATGGGGTACAAGGTCAACGATACCTTGTCGTTGGGGGTGACAGCCTCGCTCTCACACTTCGCCTTGTACGCAAATACCGATTTTCGTGCGCCGAATACGCTGATTGCGATGACCGGCAAGTTGCAGGAGGCGTTGTGCCCGGACGGGGGTAACCCGATTGATGCCGTATTGTTCGGCCTGTGTAACAAGGGCCGGATGAATCCGTTTACCAAAATGCTGAACATGGAGCTCAAAGCAACGACGACCGCTGATCCGACCGTCACGGTAGGTATGTTGTGGGAGCCGACGGATTGGTTTGCTCTGGGTGCCAAGTACGCAACTGAGTCAAAGATGCGTCTGCAGGGGCAGTTCCACATCAAGTATGACGAGAACCTGCAGGAGTTCTTCAAAGGTGTAAGCAATTCTGCTCTCGGCCCGATCATTCTGGCGTCTTTGGCCATGCCGAGCACGGTGCCTCCGGAAGAGAAGGGCAATTTGTCATTGACCCTGACCTATCCCAAGAACGTCCATCTTGGCACCCGGCTGAAATTCGGCAAACTGCAGGTCAATTCCGATGTGCATTGGACCAACTGGGCTTCTTGGGATAGCTTCAAGTTCGAGCTGGATCAGCAAGTGGCGGCGACCCAGATGGCGCGCCTGTTTGGCCACCCCGATGCGTTCCAGTTGATCATTCCACGCGGTTACGAAAACACTTGGGCGACCGGTATCGGGCTGCAGTACGATCTGACGTCACGCTTCCGTTTGCGCGGCGGTGCTGAATTCCGCCAGAGCTCGATTCCTCCCAACGCCGCTGATGTCATGGCGCCGATGTCGGATGACATCCTGTGGGGGCTGGGAGCAGGGATTTCCGTCGACAAGAACACGGAGATCGATATCGCAGTGGCCTATCTGCACACCAAATATGAGTCGCCCAACAACACCAGTTGTAACCTGAACTGTACCGACCTGTTCAATATGATCTACAACCCGTACGCCGGCCTGGATGTTACTGCCGGTACCAAGTTCGACTATTTTGGTTTGTCGATTCGCAAGAAGTTCTGATCCAGCCCGTTGTTGGGTGAGGATAAAATGCCGGGCAGCTGCCCGGCATTTTGTTTTGGAGCGGCCGGCAAGGGTGCTTTTGCGAGTGGAAGTCCCGTGCCACAGGTTGATCCTGGCGAACGAAGGGAAGCACTTCTGCGTGAGGGCATGATGGGGTAGGGCGGTACACGATGTGTTCAGTATAAGGAGGCAGAAATGGATGAGTGGGGTGAGCGGCCGGGTGGTGCGCCGCTGTCGGGTTTGCTGGGGGTGGCCTTGTTGGCTGGCATCTGCCTGGCGTTCCACGGATTGAGCGATGGGCAATGGGTGCCATTACTTGACCACGCCAATCTCGCTTTGCATGAGGCTGGGCATCCGTTGGTCGGCCTCTTCAGCGAGCGGCTGGCGGTGTATGGCGGGACGTGGTTTCAGTTGCTCTTTCCATTGGCGGTGGCCTGGCATTTTGCCCGCCAGCAGCATCAGGTCGGGGTTGCGGCCTCAGTAGTCTGGCTGGGGGAAAATTTGCTGAATATCGCCCGCTACGTCGCCGATGCGCGGGCCCAGGAACTGCCGCTGGTGGGAGGGGGCGATCATGACTGGACAGAGATCCTCGGCCGCTGGGGAATATTGCATCTGGATGGCCTGGTGGCCGGCTTGCTGCGCGTGATCGGAGTGGTGATGGTGATCGCTGCCGTGGGTTGGCTGTGGCGGCAGTATTGGCTGGAGAGGGGTTAGCGGTTCGCTGGGGGCGAAAGCCAAACAGCGGGGCCGGGCGGCCCCTCTCTTTGCTGGGTTACTGGATCTGGCTGACCGAATTGATGACGACCGGGGTCAGCGGTTGGGCCTTGCTGTCGGTCGGGACCAGGTTGATTTGGTCAATGACGGTGAGGCCACTGGTAATTTTGCCGAACACTGCATATCCACCGCCATAGGTATCCAGCGGGATGTTGTCGACGGTGTTGAAGTAGAACTGGGAGGTCGCCGAGTCGAGGACGTTGGTACGGGCCATGGCGATGGTACCACGCAGGTTGCTTAGTCCTTTGCCGACTTCCAGTTTGATCGGTGGCTGGGTGGCGGGAATCACTCCGGTTGCAGATTTTCCACCGCCCTGGACGACAAATTCTTTCTCGACCCGGTGAAAAATCAGCCCATTATAAAAGCCGGAATTCACATAACTCATAAAGTTGGCGACAGAGATCGGCGCCTTGTCCGGGTAAAGCTCGACCACCAGATCGCCAAGACTGGTCTTCATGCTGACCTGTGGCATGGGCACGGTTTGCTGGGCTTTGTACAGCGAGGCGCCACTGGCCGACTTGACTTCGGCCGTCAGGCTGCCAACCCCCGAAATCGTGCAAGTGTAGATGCGCTGGCTGGCTGTATTGCCTGTCACCTCGGCCAGGTTGCTGCACGCGCTGACATTAAGGCTGATGCTCTGGTCCAGGTTCTGACCGGTGATGGTGAACCGGGATTGCTGGCTGTATTGCAGTCTGTTTGCGCTGATGCTGGTCACGCTAGCGGGGCTGCCGGTGCCGGTGGTTGAGCCGGTGTTGGCTGGCGGTGCCGGGTCGTCGGATCCATCGCTGTTGCAGCCAGCCAGTAGTGCTGCGCCGAAAATGGCCAGTGTTGCGGTCAGACGCATGAAATTTCTCCTGTTCAGGTGGTTGGCGCGCTGGGCGTTGGTAGCCGAAGTACGTGCGCGGGCCAAGCATTTTCGTTAAATGGCGCAGGGCAATCAAGTAGCTATAAATTATGCTTGCAAATAAAATATAAAAAAATATAATGTATAAAAATTGATTGTGTGGGCGGTGGATCATGGATATCGCAAAAATGCGTCAGGCGGCCGGTAACGCCAGTGGGTTGCTGAAAGTGCTGGCGAACGAGGATCGCCTGTTGCTGTTGTGCCAGATGGTCGATGGCGAGAAATGTGTCAGCGATCTGGAAGAAATGCTGGATATCCGTCAGCCAACTTTGTCGCAGCAACTCGGTGTGTTGCGCAACGAAGGGGTGGTGGAAACCCGCCGTGACGGCAAGCGGATTTATTACCGGCTGGCCAGTGAAGAAGTGCTGCATTTGTTGAACGTGTTGTACGGCATGTTCTGCCCGGTGGATGCCGTGCCAGCGGCTGAGCTGGCAAACTTGAACGGAGCGCAATAAATGAATGCAAGATTTCTGCTGCTGGGGGGGGTGATGCTGGCCACAGGTGCTCACGCCGCCGACAAACTGGCACTTGCACCGGTGAGCTACAAACAGGTGCCATTGACTTACGCTGCCGAAGGCCTAGTCGAAGCCGTGAAGCAGGCCACCGTATCGGCGCAGATCAGCGGCCGGATCGTCGAAGTCCATTTCAAGGCCGGCGACTTCGTCAAGCAGGGACAGGTGCTGGTGAAAATCGATGAGCGCGCTGTGCGCGAAGCGGTGGCCGGCAGTGTGGCGCAGGTAAATCAGGCAAAAGCCGCGCTGGATGAGGCGAAAGCCAATCTGGAGCGGCAAAAGCAGTTGTTCCAGCAAAAGTTCATCAGCCAGGCCGGGCTGGATTCGGCCGAGGCAGCTTACAAGTCGGCACTGGCAGCATTCAACGCAGCGCAGGCAGGAAGCGGCGCCGCGGCCACCACGCAGAGCTACGCCACCATAGTCGCGCCTTACAGCGGCGTGGTATCGGCGGTGCATGTCGAAGTCGGCGATACCGCGATGCCGGGCAAGCCGTTGATGAGTGGCTTCGACCCGGCCGACCTGCGGGTGCTGGCGACCATCCCGCAAGCCAAGTGGAATGAGGTGCGCGGCGGTGCTGGCGCACAACTGGAAATCCCCTCTTTGAACAAATGGGTGGCACCGCGTGCAGTGACTTTGTTGCCGGTGGCCGATGCCCGCAGCCACACCGCCAAGGTGCGGCTGGATTTGCCGGAATCGCTGCG
>CAZBWH010000096.1:0-2809 GCA_964495595.1 uncultured Burkholderiales bacterium | reverse complement strand
GTGTTCATCCCGTTCCCCGGCGCCTCGGCCAAGGATGTGGAAACACTGGTGGCCACGCCGGCCGAACAGGTGTTGTCGCAGGTGCAGGGGCTGGAGCATGTCTATTCGGTATCGCGCCCCGGGGTAGCGATCCTCACCGTGCAATACAAAGTGGGCGTGGGTCGCGAAGCCGCGCTGGTGCGGCTGTGGGATGCGATCCACGCCAACCGCGACTGGGTATCGGCGCAACTTGGCGTGGGCGAGCCGATCATCAAAGCCAAAGGTATCGATGACGTACCGATTGTTGCCCTGACCCTGTCGACTGCCGATAGCGAACGTGGCGCCTTCGATCTGGAACGCGTGGCGCACGCGATGGAAGTCGAGCTGAAACGTGTTTCCGGCACCCGCGAAGTGACCACCATCGGCGGCCCCGGTCGCAAGGTACGGGTGCTGCTGGATGCCGACAAACTCAGCGCTTACAACGTTTCGCCGCTGGAAATCCAGAACGCGCTGCAGTTGTCGAACGTGGCCCTGCCGTCCGGCAATCTGGTCAGCAACAACCAGCAGATTGAAATCCAGACCGGCAACTGGCTGGAGAATGCCCGCGACGTGGCCAACCTGGTGGTCGGCGTCAGCGAAGGCAACCCGGTTTATCTGTCGGATATCGCACGAATTGTCGACGGCCCGGATCAGCCGGGGCGTTATGTCTGGAGCGGCAACGGTCCGGCGGCCAAGCTCAAGGGCCTGACTGGTTCCGGCGAACAGCCGGCTGTCACCATCGCCATCACCAAAAAGCCGGGTGAAAACGCCGTGGACGTGGCTGATGCGCTGATCAAGCGCGTTGACGAGCTGAAAGGCAAAGTGATCCCGGCTGGCGTCGACGTCAATATCAGCCGCAACTACGGCGAAACCGCCAACGACAAGGCGATGAAGCTGATCCAGAAGCTGGTGTTTGCCACCTTGTCGGTGGTGGCGCTGGTGTTCTTTGCCTTGGGCAAGCGTGAGGCGCTGATTGTGGGGGGCGCAGTGGTGCTGACCCTGGCGGCAACGCTGTTTGCCTCGTGGGCGTGGGGATTCACCCTCAATCGGGTATCGCTGTTCGCGCTGATTTTCTCCATCGGCATTCTGGTTGACGACGCGATTGTGGTGGTCGAAAACATCCACCGCCGCCGCTCGCTGGAGCCGGGCAAGTCGCTGCTGCAGGTGATTCCGGAGGCGGTGGATGAAGTCGGTGGCCCGACCATTCTCGCCACCTTCACCGTGATCGCCGCGCTGCTGCCGATGGCGTTTGTGTCGGGGCTGATGGGTCCGTACATGAGCCCGATTCCGATCAACTCCAGCCTGGGCATGGTGATTTCGCTGGCGATTGCCTTCATCGTTACTCCATGGCTGGCGCTGAAACTCACCGGCAAGCAGCACGCGCCATCGCACGCCGAGGAAGAAGCGCAACACGGCAAGCTGGCCAAGCTGTTCGACCGGGTGATGTCGCCGTTCCTGGACGACCAACTGGGCCGCAAGCGCCGCCACAAGCTGTATCTGGGCATCGTGGTCGCTATTGCGCTGTCGGTGTCGCTGGCGGTGGCCAAGCTGGTGGTGCTGAAAATGCTGCCGTTCGACAACAAGTCGGAATTCCAGGTGGTGGTGGATATGCCGGCTGGCACGCCGCTGGAAAACACCGCAGCGGTATTGCGTGAAATGGGCGCCGAGCTGGCCAAGGTGCCGGAAGTGACCGACTACCAGGCTTATGCCGGCACTGCTGCACCGATCAATTTCAACGGCCTGGTGCGCCAGTATTACCTGCGCCAGAGCAGCGAAATGGGTGACCTGCAGGTGAATCTGGTCGACAAGCATCATCGCAGCGACCAGAGCCACCAGATCGCGCAGCGGGTACGCCCGGCGCTGGAGCAGATCGCCAAGCGCCACGGTGCCAAGGTGAAAGTGGTGGAAGTGCCGCCCGGCCCGCCGGTGATGAGCCCGATTGTTGCCGAAGTCTATGGCCCGGACGAAGCCGGCCGCGTCGCGGTGGCGAAAAAGGTGCGTCAGCAGTTTGCCGACACCGCCGATATTGTCGCGATTGACGATTCGGTGGAAGACAGCGCGCCGAAACGCCTGCTGAAAGTCGACCAGAGCAAGGCGGCGCAACTGGGTGTGGCGCAGCGCGACATCGTCGCCACCATGCGTATTGGCCTGACCGGCATGGCGGTGACGCCGTTGCACGACCAGCAAGCCAAATACGAAGTGCCAGTGGTGCTGACCCTGCCGCCCGAGCACCAGTCGGGGCTGGACGATTTGCTGAAACTGACAGTCAAGTCCGCATCCGGCGCCATGGTGCCGCTGAGTGAGCTGGTGCAGGTGCAGGCGCTGACCCGCGACAAGGCGATTTACCACAAGGACCTGCTGCCGGTGGTGTACGTGATGGCCGACATGGCCGGCAAGCTGGATAGCCCGCTGTACGGCATGTTTGCCGCGCGTGCTGACATCAGCGGCAAGCCGCTGGAGCAGGGTGGGGTGCTCACCGACTACTTCATCCGCCAGCCGTCTGACCCGTATGCGGGTTATGCGCTGAAATGGGATGGCGAATGGCAGGTGACGTATGAAACCTTCCGCGACATGGGTGCCGCCTATGCGGTGGGGCTGGTGCTGATCTACCTGCTGGTGGTGGCGCAGTTCAAGAGCTACCTGACGCCGGCGATCATCATGGCGCCAATTCCGCTCACCATCATCGGTGTGATGCCGGGGCACGCGCTGCTGGGTGCGCAATTCACCGCCACCTCGATGATCGGCATGATCGCGCTGGCCGGCATCATCGTCCGCAACTCGATCCTGCTGG
>CAZBWH010000095.1:0-9982 GCA_964495595.1 uncultured Burkholderiales bacterium | reverse complement strand
GTGAAGGTGGTCGTACAGTCGGCGCTGGTGTCGTTGCGAAGATCATCGAGTAATTTTCAGGTTTGGGTGGTGCGGTCTGGCCATCTCATTGCAGGCGAGTAGCTCAATTGGCAGAGCATCGGTCTCCAAAACCGGGGGTTGGGGGTTCGAGACCCTCCTCGCCTGCCACGTAATGCAGGTGCCATCCGACAATGTCGGATGGCTTTGCACGTTTCGAATAGCCGTCACTGGCGGTATCCAAAAAAAGACAAATGGAAGTTCAAGATCGAATCAAACTCGGTGCCTCGCTGTTGCTTGTTGCACTCGGGGTGGCTGGCTACTACCTGTTGGGGTCGGCTGGTGATTGGGCGCGAGTGCTTGCGGTGGTGGTTGGTGTGGTCGCTGCAGCCGGGCTTATGCTGACCAGTAGTCAAGGTAAGGATTTTGTTGGTTTCGCCAGGGATTCTGTGGCAGAAGCCAAAAAGGTCGTTTGGCCAACGCGCAAGGAGACTATTCAGTTAACCGCCGTAGTCTTTGCCTTTGTGTTGCTTCTTGCTTTGTTTCTATGGGTGGTTGACAGCACTCTATCCTGGTTGTTCTACGATGTTCTGTTGGGTCGGGGCAAATAAATGACAATGCGTTGGTATGTGGTGCATGCCTATTCCGGTTTTGAGAAGAGCGTGCAGCGAGCGTTAAAAGAACGCATTGAGCGTGAAGGCATGCAGGATCAGTTTGGTCAGATTCTGGTTCCGGTCGAGGAGGTCATGGAAATGCGATCCGGCCGCAAGACGATAGCCGAGCGCAAGTTTTTTCCTGGATACGTCCTGGTTGAAATGAACATGACCGATGAATCCTGGCATCTGGTCAAGAATACGCCCAAAGTAACCGGCTTTGTTGGTGGCGTCGGTATGAAGCCGACACCAATCAGCAAGAAAGAGGTTGACGCCATTCTGCAGCAGATGCAGGAAGGGGTCGAAAAACCGAAGCCCAAGGTGCTTTTCGAGGTAGGTGAATCCGTGCGGGTGACTGAAGGCCCGTTTACGGATTTCAACGGCATGGTCGAGCATGTTGACTATGACAAGAACAAATTGCGTGTGTCCGTCGCCATTTTCGGACGGGCTACACCGGTGGAGCTGGACTTTTCGCAAGTAGAAAAGGCCTGAATCGTGGGCTGCCAGCGGGCGGCCTGTATTTAACGGGGAGCGGGGCATCGGCCTCGCGTTACACCCATTTGTGGAGTTGAATCGTGGCTAAGAAAATTACCGGCTACATCAAGCTGCAGGTTCCTGCAGGTAAGGCAAATCCGTCGCCGCCTATCGGCCCGGCGCTGGGTCAGCGTGGTCTGAATATCATGGAGTTCTGTAAGGCGTTCAATGCGCAGACACAGGGCATGGAGCCCGGTCTGCCGATTCCAGTGGTCATTACTGCGTTTGCCGACAAGAGCTTCACCTTCATCATGAAGACGCCTCCGGCAACCATTCTGATCAAGAAGGCTGCTGGCGTTCAGAAGGGTAGCCCCAAGCCGCACACCGACAAGGTAGGCAAACTGACCCGCGCACAACTGGAAGAGATTGCCAAGACCAAACAGCCGGATCTGACCGCTGCTGATATGGATGCTGCCGTGCGAACCATCGCCGGTTCTGCTCGCAGTATGGGCATCGAAACGGAGGGCGTATAAATGGCCAAGATTTCCAAACGTTTGCAGGCCCTGAGGGCTAAGGTTGACCGTAACAAGCTGTATGCTCTGGACGACGCTCTGGCATTGGTTAAGCAGACGGCCAGTGCCAAGTTTGATGAGTCGATCGACATCGCAGTCAATCTTGGTATTGATGCACGCAAATCGGATCAGGTTGTACGTGGTTCGGTTGTGCTGCCGCGTGGTACCGGTAAGTCGGTTCGTGTTGCCGTTTTCACCCAGGGCGCCAACGCTGAGGCTGCCAAGGCCGCCGGTGCCGAGATCGTCGGTTTCGAAGATCTGGCTGAGCAGATCAAGGGCGGCATGATGGACTTTGACGTGGTAATTGCCAGTCCGGACGCAATGCGTATCGTTGGTCAGCTGGGCCAGATCCTCGGGCCACGTGGTCTGATGCCTAACCCGAAGGTTGGTACTGTAACCCCGAATGTTGCTGAGGCCGTGAAGAACGCCAAGGCAGGGCAGGTTCAGTACCGGACCGACAAGGGGGGCATTATTCAGTGCACCATCGGTCGTGCATCATTCGATGCCGTGGCGCTGAAAGAAAATCTGGGGGCGTTGATCGATGCCCTGCAGAAGGCCAAGCCTGCCAGTTCGAAGGGTATCTACCTGCGCAAGGTTGCAGTTTCCAGCACTATGGGCATCGGTGTTCGCGTCGATACCAATTCGCTGAGTTCATGATGTTGCGGCCGCTACCCGGGCGACCGGTCGTGGCTACTGACTTTGGGCTGCTGCAGCGATGCGGCAGATTGTCCAAGACCGTAGGCGCTGGCTTCAATTGATTGGAGTCGGCTTAATCCCCTGTCAAGGTGGCCTACGCAGACGGTGTACCCTAAGAAGAAGGTTTTAACGGAGGTTGTTTGATGTATTTCATACAATCGCCAGTTGATGTTCCTGAAGCGAAGGTCGCCGTATCTTAGGTGGCGGAACGGTCTGTTGTTCGCAGACTGTTTCGATGTTCAAACTGTAGGAGGTTGACCTTGAGTCTCAATATTGAAGACAAAAAGGCGGTAGTGGAAGAAGTCGCGGCAGAAGTGGCCAAGGCGGAAACCATTGTTGTCGCCGAATATCGGGGCATCCGGGTTGCAAGCATGACCAAATTGCGCGCTAAGGCGCGCGAGCAGGGCGTGTATCTGCGTGTGTTGAAAAACACGCTGGCACGCCGTGCGGTTGCTGATACGCCGTTTGCCGGCCTGGCTGACCAGATGGTCGGCCCGCTGGTGTACAGCGTGTCTGCTGATCCGGTTGCTGCAGCCAAGGTGCTGTTCGATTTCTCGAAGACGGATGACAAGATCGTCATCAAAGCGGGTTCTTATGATGGCAAGGTTCTGGATGCAGCAGGCGTAAGTCAGCTGGCGTCGATACCGAGCCGCGAAGAATTGCTGTCCAAGCTGGCGTACGTTATGCAGGCCCCGGTTGCCGGTATGGCGCGTGCAATTGCCGCTTTGGCCGAGAAAAAGCAGGCAGAAGCCGCTTAAATCCCGATTTCATTTTTCTAGATTCTAGTTTCAGGAGTTTTACAAATGGCAATTACCAAAGACGATATCCTCGAAGCCGTCAGCAGTATGACTGTTATGGAGTTGAACGATCTGGTCAAGGCGTTCGAAGAGAAATTCGGTGTATCTGCTGCTGCAGTTGCAGTGGCTGGTCCGGCTGGCGCGGCTGCTCCTGCGGCCGAAGAGAAGACCGAGTTCGACGTGATTCTGACTGCGACCGGCGACAACAAGGTTGGCGTGATCAAGGTTGTACGTGCAGTGACCGGCTTGGGTCTGAAAGAGGCGAAAGATCTGGTCGATGGCGCACCGAAGGCCGTTAAGGAAGGCGCCAACAAGGCTGACGCTGAATCGATCAAGAAGCAGCTGGAAGAAGCTGGCGCGAAAGTCGAGATCAAGTAATCGGTTTTTGTGCAAGACCAGGCTGGCGCTCAGGCGCCAGCCTAGTTTCATTTGTAGAAAGCAAAAGATAGTCGGCCACGTCGTGTTTCCAGCGAACGATCCTTGCCGGTTTACCGAAGAATGGTTGGCTACTGCCTTATGTTTTCTGACGCACCTTGTCGATGGAGTTCTTAATGAGCTATTCGTTTACCGAAAAAAAACGCATCCGTAAGAGTTTCGCCAAGCGCGAACGCGTGCTCGATGTGCCTTATCTGTTGGCAACCCAGATCGAGTCGTATGCACAATTCCTGCAAACGGGTGTGCCGGTTGATGAGCGGAAGGTTGTGGGTTTGCAAGCTGCCTTCCAGTCCGTATTTCCAATCATCAGCCATTCCGGTAATGCCAGGCTTGATTTTGTCAGCTACATGATGGGGGCGCCGGTTTTTGACGAACCGGAATGTCAGCAGCGTGGCATAACCTTTGCCGCGCCCTTGCGCGCACGAGTCCGGCTTACCATTCTGGATCGCGAGACCCAGAAAGTGAAGGAGGTGAAGGAGCAGGAGGTTTACATGGGCGAAATTCCGCTCATGACTGGCACCGGCTCGTTCATCATCAACGGTACTGAGCGGGTTATTGTTTCGCAATTGCACCGGTCTCCTGGGGTGTTTTTCGAGCATGATCGCGGCAAGACTCACTCTTCAGGCAAGCTGCTGTTTTCGGCTCGTGTGATTCCCTACCGTGGTTCCTGGCTGGATTTCGAATTCGATGCCAAGGACTTTCTGTACTTCCGTATCGACCGCCGCCGCAAGATGTCGGTGACCATTTTGTTGAAGGCATTGGGATATAACCCGGAGCAGATTCTGGCCGAGTTTTTTGCCTTTGATACCTTCTATTTTGGCAACGGCATCGAGATGGAGTTGGTTCCCGAACGTTTGAAGGGCGAGGTCGCCAAGTTCGATATCGCTTCGTCTGACGGCAAGGTGCTGGTTGCCAAAGATAAGCGTATTACCGCAAAAACCATCCGCGACATCCAGTCGGCCGGCTTGACCCGCGTGTCGATTCCAATGGACTTCCTGCTCGGACGTGTCCTGGCAAAGAACATAGCCAATGAAAACACCGGGGAGCTGGTTGCCAAGGCCAACGAGGAAGTGACCGAGGATTTGCTTGCCAAGTTCGACAAGGCCGGTGTCCGCCAGATCGATGTCATTTACACCAACGATCTGGATGTAGGTGCTTATATTTCCCAGTCGTTGCGCATTGATGATACTTCCGACCAGACTGCCGCCCGCGTGGCCATTTACCGGATGATGCGTCCTGGTGAGCCTCCCACAGAAGATGCGGTGGAAGGGTTGTTCCAGGGTTTGTTCTTCAGCGAGGATCGTTACGACCTTTCTGCCGTGGGCCGGATGAAATTCAACAGCCGCATTGGGCGTGATGAGTTGATCGGTGCTGGCACACTGTCGACCGAAGATATTGTTGCGGTCATTCGCATCCTGGTCGAGTTGCGTAATGGCCGTGGAGAGGTCGACGATATCGACCACCTGGGCAACCGTCGCGTCCGTTCGGTAGGCGAATTGGCCGAGAATCAGTTCCGCGCCGGTCTGGTTCGCGTGGAGCGAGCGGTAAAAGAGCGACTAAATCAGGCCGAAAGCGAAAATCTGATGCCGCACGATCTGATCAATGCCAAACCGGTCAGTGCGGCAATCAAGGAATTCTTCGGTTCCAGCCAGCTATCGCAGTTTATGGATCAGACCAATCCGCTGTCTGAGATTACCCACAAACGACGTGTGTCCGCACTTGGCCCAGGCGGTTTGACTCGTGAGCGTGCAGGTTTCGAGGTCCGCGACGTACATCCGACCCATTACGGTCGTGTCTGCCCGATTGAAACACCGGAAGGCCCGAATATCGGGCTGATCAACTCGCTGGCGATTTATGCGCAGACCAACGAGTATGGCTTCCTCCAAACACCATATCGTAAAGTCGTGGACAGCAAGGTAACGGATCAGATCGAATACCTGTCGGCGATTGAGGAGGGGCGTTACGTGATTGCCCAGGCAAACGCGACGCTCGACGGGAGCGGGACCCTCATTGATGAACTGGTGACTTGTCGCCACCACGGAGAGACTACCGTATCGACGCCGGACCGCATCCAGTACATGGATATCGCGCCGTCGCAAATCGTATCGGTGGCTGCGTCGCTGATCCCGTTCCTGGAGCATGACGATGCGAACCGCGCGTTGATGGGCGCTAACATGCAGCGTCAGGCGGTGCCTTGCCTGCGCCCGGAAAAGCCGTTTGTCGGCACCGGCATTGAACGTACCTGTGCTGTCGATTCGGGGACTGCGGTGAAGGCCCGCCGTGGTGGTATCGTTGATTATGTGGATGCCGGTCGTGTGGTGATTCGCGTCAACGACGATGAAACTAGCGCGGGCGAAGTGGGGGTCGATATCTACAATCTGACCAAATACACCCGCTCCAACCAGAACACCAACATCAACCAGCGCCCGATCGTCAAGGTCGGTGACAGGCTGGCTGCGCACGACGTGATTGCCGATGGTGCATCGACCGATCTGGGAGAGCTGGCGCTGGGGCAGAATATGCTGGTCGCGTTCATGCCGTGGAACGGCTACAACTTCGAGGATTCGATCCTGATCTCCGAGCGCGTAGTGGCCGAAGACCGCTACACCTCGATCCACATCGAAGAGTTGTCGGTGGTCGCGCGTGATACCAAACTCGGGCCTGAAGAGATTACCCGTGATATCTCCAACCTGTCGGAGCGTATGCTCGGCCGGCTGGATGAGGCGGGTGTCGTGTATATCGGCGCCGAGGTGGAGGCTGGGGATGTGCTGGTGGGCAAGGTGACACCGAAAGGTGAAACTCAGCTGACGCCGGAAGAGAAGTTGCTGCGTGCGATCTTTGGTGAAAAGGCTTCGGACGTAAAAGATACATCGCTGCGCGTACCGACAGGGATGAGTGGTACCGTGATTGACGTTCAGGTATTTACCCGCGAGGGAATTGAACGCGATACACGCGCCCAGCAGATCATTGACGATCAGTTAAAGCGTTACAAGAAAGACTTGGCCGATCAATTGCGTATCGTGGAAAACGATGCCTTTGACCGTATCGAAAAGGCGCTAGTCGGCAAAACGGCCAACGGCGGGCCAAAGCGCTTGGCCAAAGGCGCTGTGCTGGACAGGGAGTATCTGGCATCTATTCCGCGCCATGACTGGTTTGATATTCGCCTATCGGACGACGAGGCCTCGCGGCAACTGGAGTTGGCGAGAGAAAGTCTGTCTCAGTTGCGCTCCGACTTTGACCATCGTTATGAAGAAAAGCGCAAGAAGCTGACCCAGGGCGATGAGTTGCCTCCCGGCGTACAGAAAATGGTCAAGGTCTATCTGGCCGTCAAGCGTCGTTTGCAGCCGGGCGACAAAATGGCCGGCCGTCATGGTAACAAGGGTGTGGTCTCGCGCATTGTGCCAATCGAGGACATGCCATACACAGCGGACGGTACGCCAATGGATATCGTGTTGAATCCGCTGGGCGTACCTTCGCGGATGAACATTGGTCAGATTCTCGAGGTTCACCTTGGGTGGGCAGCCAAAGGACTGGGTAACAAGATCGACCGGATGCTGAAGGATCAGCGCGGGGTTCAGATCAGTGAAATGCGCACCTTGCTCGAGCAAGTTTACAACTCGTCAGGCCAGCAAGAAGATATTGCTGGGTTCAGTGATGATGAGATTGTGGAACTGGCGAAAAACCTGTCGAAAGGCGTCCCATTTGCCACGCCAGTATTCGATGGAGCCAAGGAGGAGGAAATCAAGTCCATGTTGCGGTTGGCTGATATGCCAGAGTCTGGACAAATCACTTTGCATGACGGGCGCAGCGGTGAGGCGTTCGATCGCAAGGTGACTGTCGGTTACATGCACGTACTGAAGCTGCACCACTTGGTCGACGACAAGATGCACGCCCGTTCGACTGGCCCATACAGCCTGGTTACCCAGCAGCCGCTGGGTGGTAAGGCGCAGTTTGGTGGCCAGCGTTTCGGTGAGATGGAGGTTTGGGCTCTCGAGGCATACGGCGCGTCGTACACGCTGCAGGAAATGTTGACCGTCAAGTCGGATGACGTGACCGGCCGTACCAAGGTTTACGAGAACATCGTCAAAGGCGAGCACAAGATCGACGCTGGCATGCCGGAATCCTTCAATGTATTGGTGAAGGAAATCCGCTCGCTGGGTATCGATATCGATCTGGAACGCTACTAAGACCGGGAATTGGATGGCCTGCTAGCCCGATGGACGGGAGGCGGACCTCCGCAGCAACAGGAGTGACTGATGAAAGCATTGCTTGATCTGTTTAAACAGGTAACTCAGGAAGAAGAGTTCGACGCGATTCGCATTGGAATTGCATCGCCGGACAAAATCCGTTCCTGGTCGTTTGGTGAAGTCAAAAAGCCGGAAACCATCAACTATCGTACTTTCAAGCCGGAGCGTGATGGCCTGTTCTGTGCCCGTATTTTCGGGCCGATCAAGGATTACGAATGCCTGTGCGGCAAGTACAAACGCCTGAAACATCGCGGTGTGATCTGCGAAAAATGCGGCGTTGAAGTTACCTTGTCGAAAGTGCGCCGTGAGCGCATGGGTCATATCGAACTGGCCTCGCCGACTGCGCACATCTGGTTCCTGAAATCGCTGCCGTCGCGTCTGGGCATGGTTCTGGACATGACGCTGCGCGATATCGAACGTGTGCTGTATTTCGAAGCCTACGTCGTGACCGATCCGGGCATGACTCCGCTGCAAGCGAAACAGTTGCTGACCGAAGACGACTACCTGAACAAGGTGGAAGAATACGGCGACGAGTTCTCCGCATCTATGGGCGCCGAAGGCGTACGCGATCTGCTGGCCAATCTGGATCTGCAGCAGGAGATGGAAAATCTCAAGCATGATCTGGAAAACACCGGTTCTGACGCCAAGATCAAAAAGATCGCCAAGCGTCTGAAAGTGCTGGAAGCATTCCACAAGTCGGGCATCAAGCCGGACTGGATGGTGATGGAAGTGTTGCCCGTACTGCCGCCGGAGCTGCGCCCGTTGGTGCCGCTGGATGGTGGTCGCTTCGCAACTTCCGATCTGAACGATCTGTATCGCCGCGTCATCAACCGTAACAACCGTCTGAAGCGTCTGCTGGAACTGAAAGCACCGGAAATCATCGTGCGCAACGAAAAGCGCATGCTGCAGGAAGCTGTCGACTCGCTGCTGGACAACGGTCGTCGCGGCAAGGCGATGACTGGCGCCAACAAGCGTCCGCTGAAATCGCTGGCCGACATGATCAAGGGTAAGGGCGGTCGTTTCCGTCAGAACTTGCTGGGTAAACGTGTTGACTACTCCGGTCGTTCGGTGATCGTGGTGGGGCCACAATTGCGTCTGCACCAGTGTGGCCTGCCGAAGAAAATGGCGCTGGAGCTGTTCAAGCCGTTCATTTTCCACAAGCTGGAAGTATTGGGCCTGGCTACCACTATCAAGGCCGCCAAACGCCTGGTGGAACAGGAGGTGCCGGAGGTCTGGGACATCCTGGAAGACGTGATCCGCGAACATCCGATTCTGCTGAACCGCGCGCCGACACTGCACCGTCTGGGTATTCAGGCGTTCGAGCCGGTACTGATCGAAGGCAAGGCGATCCAGTTGCATCCGTTGGTGTGCGCGGCATTTAACGCCGACTTCGACGGCGACCAGATGGCCGTGCACGTGCCATTGTCGCTGGAAGCGCAGATGGAAGCCCGCACGCTGATGCTGGCCTCTAATAACGTGCTGTCGCCCGCCAACGGCGAGCCGATTATCGTTCCGTCGCAGGATATCGTCCTGGGTTTGTATTACATGACCCGGGAAAAGATCAATGCCAAGGGCGAGGAAATGGTGTTTGCCGATATCTGCGAGCTGCAACGCGCTTACGATACTCGCCAGGTCGACCTGAATGCGAAGATCAAGATTCGTATTCCCCAGTATGAAATGCTGGCTGATGGCGAATACAAGGCTTCGCTGGTTCGGCAGGAAACAACTACCGGGCGTGCGCTCCTGTCGGAAATTCTGCCGAAAAACCTGCCGTTTTCTTTTATCAACAAGGCATTGAAGAAAAAAGAAATATCTCGCCTGATCAATGGTTCATTCCGTCGCTGCGGCCTGCGGGACACGGTGATTTTTGCCGATCAGTTGATGTACACCGGCTTTAGATACGCTACTCGTGGCGGCATCTCGATCTGTGTTGACGACATGCTGATTCCGACCCAGAAGCACGATTTGCTGGTCGCGGCCGAAAAGGAGGTCAAGGAAATCGAAACGCAGTACACCTCGGGCCTGGTGACGCAGGGCGAGCGCTACAACAAGGTCGTGGATATCTGGGGTCGCGCAGGTGATCAGGTGGCCAAGGCGATGATGGAGCAGCT
>CAZBWH010000094.1:0-10415 GCA_964495595.1 uncultured Burkholderiales bacterium | reverse complement strand
GCAGCCGCCGTAGTAGCGCTTGCCGGGGTAGCCTTCGGCGTACTTGTTGGTCAGCACCGAGCCTTGCGCCTGCATCACGGCGGGGCTGGTGTAGTTTTCCGAGGCGATCAGTTCGATGTGGTCTTCCTGGCGCTGGGTTTCCTGCTGCATGGCAGACCAGAGTTCGGCATCGGTAACGGCGAGGGTGTTTTTTGCGGAGAACATGGGGGGTCTCTTTCGGGCCGGTTCGTCAAAAAAAGGCGGCAATTTTACCACGCCGCGCCGGCTTGCTGTGCGGCCCGTGGGCACGATCGGGCCGCATCGGGTTTGCCGGGCTGCACGCCGCTCTGGTATTGCCTTGCAGGCCGGCCTGCGTGCCGCTCTGGTATTGCCTCACAGCCCGGTGGCTGATTCAGGCTGGCATTTGTGCGGTGCGCCAGCAATACTGGACTATTCGCTCTAATCCCGGAGATCCCCCATGCCCGCCCCGTTTCGTCGCAAACTGCTGCCTGCCTGCCTGCCTGCCTGCCTGCCTGCCTGCCTGTGTCTGCTTGCCAGCGCCCCGCTGCTGGCCGAAGAGCTGACGCTGGAAGAACAATCGCTGCTGGCGGCGTCTTACGGTGACAAAGCCAGCTTTTCGCTCGCCACCGGCAGCCTGTCCAGCCTGCGCCGGGCGCCGGCGGTGGGCACGGTGATCACTGCCGAAGACATTGCCGCAATGGGTGCCACCGATCTGGACGAAGTGCTGGAAACCGTGCCCGGCCTGCACGTGGCGCGGGCTTCGCAAATCAATCAGCCGATCTACATCATTCGCGGCCTGTACAGCCAGCCCACCAATCCGCAAGTGTTGCTGCTGCAGAACGGCATTCCGCGCACCACCCTTTACACCGGTGACAAGGGCAATGCCTGGGGTGGCCTGCCGCTGGAGCATGTGTCGCGGATCGAGATCGTCCGTGGCCCTGGCTCGGCGCTGTATGGTGCCGATGCGTACGCCGGGGTGATCAATATTGTCACCAAATCAGCCGGCGAAATCGGCGGCACCCGGGTGGGGGCCCGTGCGGGCAGCTTTGACGGCCGCGATGTCTGGCTGCAACACGGCAGCCGCCACGGCGGGCTGGACGTGGCCGGCTACCTGCGCCGTGGCCACAGCGACGGCCAGCGCGAAGTCGTCGAGCAGGATCTGCAAACCACCCGCGACCGCGCCGCCGGCACCCAGGCCAGCCGTGCGCCCGGCCCGGTCAACACTGCCGTCGATGCCGTTGACGGCGCGCTCGACCTGAGCCTGGGCCCGTGGCAACTGCGCACCGGGGTCAAGCTGCGCGATCACATGGGTTTGTATGTGGGCGGCGCCGGCGCGCTCGACCCCGACAGCTACGAGCAAAGCCTGCGTACTACCGCTGACCTGGGCTGGCGCGAGCCAGCGCTGCGCCCCGATCTGGGCGCCGGCTTCAGCCTCAGCTACCAGGGCTACACCGAGCAGCTTCCCAACGACCTGATGATCTCGCCTGCCGGCACCCGCCTGCCCGGCACAGCCATCCGCTTCCCCGATGGCTGGGTGGGCGGCCCCGGCCGCTGGGAGCGCACCTGGCGCGTCGCCGGCTGGATCGACTACGCCGGCCTGCCCGGCCACAAGCTGCGGCTGGGCAGCGGCTGGGATGATCTCGATCTGTACAAATCCACAACCCACAAGAATTTCATCCTCGAAACCCGCACCGTGCTGCCCAGCGTGCAGGAATTCGACAACGACAACCCCTACACCCACATTGCCCCGGTGCAGCGCACCAACCGCTATGTTTACCTGCAGGACGAATACACCCTCACCACCGACTGGTATCTCACCGCCGGCCTGCGCCACGACCGCTATTCCGATTTCGGCAACACCACCAACCCGCGTGCCGCGCTGGTATGGGATTCCTCGCTCAATCTCACCACCAAACTGCTCTGGGGCCGTGCCTACCGCGCCCCGGCATTCATCGAGGCCTACGGCGTCAACCCGGCCAACGCCGGCAACCCCGACATTAAGCCCGAGCGCATCAGCACCCGCGAGCTGGCATTCAACTGGCAGGCCCACCGCGATGTGCAGCTCAGCCTGAACGTGTTTCGCTACGATGCCGACGACCAGGTACGGGTGGTGGCGGCCAAATGGCAGAACACCGGCAGCCAGCGCGGCAGGGGCGCCGAGCTGGAAGCCACCTGGGACCCCAGCCACCTGCTGCGCCTGACGGCACAGGGCTCGTGGCAGCGCTCGGTTGATCAGGTCACCGGGCTGGATGCCGGCTATGCCCCGCACAGCCATTACTTTGCCCGCGCCGACTGGCGGCCGTTTGGCGGCTGGCAGCTTGGCCTGCAGGGCAACCGGGTGCTCAGCCGCAAGCGCGGCTTTACCGTTGGCCCCACCGGGGTCGTGGTGCCCGACGCCCGCGAGCCCTTGCCCGATTACACCAGCGTGGATCTCACCCTGCGCTTTCACACCCTGATGCGCCAGTTCGAGCTTACCGGCTCGGTGCGAAACCTGTTCGATGCCCGCATCATCGAGCCCAGCCTGCCCGGCACCCTTCCTACCGACCTGCCGCAGGCTGGCCGGACCTGGTATCTGCAGGGCGACTACAAGTTCTGACGGGCAACGGCTTGGGAAGCGCTGATTGATTGGCTGCGCGGGCGAATTGCGGCGGCGAACGGTGCTCGAACGCTCGCCTAATCAATCAGCACATCCCTTATAATCCGGCCTGATTCCAGACGGAGGCCGCATGTCACAACCGTACTTCCAGCATCACGTGTTTTTCTGCACCAACCAGCGCGCCGAGGGCGAAACATGCTGCCACGCCCGCGGCGCCACCACCCTGCAAACCTACGCCAAAGACCGCATCGCCGCGCTGGGGCTGAAAGACCGTGGCCAGTGCCGCATCAACAAGGCCGGCTGCCTAGGCCGCTGCGATGACGGCCCGGTGCTGGTGGTCTACCCGGAAGGGGTCTGGTACACCTACATCGACCAGGCCGACATCGACGAGATCATCGACGAGCACCTGGTCAACGGCCGCATCGTGGAGCGGCTGCGCCTTGACTAGCACCGCACCCCGGCTGGAAATGATCACCGGCCCGACCGGTGAGCTGGAAACGCTGATCGTTCCCGCCCACGGCGAGCTGCGCGGCATTGCCCTGATCGCCCACCCCAATCCCACCCAGGGCGGCACCCACAGCAACAAGGTGGTGCAAACCCTCGCCAAGGCAGCCAGCCGCCGTGGCTGCGTGGCGTATTGCCCCAATCTGCGCGGCGTGGGCCGCAGCGGCGGCCAGCACGACCGGGGCATCGGCGAGGTGGACGACATGCTGGCGCTGCTGGCCGTCGCCCGCGCCCGCCACGGCGATCTGCCGCTGCTGCTGGGCGGTTTTTCGTTTGGCACCTTTGTCATGGCGCAGGTAGCGCAGCAGGTGGCGGCCGAGCGGATCGTGCTCTGCGGCCCGGCGGTGGGGCGGTTTCCCTTGCCGTCCGTGCCGCCGCACACGCTGGTGATCCACGGCGAGCAGGACGAGGTGATCCCGTTGGTCGACGTGCTCGACTGGGCGCGACCACAGCAGTTGCCGGTGGTGGTGTTTCCCGGCTGCGGCCATTTCTTTCACGGCCGGCTGACGCATTTGCAGCACTGGGTCGATCGGCTCTGGTAAATGGCGATTCTCACTCTCGATCAGGTCGGCAAGCGATTTGGCGAATTCGAAGCGGTGCGCGGCTTGTCGCTGGCGGTGGAGTGGGGCGAGTGCTTCGGCCTGCTCGGCCCCAACGGCGCCGGCAAAACCACCACGCTGCGGATGTGTCTGGGCCTGTCGGCACCGGATGCTGGTCGCATCGAGCTGCTGGGACTGCCCGTGCCGCAGGCCGCCCGCGAGGCCCGGCTGCGGGTAGGCGTGGTGCCGCAGATCGACAATCTCGACCCCGATTTCAGTGTGGAAGAAAACCTGCTGGTGTACGGCCGCTATTTCGGCCTCAGCGATGCCACCATCCGCGCCCGCATCCCCGATCTGCTCGACTTTGCCGGGCTGGCCAACCGTCGCCAGGCGCCGATCCGGGCGCTGTCCGGCGGCATGAAACGCCGGCTGACGCTGGCGCGGGCGCTGGTCAACGACCCCGATATCGTGTTTCTCGACGAGCCGACCACCGGTCTCGATCCGCAGGCCCGCCACCTGATCTGGGAACGCCTGCGCCGCCTGCCGGCCCAGGGCAAAACCCTGCTGCTGACCACTCATTTCATGGATGAGGCCGAGCGGCTGTGCTCGCGGCTGGCCATTGTCGATCACGGCCGGCTGATTGCCACCGGCAGCCCGGCCGAGCTGATCGCCCGCCACATCGAGCCGCAGGTGGTCGAGGTATTCGGCGAGGGAGCGCCGGAGTGGGGCCGGCAAGTGGGCGCCCGCCTGGCCGAGCGCTGCGAGCTGAGCGGCGAAACGGTTTTCTGCTACGATCACCAGCCCCAGCCGCTGATCGAAGCGCTGCGCCAGTCGCCCGCCTTGCGCTACCTGCACCGGCCAGCCAATCTGGAAGACGTGTTTCTCAAACTTACCGGCCGCGAATTGCGCGATTGACAGGGCTCCCGATGACCCATTCCTCCACCGCCCACCCCCTTGCTGCCACCCACCCGGCCCGGCTGCCGCTGCGGCGGGCGGCATGAGCCAGCGCGCTTTCCGTCTGCCTCGTCCCGGCTGGCGTGCGCTGGCCGTGTGGCGGCGCAATTTCCTGGTCTGGCGCAAGCTGGCCATTCCGTCGATGCTGGGCAACCTGGCCGATCCAATGCTGTACATGCTGGGGCTGGGCTACGGCCTGGGCTCGCTGCTGCCCGAGGTCAACGGTGTGCCGTACCTGCATTTCCTGGCCGCCGGCACGGTCTGCTACAGCACCATGAACAGCGCGACCTTCGAGGCGCTGTATTCAGCGTTCTCCCGCATGCACGTGCAGCGCACCTGGGACGCCATCATGAATGCGCCGCTGTCGCTGGACGATGTGCTGCTGGGCGAATGGCTGTGGGCAGCGTCGAAATCGCTGCTGTCGGGGCTGGCCATCCTGCTGGTGGTGTGGCTGCTGGGGCTGGCTCACGGTTGGGCGGTGCTGTGGATCGTGCCGCTGACCTGGCTGATCGGACTGTGTTTTGCCGGCATGGGGCTGGTGATTACGGCGCTGTCGCCCAGCTACGATTTTTTCATGTATTACTTCACCCTGGCCATTTCACCAATGGTGCTGTTGTGCGGGGTGTTCTACCCGGTGTCGCAGTTGCCGGGCTGGCTGCAGGCCGCTGCTCAGTGGCTGCCGCTGACCCACGCCATCGACATCGCCCGCCCGCTGCTGACCGGCACCACGCCGGCCCACCCGGCGCTGTCGGTGCTGGTGCTGGCCGCCTACGGCCTGGCCGGCTTCATCCTCGCCACCCACCTGGCCCGCCGCCGCCTGCTGGCCTGAACCACGCTTACCCCCCACTTTTTTTGCCACACGACCCATTGCCGGCCGGCCTGGGCATTGTCCGTTATTGATCTACAGGTTTTTTGTCATGTCGTATTTGAGTGTACGTTTGTATGCGGAATTCATTTGGCATGATTTACCACTTTCAGGCTAACGCCAATCCTGTTTTATTGTGCTAATCGGGATGAGTGAATTTATTCAAGTCATTGTTAGATTAGCAAAAATAGGTTAATCGGCAGCGCCGGATATTCTGCGGTACATGTTTGGCATATTTAATCGCGTAATTCAGTTGACAATGTTTTCATGCGGCATTAGATTAAAAGCTCCAAACATCGTTAAGTTTCAGTCGGGCAGTTTGATGCACTACAACGTCCGCTCGACCGGGCATAAAAACACCAACAAATACACAGGAGAAATGAATGAAACCGATTTGCCGCATGCTGGCCGTCATTGGCCTGTCGTTCGCTTCCGCCGCCGCCTTTGCCGGTGTGCAGTGCCAGCCGACCGCGCAGGGCGAGGCCTACGTCAGCTTCCTGACTTCGCCAGGCAAGATTTCCCCCTACGATGGCACCTGCTGGGTCGACAACATTACCGTGACCACCCACGACGGCCTGAAGCTGGCCGCCAATGTGTTCCTGCCCAAGATCACCAGCGCCGGACAGAAATTCCCGACCATCATCATGCCCAATAGCTGGGTATGCCCGGAATGGGAATACATCGGCCAGGCCCAGCGGCTGGCCAAGGATGGCTACATCGTCATCGAATACACCTCCCGCGGCTGGTGGAAATCGGAAGGCAAGATCGGCACTGCCTCGCCCAACGACATCAAGGACGTGAGCGCAGTGGTCGATTATGTTCAGGCCAACCTGCCGGCCGACATGGACAATCTGGCGATCAGCGGCATTTCCTACGGCGCCGGCATCTCGCTGCTGGGCCTGGCCCGCGAGCCACGCATCAAGACTGCTGCAGCCTTGTCGGGCTGGGGCTCGCTGGTCGATGAGCTCTACTACCAGGAGTCCCCCGACCTGGCGTCCACCAAGCTGCTGATCGGCACGGCGCCGATTACCGGCAAGGTCGAGCCGGAGCTGTTCCAGATCAGCAAGGATCTGCTCAATCCGGAAACCACCCAGGCCCGGGTCAAGGAAATCATGGAGTGGGCATCGGTTCGTTCACCTTCGTTAGAGGTCAATGCGCTGAACGCCCGCCGCGCACCGGTATTCCTGAGCAAGAACTACCAGGACGACATGTTCACCCCGAATTCGAGCATGAAGCTGTTCGCCCAGTTGCAAGGCCCGAAACGCCTGCTGCTGAACAAGGGCTGGCATGCTGCTACGGAAATCCCCGGCGCTCTGCTTGGCGTGGACAACTACCAGTACGACCAGGCACATCGCTGGTTCGATTACTGGCTGAAGGGTATCGACAACGGCATCATGAAGGAGCCGCAAGTCGATCTGCAGGTAGAAAACAAGAAAGGCCGCGAAACCTTGCCTGCCTGGCCGTCGCCGACCGTCAATCAGCAGGTGTTCCACATCGAGCCGCGTGGCAAGGTGCGCTTTGACTGGGGCTGTTTCTGCGCCAAGGGCGACGTTGGCCATCTGCAGCTGGACAAAAACACCGACAGCGCCACTGACACCGTCAACAACAGCATGGATACCGTCGCCAATTCGGGCATTCCGGTGCTGGGCAACCTGCTGGAAGGCTTCGCCATTCCGCCGGCAGCCTGGTTGCCGGCCGTCCTGCGCGCCAACGGTGTGGTCTACAACGGCAAGAAACTGCCGACGGAGCTGAAGCTGCGCGGAATGCCGCAAGTGCAGTTGAATGTGACCCCGAGTGCCGCCCGCACCCAGGTGGCCGCTTACCTGTACGATGTTGATGCGCTGGGCTGGGGCAAGCTGATCACCCACGGTATCCGCACCACCCACTGGGCAACACCGGGCAACACCATTTCGTTCCCGATCGAAATGGACATGACATCCTACAATGTCGCCGCCGGCCACCATCTGGCGCTGGTCATCGACACCAAGGATGCCCGCTACGCCAAGCCGACCGACGATTACTTCAGCGTGGGGCTGGAATTCTCTTCCAGCCTGGTTTCATCGTTGACCATCCCTTATATTTACTAAGCTGAAAGACCGGTTGACCGGATCTTGCAGGTGGCCCCGCGAGTCGGGGCCATTTTTGCATTGTCTGCCGGCTCGCCGGAGCATGACGCTGGCGGAAACTTAATGACATTTCGATAGTCTGTTGGCATACTTCGCTGGTTATTTAGAGTGAAATCTCTAGGGGTTGGGTTAGATGTACAAAGAAATGTGCAAGTCCAGATGGCTACTCCTGATCGCCCCCGCCTTGCTGGCTGGCTGCGGCGGCTCGGGCTCGCAAGGGGTGGAGAGCGAATCACGCCAGAATGTCTATTCCGGCGTGGTGGTCGACGGCCATCTGCAGGGCGCGACGGTGTTTGCGGATATCAACCGCAATGGCACCTACGATTCCGGTGAACCCTACAGCGTCACTGATGCGGGCGGCAACTACCTGCTCAAGACTGCGCCGGATGTCTACAACCCCCCGGTCATTGCCGATGTGCCCGATCACGCCATCGACGGCGATACCGGCAAGCCGGTCGGCCAAGGCTATCGCCTCACCGCGCCCGACGGCCAGTATGGCCTGATCAGTCCGCTGACGACCATGGTGCGTGCCACGCTCGACAACTATCCCGGCATGTCGGTCGAGCAGGCCGAAGAAGCGGTTCGTGCCATGTTCGGCCTGACCGAAGGTTACGACCTGCACGCCGACTACACACTCAAGACCCGGCCTTCGACCACCACACTGTCCCAATGGGCCAAGTTCATCGCCGAATCCGGCCGGGCGCACAATATCGGCCGGCTGGCTGCGCTGCGCTTTGGTCAGTACGTCAGTCAGGCAAAGGCCGCCTACGGCGGGGCCTTGCCTCTGGAAAAGGAGGGCGCCATCCACAGCGCACTGGCGTCAAGGGTCGCCATCGAAGTTGCCCCCTTTGCGGCAGGGCTGCCCAACAAGGAGCTGATCGACCCGACCCAGATCGCCCTCGCCACCGTGTCAATGACCCGCGAAGAATTCGAAAGCCCGGTACGACTGCGTACCCGGCTGACCCCTGCATCGCTGGGCTCGGCCGCACAGAAATCTCCGCTGCATGTTGTACCGATGCGCAACACCCAGTCCAATTTCGTACACTGGCGCATGGCCGACGGCGGTGCCTCGGCCGCGTCCGGC
This sequence comes from uncultured Burkholderiales bacterium, assembly GCA_964495595.1. Classification (GTDB taxonomy): domain Bacteria; phylum Pseudomonadota; class Gammaproteobacteria; order Burkholderiales; family SCOH01; genus CALMFQ01. The sequence goes on along the minus strand of CAZBWH010000094.1, from coordinate 1,747 downwards.
AAGGCCATCATCGGTACCTCAACCGTCATCCTGCCGGATCTGAGCGAAACCGAAACCCTGGGCATGAAAACCATCGACGGCACGGCACCGCTGTCCGGCGACCTGCTGTTCGACAGCGACTATTCCGCCGAATCGCTGCGCGAAAGCGGCAAGGTGCTGCTGATCCGGCTGGCGCATATGCCGGTAGAGGGCGAGCCCCAGAGTGTGCTGTTTAACCGCGGCTGGCTGCGAAACCCGGCCGCAACCTGGCCATCCGGCGCAGCCGCCTACCGGATGCTGATCAAGACCACTTCCAGCTTGATTCTGACGCAGAACGACGCCACGACCTACCGTACTGGCACCCTGCCTGCAGCATTGCTGTCGTGTTGCGGCAGCGCCAGCACGACACCATTGGCTCTCGGCGATCTGCAGTTGCGCTTTGCCGACCCGATCGATGTCGTTCTGGGCGAGCAGTCCGGCCCTTCGTCGTCGATTGCCTTGTCTGCCATGGTCGATGGCGTCAGCAAGCCACTCGACAGCAAAGGCACTTGGGCAATGGCCGCCCGGTATGATATGTCGACTTACTTCCTGATGCAGATTCCCAGCAGTTATCGCAGCTATCTGAAGGGAATGGATCAGGACGGCCTGTTCTCCCGTTTTGGTTTGCCGATCGACATCGCCTTCATGCAGTTGCCCAACAACCAGTACGGTCATGCCTGGGTTGTTCAGGGCGGTCGCTACGCCGAAACCGTGGCACTGAATGATGCCGCTTTCAATGCGCTGAAGGCCAACCTCAAGTGGTGATGCACCAGTGGCTTTTTTGCGCAAACCCACGCCCGCATCGGCTATAATCCGCCTCCACACCGGCTGACGGTGCGGCAGCCCCTCTGTAGTTAAATGGATATAACAGCCCCCTCCTAAGGGGCAGTTCTGGGTTCGATTCCCGGCGGGGGGGCCAAAACACTGTTTCACACCGTGCCAAGAAGCACCGGAAACCCTCATGAATCAACGTTCTGCGGGTTTTTTTATTGCCCATGACGTCCCACTGCGTATCTTGATATGCCCCCATGATTGATGCCCCCAAATGCCCCTATCTGATACCGCATGTCGCAATGCCAAGCCAAAGGACAAGCCATACAGACTGGCCGATGACGATGCGCGCAAGCGAGGGTGTCCGGAATTTTGTGTAAACGGAGTTGAAATTAGTGCTGCGTCTGAGCTTCCCTCAGTTTTTCGTCTGCCAAGGGTGGCTGTTATCCTACCCGTGTTTCCTGCTGTTGGTCAGCGAGCCAGTTCTCCAGGCACCGTGTCGGCGACTGGTAACCCAGCGTGGAGTGCTGTCGTTTCCGGTTGTAAAACACCTCAATGTACTCAAAGCTGATGGCCTTCATGTCGGCGTGGGTTGCATAGCGAATGCCATGCACGCGTTCATTTTTGAAGCTATTGAACCAGCTTTCCGTCGGCGCATTGTCCCAGCAGTTTCCCTTGCGGCTCATTGAGCAGCGCATGCCGTATTCCTTGAGCTTGTCCTGAAACGCATGGCTGGCATACTGACTGCCGCGGTCCGAGTGATGCATCAGCCCCGGTGCCGGGCGTCTCTTGAACCAGGCCATGCTCAGCGCATCGGTCACGATGTCCGCCGTCATGCTCGGCTTCAGCGACCAGCCGACAATTTCGCGGTTAAACAGGTCGAGCACAATGGCCAGGTACAGCCAGCCGTTTGCGATCGGCCTGGCCACCTCGCTTCCAGGCACGATAGCCACTGATA
>CAZBWH010000093.1:9780-10490 GCA_964495595.1 uncultured Burkholderiales bacterium | reverse complement strand
GAACGGGTGGCACTGGAACGGGTGGCACTGGAACGGGTGGCACTGGAACGGGTGGGACTGATACGGGCGGCACTGGAACAGGAGGCACCGGAACGGGTGGAACCGGCACCAGTGGTAGTTGCATGTATCTGCCACAAGCCGGCGACACGGCCACCTTCCAGACCAGTTCCTCGGCCGGCGGCCCGGTGGTTACCCACACCGAAACCTGGGAAAACAGCAGCCTTGACGGCCAGTCGGTACTGCTGATGAACGACTACGACCAGAGCAACGCACTCACTGGCAAACAGTATCTGCAATACCAGTCGGCCCGATCGATGCGCATCCTGAAGGCCGAAGGCTACAGCAATGGCAGCAAGGAATCGGAAACCACCCTGAACCCGAACGAATTCCGCGCCTTCCCCGAAGTGGTCGGCGGCTTGGTGAATTACAGCACCACCTCGACCACCAAGCTATTCGGGCAAACGGCAGCACAAATGCAAGCCTTGCTGGGCAGCGATTCCATCAGCGCCAAGCTGTCGCTGACCATCCAGTACGTTGGCAACGAGTCGGTCACCGTACCCGCCGGCACCTTCAGCGCCTGCAAGTACGAGCTGAAATCGCTGTTCGCTGAATTCAGCAACGCCATGTTTGGCTCGTCAATGTTCCCGAACACCACCGTCACCACCTGGCATGCGCCGGGTGTTGGCATGGTCAAGAGCACATCGAGCTCG
>CAZBWH010000093.1:0-9770 GCA_964495595.1 uncultured Burkholderiales bacterium | reverse complement strand
CCGCCATCGGCAACGTTACTAGCTCGATGGAGTTGAAGAGCGGCCGCTTCAGCGGCATCAGCAAGCCCTGATCGGTAGTTCTCTATTGACCCGGCCCTCCCTTGTGGAGGGCCTTTTTTATTGCCACCGCCAAGTCAACGCCCCGGCGCGACGAAACGTTTTACTCCCACTGCCTCAGGCCGGCAGGCATACAATCGGCATTTTACAATCCAGCCATCATCACAATACCCAGAGGAGAAACCATCGTGACACCCTATCTACGCATCATCCCCTGCAGCCTGCTACTGGCTGGCAGCCTGCTGCTCACCGGCTGCAACAGCGACTCTGGCGGTGACTCTCCCGCCCCGGTTGCCACCGGCGCAGGCAACAGCACCGGCCAGACCCAGACCAGCACCAACACCGGCAGCAGCCAGACGCAAACCGGCAACACCGCCAGCCGGCAAACCATTCGCGGTGTAGCCGCCACCGGCGCACCGATCGTGGGAGGAACCGTCACGGCACGCTGCGCCGCCGGCAACGAACTGAGCACCAGTACCACCAGCGACGGCAGTTACACACTGGCGATCACCAACCAGGTTGCACCATGCGTACTGGAAGTGGCAGGCGGTACCATCAATGGCAAAACCAACAGCCAGAAACTGCACTCGGCCGCCACCACCACCGACACCGTGGCCAACATCACCCCGCTGACCGAACTGGCGCTGGCCGACATTACCGAAACCGACCCGACCCTGCTGTTTGGCAACCTCACGGCCGAACTGACCGCCAAACTGACCGCCGTCGCGCTGGCTGAAGTGCAAACCAGCCTGAAAGCCCAGCTCGCCGCGCTGCGCGATGCCGCCAGCGAAGTAGATATCGGCGACTTCTTTACTGGCAGCCTGCAGGCGGGCAACCCGAACAACCCGATGGATGCCTACCTGGACGATCTGGGCAAGGACCTGGAGCAAGCCGACATCCCCCTCGCCGCTATTGTCAGCATCCTCAGCGGCAACGGTACCCTAGGCCAGATCGTTGAAACCATCCTCAACAGCCTGATTGGCAACGGCTCTGGCTCTGGCTCTGGCTCTGGCTCTGGCTCTGGCTCTGGCTCAGGATCGGCAAGCGCAACGGCACGCACCTGAGCACACGCTGATGCAGTCACCCGGCCGGTGGCGGCCAGTCTGCCGGCAAACGCAATGCCGCCCGCAGATTGGCGCTGGTGGCCGCAGCCAACTCTGGCAGCGGCAAATCACGCAGCCGGGCAAGCGCTGCGGCAATCGCCGGCAGCTCGGCCGGACTGTTGCGCTGACGGTAACACCAGCTGGGCGACATGTCGGGCGCGTCAGTTTCCAGCACCAGACTATCCAGCGGCACACTGCGCGCCAGCTCACGAATCCGCTGCGCCCGCTCAAAAGTCAGCGCCCCGCCAAAACCCAACCGGAAACCGAGCTGGATAAAAGCCTGCGCTTGCTGCAAGCTGCCATTGAATGCGTGGGCAATGCCCCCTGGCACCCGAATCGCACGCAGGTACTTGAGCACCCGATCCTGCGCCCGGCGAATGTGCAGCAATACCGGCAAACCGAATTCGGCCGCCAGCTGCAATTGCGCCACCAGCAGTGCCTCTTGCCTGGCCATGTCCAGCCCCGGCACCAATCCATCCAGCCCGATTTCACCCACCGCCACCACGCCGCCGCGCTGTAATGCCGCCCGCAGGCGCCACAGATCGTCCGGCTGGTGCCGATCCAGGTAAATCGGGTGCAGGCCGAGCGCCAGGGCACAGCCCGGATAACGGGCCACCACCTGGCGCGCCTTGGCAAATCCGTCTGCCGATACCGCCGGCACCACCAGTCCGGCCACCCCGGCCTGCCGGGCCACCAGCACAACCTGATCGCGGTCCGCATCGAATTCGACGGCATCCAGGTGGCAATGACTATCAATCCAGCTGAGCTCCGGTGCCATGAACAACCTCCTTCCCTGCCCATCCGACCACGGAGCACAAGCTCTAAATATGCTTGACGCCTGAGCCGACCCTTCGTAGAATTATGCCATTCGCATTTGCGAACCAGTTTCCAACCCATCATAAGCTAGTTTGATACGACGGAGAAATAGAGCATGAACGTTAAAACCCTGATCAAAGGCGCCGTTAGCGCGCTGATTCTGGCCGGTGTCAGCACCTTGGCCATGGCCTCCAGCGATTCGCCGGTTGGCAAATGGAAAACCATCGACGACAAAACCGGCCAGCCTAAAGGCATGGTTGAGATTACCGAAACCAACGGCGTTCTGACCGGCAAGATCACCGGCCGCTTCCCGAAGCCGGGTGATCCGGCCAACCCGGTTTGCGACAAGTGCGAAGGCGCGAAAAAGAACCAGCCGATCGTTGGTCTGGTGTTCCTGGAAGGCTTGAAAAAAGCTGGTGACGGCTACGAAGGTGGCACCATTCTGGATCCGGAAACCGGCACAGTGTACAGCTCCAAAGCCAAGCTGATTGAAGGCGGCAAGAAGCTGGAAGTACGTGGCTTCGTCGGCGTATCGCTGATCGGCCGCAGCCAGACCTGGATTCGCGAAGAGTAAATCAGCCGCCGTCACTCGACGGCTGCCGCATCCGAATCAAACCCTGGGTTCAGCCGTTCACTCAGGGAAAAACAGCCAGCACCAAGGTGCTGGCTGTTTTCATTTCTCGCCCGCCCAGACGCAAAGCCACCGCAGATCGACGGCCGCCTTTTCTTTTTGCCGAATTGTCCTACAGTCATACTGTCAGGCTGTGTTGACATAGGCTTCACAGATCGGGAAGCCTATGTCAACACAGCCTGACCGTAACGGTTCACTCAACTTCTGCAAAGCTCCGCCATGATCAGCAAGCGCGCCCGACTGCAAAAAACCTTGACCCGCCATGTAATGCGCCCCTGCCTGAGCACACGTCGCAGCCTCGAACAACAACGAACCTGGCTGGATCGTCTGGGCGCGTTGAGCCCGCTACCCTGGGGTACCCGCATTCTGCCAGCCGAGGTCGGTGGTGTGCCGGGAGAATGGCTGGCCAACAGCGGTGCCGATGGCGATCGGCTGGTGATCTACCTTCACGGCGGCGGTTATTGCATCGGATCGCCGCGCAGCCACCGTAACATTGCGGCCAGGATGGCCCGCGGACTGGCCTGCCCGGTGTGGCTGCCTGAATATCGTCTGGCACCTGAACACCCCTTCCCTGCGCCACTCTACGATGTATTGCGGATGTATCGTGCGCTACTGGCGAGGGGTGTGACTCCGGATCGAATCGTACTGGCCGGAGATTCGGCCGGTGGGGGGCTGGTGCTGGCCAGTTGCATGCTGATGCGCCAGTTGGGCCTGGCGCTGCCACGTGCACTGCTTTGCATTTCACCATGGGTAGACCTGAGCCTGTCCGGGCAGTCGATTGATACGCTGGCGGCTGTCGATCCTCTGGTTGACCGACAGTGGATCGACTGGCTGGCCAGCGAGTATTGTCAGGGGGAAGATCGGCGCCACCCGCTGATTTCGCCATTACATGGCCAGTTTCACGACCTCCCTCCCGTACTGCTGCAACTGGGATCGGACGAAATGCTGCGCAGCGAGGTGGAACTGCTGCACCAGCGGCTGCTGCAAGCGGGTGTTGCCAGCGAACTGCAGATCGGTGAAGGCATGTGGCACGACTGGCCACTGTTCGGTGGCCTGATGCCTGAAGCAGATGCGGCAATCGACCATGCGGTGCAGTTTCTGCGCCGGGCCGGTGGATGGCAGGAACAGGCCCGGCCGGATCGTTTCCCCGTCGCAGCCTGATAGCGATATGATGGCGCTGGACGCTGCCGTCAACCGAAACAGGCACGGCAACGTTGTTCGATCATTCTGCAACGGAGCCTATACTAATGACTATTTCCACGTTTCTGCCGCGCCTGTCGGCCTGCCTGTTGCTGGCAACGGCCTGCCTGAGCCATGCTGACGCCCCCCCCCGCCCCAGCGTTCGCCCCTTCGTACACGCCGGGCTGTCGTTTGGCGGCGACACACTGGCAACAGCCAAATTCGACAATGACAACAAAACCGACATCAAAGCCGGACAACTGGCACAGATCGGCGCAGGGCTGATCTGGCAGCCACCGGGCAGCCAGCTGGCTGTCGCAGCCACAGCCAACTATCAGATCGACGGCACGACAGCACGTCACGGCAAAGCTCAGTTCACCCGGATCCCATACGAACTGATCGCCTATTTCACCGGCATTGAGCGGCTGCGGATTGGCATTGGTGCACGACGGGTACATTCAGCCGAAGTGGTCTACCACACCGAAGACGGTGACGACCGGATGAACTTCAAGCACACGACCGGTCGCATCGTCGAAGTGGGCTACCTGATCGGCCACAACATCTGGATCAATATGCGTGGCGTCGACGAAAGTTACGAACTCGAAACCTACCGCAATGCCATGGGCAATTTCGTCATCAACGCCAACGGCAAGAAGTACGACGCCGAGCAAATCGGCGTTAACGTCTCCTACGAATTCTGATCGCCCTGCAAGCCAATGCCAGAGCGGACTACAGCCGGCCTGAAAGGCAATACCAGAGCCGTCTGCATGCCAGTCGGCTTTATGGCTTCAACACCTTGGCCAGATAATGCCCGGTGTGGCTGTCCGGATTGGCGGCCACCTGCTCTGGCGTGCCGGTTGCCAAAATGCGGCCGCCACCCTCGCCGCCTTCCGGACCAAGGTCAACCAGCCAGTCGGCGGTTTTGATTACATCCAGATTGTGTTCGATGACGACCACAGTATTGCCGTGGTCGGCCAGCCGTTGCAGCACGGTCAGCAGCAGTTCGATATCGTGGAAATGCAGGCCGGTGGTCGGTTCGTCGAGGATGTAAAGCGTGCGGCCGGTGTCGCGTTTGGATAGCTCCAGCGCCAGTTTCACCCGTTGCGCTTCGCCGCCGGACAAGGTGGTGGCGCTCTGGCCGAGGCGGATGTAGCCGAGGCCGACGTCAAGCAGGGTTTTCAGCTTGCGCGCCACGACCGGCACCGGCTCGAAGAACTCGTAAGCCTGCTCTACCGTCATTTCCAGCACTTCGGTGACGTTTTTGCCCTTGTAGGTGACTTCCAGCGTTTCGCGGTTGTAACGTTTGCCGTGGCAAACGTCGCACGGTACGTAAACGTCCGGCAGGAAGTGCATTTCCACCTTGATCACGCCATCGCCCTGACACGCTTCGCAGCGACCGCCCTTGACGTTGAAGCTGAAACGGCCGGGGCCATAACCGCGTTCACGCGCGCTCGGCACGCCGGCAAACAGCTCGCGGATCGGCGTGAACAGGCCGGTGTAAGTGGCCGGGTTGGAGCGCGGGGTGCGGCCGATCGGGCTCTGGTCGACGTTGATCACCTTGTCGAACAGCTCCATGCCTTCAATCGCATCGTGCTCCGCCGGTTCCAGGCTGGAGCCATACAGATGGCGCGCCACCGAGGCGTACAGGGTGTCGTTGATCAGTGTCGATTTACCCGAGCCGGATACGCCGGTGATGCAGACAAACAGCCCGGCGGGGATTTCCAGATTGACGTTTTTCAGGTTGTTGCCACGTGCATTCAGCACTTTCAGCAAGCGTTCCGGGTTCGGCTCGCGGCGTTTTTCCGGCACGTGGATGCGGCGTTTGCCGGAGAGGAACTGGCCGGTGGCGGAATCCGGGTTGGCCATGATTTCTGCCGGGGTACCACTGGCGACAATGGTGCCGCCGTGTTCACCTGCACCGGGGCCCATGTCGACCACGAAATCTGCAGCACGGATCGCGTCTTCGTCGTGCTCGACCACGATCACGGTGTTGCTGAGGTTTTTCAGGTGCTGCAGCGTCGCCAGCAGGCGGTCGTTGTCGCGCTGGTGCAGGCCGATCGACGGCTCGTCCAGCACATACATCACGCCAGTCAGGCCGGAGCCGATCTGGCTCGCCAGACGGATACGCTGCGCCTCGCCACCCGACAAGGTGTCGGCAGAGCGATTCAGCGACAGGTAATCCAGGCCGACATTGACCAGGAACTGCAGACGGTCGGCAATTTCCTTGACGATTTTCTCCGCCACTGCCTGTTTCGCGCCTTCAAAATGCGCCTGCTCGAAAAACTTGCGCGTATTGCGCAGCGCCATCTGGTTCACTTCGTGCAGGCTCTTGCCGCCGACCCGCACGTAACGCGCTTCTTTGCGCAAGCGCGAGCCGCCGCACGACGGGCACGGCTGGCCGTTCTGGTATTTCGCCAGTTCTTCGCGCACCGCGCTGGAATCGGTTTCGCGATAGCGCCGTTCCAGATTGTGGATGATGCCCTCGAACGGATGGCTGCGGTCGAATCGGGTGCCGCGCTCATTCAGGTAAGTAAAACGGATTTCATCCTTGCCCGAGCCATAGAGGATTACCTTCTGTGTCGCTTCCGGCAGCTCTTCGAACGGCGTATCGGTATTGAAGCCATAATGGTCGGCCAGGCTGACCAGCATCTGGAAATAGAACTGGTTGCGTTTATCCCAGCCCTTGATCGCACCGGCCGCCAGGCCCAGATGCGGGAATTCGACCACGCGCTTCGGATCGAAGAAGCTGATGTTGCCCAGGCCATCGCACTTGGGGCAGGCGCCCATCGGGTTGTTGAACGAGAACAGTCGCGGCTCCAGTTCCGGCAGGCTGTAGCTGCACACCGGGCAGGCAAACTTGGCGGAGAACCAGTGCTCGGTGCCGCTATCCATTTCCACTGCAATCGCCCGGCCATCGGCATGGCGCAGTGCGGTTTCGAACGATTCGGCCAGGCGCTGTTTCATGTCCGGGCGCACTTTCAGCCGGTCCACCACCGCTTCGATGGTGTGTTTCTTGTTCTTGTCGAGTTTCGGCACTTGGTCGATGTCGAAAACTTCGCCGTCGATGCGCAGCCGCACAAAACCCTGCGCACGCAGCTCGTCAAACAGGTCGAGATTCTCGCCCTTGCGGCCGATCACCAGCGGCGAGAGGATCATCAGCTTGGTTTCTTCCGGCAGCGCCAGCGCGTGGTCGACCATCTGGCTCACGGTCTGCGATTCCAGCGGCTTTTCATGCTCCGGGCAAAACGGCGTGCCGACACGCGCAAACAGCAGGCGCAGGTAATCGTGGATTTCGGTAACGGTGCCAACGGTCGAACGCGGGTTGTGGCTGGTGGCTTTCTGCTCGATGGAGATCGCCGGGCTCAGGCCCTCGATCAGATCGACATCGGGTTTTTCCATCAACTGCAGAAACTGCCGCGCATACGCCGACAGCGATTCAACATATCGCCGCTGACCTTCTGCATACAAGGTATCGAACGCCAGCGACGATTTGCCGGAACCGGACAGGCCGGTGACGACAATCAGCTTCAGCCGTGGCAGATCGATATTGATGTTTTTCAGATTGTGGGTGCGGGCACCGCGGATGCGAATCAGCTCGTTCATGGATCTTTGCAGCCTTTGCCGGAATTGCCTGGCCATCAAGGTGAAACAACGGGTTATCTGGGCAAGGCCAAAGACGGACAGGCCGTCGTTTGGCGATGCAAGGCAATCTGCTACTATACCGGACTTGTTTTTTGCCTTCCAACACGAGCTGCCCCATGAGCACCACCCGCATGTCTGCGCTGGAGCTGCGCGCTAGCGCCAGCCTAGCTGGCATCTACAGCCTGCGCATGTTCGGCATGTTCCTGATCCTGCCGGTTTTCGCCCTGTATGCCCCGATGCTGGACGGTGGCAACGACCACATGCTGGTTGGCATTGCGCTCGGTGCCTACGGCCTGACCCAGGCCATTCTGCAATTGCCGTTCGGCATGCTGTCCGACCGCATCGGCCGCAAGCGGGTGATTTATATCGGCCTGCTGCTGATGGCAATCGGCAGTCTTATTTGCGCTACCGCAGACAATATTTACCTGATGATTCTTGGCCGGGCAGTGCAGGGAGCAGGGGCGATTTCTGCCGCCATTACCGCGCTGCTGGCGGATCTGACCCGCGAAGAACACCGCACCCAAGCCATGGCAATGATCGGTATGAGCATCGGCATCACCTTCGCCGTCTCGCTGGCGGCTGGCCCGACGCTGTACAAGCTGCTGAGCCTGCCGGGCATTTTCGTACTGATCGGCATCCTGTCGCTGGCAGCGCTGATCGGCGTGTGGCAGATCGTGCCGCAGCCGGCGCTGTCGCGGTTTCACTCCGACGCTGAAGCCAACCCGACCAAGCTGCGCGACGTACTGCGCGACCCACACCTGCTACGGCTGAACTACGGCATTTTTGCCCTGCACGCGACGCAAATGGCCATGTTCACCGTCATGCCGCTAATCCTGCTGCAAACCGGCGGTCTGGATGCCAACCACCACTGGCAAGTGTATCTACCGATCATGGTCGGCGCGTTCGTCCTGATGATTCCGGCCATCATCTACGGCGAAAAAAAAACCAGGCTGAAGCAGGTATTCGTTGCCGCCGTGGCGCTGATGTTTGCTACCCAGGCAGGCATGGCGCTGATGCTCAACTCGTTCTGGAACATCGTTGTACTGCTGGGCGGCTATTTCATCGCCTTCAACATCCTCGAAGCCACCCTGCCATCACTGATCTCCAAGATCGCGCCGGCAGCGGCCAAAGGCACCGCCATCGGCGTGTATAATGCCACCCAATCGTTTGGCACCTTTCTCGGCGGCGCACTGGGCGGCTGGTTGTACAAGGTATCGGGGGGCAACCCGGCACCCGTGTTTGCGGCCTGCACCATCCTGATGCTGATCTGGCTGGTAGTGGCTGCATCAATGCAGCCCCCGCCGGCAGTCAAGACCCAGATGTTTCACATCGGCGACACCTGGCACGGCGACGTGCGCGAGCTGTCACGCAAGCTGGGCGCGCTGCGCGGTGTCAAAGAAGCCGTGGTCATTGCCGAAGAAGGCGTGGCCTACCTCAAGGTTCTGCAATCCGACTGGGACGAAGCCGGCGTATTGCGTTTGATTCAGGAGACAAACTAGATGGCCTCTCTCAACAAAGTCATGCTGATCGGCAACCTCGGCCGCGATCCGGAAGTGCGCTACATGCCCAGCGGCGACGCCATGGCCACGGTGACCCTGGCCACCACCGACAACTGGAAAGACAAGGCCAGCGGCGAAAAGCAGGAGCGCACCGAATGGCACCGTGTCGTGTTCTTCGGCCGCCAGGCAGAGGTCGTCAGCCAATACCTGAAAAAAGGCAGCTCGATCTACGTCGAAGGCAGCCTGACCACCCGCAAGTGGGCCGACAAGGACGGCAACGAGCGCTACACTACTGAAATCCGCGCCGACAAGATGCAGATGCTGGGTGGTCGTGGTGGCAACGCGGGCCCGAACATCGAATCGGTTGACGACGGCTACGGCGAGCCGGCCATGCCAGCCAGCCCCCGCCCGGTACCGCAACAAGCCCGCCCCGCAGCCCCCCGCCCGGCTGCAGCCCCCAAGCCGACAGAGATCTTCGAGGACGACATTCCGTTCTGAAGCCACCGCCCGCAGCCACAAGGACCGCTTGCGCGGTCTTTTTCGTTTGGAGCCCCACACCATGCACAACCGCATTACCGAGCTGGAAATCAAGTTCAGTTTCCAGGAAGAACTGCTCGACACCCTCAACCAGACCGTCATCCGCCAGCAACAGCAGCTGGGTTTGCTGCAACAGCAGATGCGACTGCTCTACCAGCAGATCAAAACCCTCAGCAGCCCGGCCGACAACAACCCGCAACAACAGGAAATTCCGCCGCATTACTAGCAGCCTGTCTGACTTGCGCAATCGAGAGCAAACCTGCCCTCGCTTTCCCACTGACACAGCAGATCAGCCTCAAGTCCGAC
>CAZBWH010000092.1:0-10704 GCA_964495595.1 uncultured Burkholderiales bacterium | reverse complement strand
GGTGGTGCGGTAGGCGCGCTGCACCACTGGCTCCAGGGCATCGAACAGTCCTGGGTGCAAAATTGCACTCTACTTGACCACCCAATTGCAAAGCACTTGACCGGCGAATTGCATTCAACTTGACCGGCCAATTGCATAGAACTTGACCGCCTTTCGGCGGTCATGTCTATCAGATGTTTTTGCCTTTCAATTTTCTCAGCGATTCACCGTGCAATTCGAGCTGATGCGCGCAATGCACGATTCGGTCGAGTGTTGCTTCTGCGATCGTCGGGTCGGTAAATTTGTCGTGCCAGTGTTCACAGGGAAATTGGCTGGTCAACAACAGGGAACCGTTGGCTGACTGCAGATCAACAATTTCCAGCAGTATCGGCCCAAGCTCTGCCGGTATGCTTTCGAGGCCGAAATCGTCGATGATCAGCAGCTTGGTATTGACCAAGTGCCGCCGCAGTTTTGGCAGGGCGCGATCCAGAATGGCATTGCTCAACTGCTCATACAGCGCGGTGGCGGTAATGAAATAGCTGCTGAACCCCAGCCGGCAGGCCTGGTTGCCAAACGCACATCCCAGATAGGATTTACCGGTTCCTGTCGCCCCAGTAATAATCAGATTCTGCCGCCGCTTAATCCAGTCACACGCACCCAGAGTAAGAACCTGCGATCGATCCAGCTTCCGGCGGGGCGCGAAATCGACATCTTCCAATACTGCCTGCGCAAACTTGAAATGAGCCTGTTTACGCAATCGTTCTATTTTGCGGCTGGACCTGGCGCTGGCCTCGGCATCAAGCAACATGCCGATGCGCTGCTCGAATGTCAGTTGCTCGCTTCCGGTTTGCTGCAATTGTAACTCCAGCGCCTGCGCCATCGCGTTCAGCCCGAGCTCGCGCATCGTACCGAGAGTATTGAGTATCAGCATGTGACTTCTCCTTTGGCCGCAAAATAGGCCGGGCCGCGCAAATTTTTGTGTATTAATGGGGTTGGGGGAATGGCGATGGGGCGAACGCGCTGTTCGGCGCCATGGATGATGATCGATTTCAGCCGTGTTATACCATTGGCCTTGATCGATAACGCGTACTGGCAAATGCCTTCCAGCCGTTGCCGATTTTCCGGTTCGCGCGCCCAGCCACGCAGATACCGCACCGTCTTCAGGCCGTTTGCGTAGGTACGTACATCTGCCAAATGCGCCTGAACATAGTCAAACGTTGCCGGCCCAGCCTGCTTGGCCCACAGCAACAAGCGTTCGGGATCGTTGTCATGCTGGTGTTGATGGTTGGCCGGCATGTGCGCGTCCAGTTTAAATATTTTGCCGACCTCATAGCTGCGCTCGTGGCTGGCAATACGCTGACGCTGATACAGCACCTCCACGGTTTGCTTGCTGGCACGTATGTCCACCAGTTGGTGCGCATACAGAAAGGGTACGGAGTAATGATTACCATCCCAGGGAATCAGATAGAACTCATCAACACGCACCTTGTATTGCCAGCTGCACACCTCGTAGGGTAATACCGGCAAGGGACGCAAGGCTGCAGCTTCGACCCGCGTGAAGCGCTCCAGTCGGCTGATCGGAAATTTGTGCGAGATACGATTATTGATTGCCTCCACTCGCCGACCCATTTCCGCATTCAATTCATGTATCGAAAAGAACCGGTGATTGCGTAGCGACGCCAGGACGCCACGCTGTACGATCTGTACTGACACCTCAACCAACGCCTTGTCCTGCGGTTCATGCGGCCGGGCCGGTGCGATGGCAAAATTATAATGCTCAGCCAGATCCGCATAGACAAGGTTGGTGGTAATTTTGTCACGACCGTGTTTCAGCACTGCGGACTTCAGATTGTCCGGCACCACCCGGAATGGCACGCCGCCATAGTATTCAAACGCACGGATGTGGCATTCAATCCAGTCGGCAATCGTTTGCGATTCCACTGCGTATGCAAAAATCCGCGACGACGCGCCCATGACGGCAACAAACACCTGAACCCAGCGGACCTCCCCGGTGTCTGGATTGGTAATTGACATCGTCCGCCCGCAAAAATCGACAAACATCACGTCGCCAGCCAGATAGACTTGCCGCATGCTGACGCGACGCTTGTTGACCCATGCCTTATATAAGCGTGTCAGCTGCGGATAGGAAATACCATCCGGATAGATCTGCCGATATTCTTGCCACAACAGCTCCAGGGTGACATCCGGCCGGCTCAGCTCCAGATGAATGTACTCCCAGTCTGGCAGGGGTTTTCTGTGGCTGGAGATTTTGCTGCTGGTCCCGAGTCGGGCCGTAAACGCCTCATCGTCCAGTTGCACTAGATCCGCCCAGGATAAGTTCAGAATGTGTATTTGGTCGCGAATGATTCGCACCGTGTTGTGAGAAACCTGGATATGAGCCGCGACGGTGCGGTTACTCCAGTTATGCTGATCCAGCAGGCGGGCGATCTGCCGCTGCTTGGCTACGGGAATTTTCATATGAGCTCCCTCTGATGCTGGCTTTCGCCAGCATGCAGATGTCTGTACAAGAACAGAACGCTGCCGACTTGACGTCGGCAGCCGGAGCGCGGAAAATGCAACAGTCAGTGTTAAGCAATATTGACTGTATAAAAAAGGACTTGGGGTGGCAGCCTCAGGTCCTTTGCCTTTTCTGCGCCGTGATATGGCAATGCAATGACCGAATATCAGCTCATGGCGCACCTCCCGTAGTATCTGACGATGGACGAACCCGGCTGGGCCTTGGCTTGAACACGTAGCGCTGAGGCCACAGTTCGTTCACGCTTTTGCCCAACAGCTCCGCAATATATTCCGCTACCTGGAAACAGGTGCTCCTGTCATGAATCACGTTATTCACGATGCCAGGTGAAACGCCCAAGTCGTGCGCCAGCCTGGTCTGCGATTTACCAAGACGTCGCAGTCGATAATTGATTTCCAGTGCATCCATAACAGCCTCACTGCGTTGACTTTTGAGTATACTCAAATGAGAAAAAGCTACTTTTTCTATATCAAACCCTAATTGGTTGGCATTCATTACTCTATGGTAAGTATAAATGATTCGTCTGCATTTGCAAACGCAGACGCAGCATCTGTTCGCGATGAATTTGGATTGCGCCTGACAAGACTGTTTGGCGCACTGGGCATTTCGCAAAACGAGTTCGCTCGCGGCATTGGTGCGTCATCTGCCTTTGTCAGCAATATGGCGCGCGGCATCAAGAAACCGGGCATGGAGTTTCTGACTCGGGTGGCCCAGCAGTATGGAGTCAGTCTCGACTGGCTGGTGCTCGGAAGCGGCAGCATGTTTGGCGAGAGCCTGATCAATATCGATTTGCTGGTTTCGGTGCAGATGCGTGTTGCCTTGGCTTTTCGGGCGGAAGTGCAGCAGGATGACGAGGTCAAAGCCTTGATTGACGATTTGCTGGGGACGCCCGAGGCAGTGGCACGTCCCAAGAGTCAGAACATGTCCCAATTGTTGGGGTCGCTGGCAAAGGCTCAGCAACAACAGGAAGCGGTGGGTGCCATATACAATAAGTGTGTGGCCATTCAGGACGAAAAGGAACGATTGAAAGCCATCATGCAGGCGTCGATCGAGTGGTATCGTGCACAATCCGCCGATCCTCTGACCAACCTCATTTCGCAACACCTGCCCGCACCGGATAAAGCAGACTCTGCTGCCGACAGTGTCACACAGGTCAACATCGGCCAGCAGCAACGTAATATTGGCCTGAATATTACCCGGCCAAAACGCTGACGACACCATGCTCAAATATCGACAAATCAATATCGGGCAAAATCAACGCAACGCGTTGTTCGGTATCGAGATACATATCCATTGCCGGAAGCCACTCAGCGACTATAGCGAAGCGGATCTGTACCAGCTATCGCTGTTGCGAAGGGAATTCTTCAAGGATCGGTTTGGTTTCTCGGCGAGAAAGCAGGTTCGGCATGATGTGCTGGCCATCCAGCAGCAATACGAATTCAGCGATGAAGAAATTAAAACACTGCGGCAGGCTGGCGTCTTGGCCATCTACGCCAAGTCAGCAGCGATCAAGCCATCGGCCTGGATGAAATGGGCTGGTTACTACCAGTTGGCGGTCATGGCGCCATTGGCCTTGCTGGCCATACTGCAAATCATCTTGTCATCGGCGCCGGCGTGGCGTCAGACCTTGGGGTTGATGGTTATCGCCACAATTGGCGCAATTCTGTACATATTCATAACCAGAACTTATCTGTTGCCCGGCAAGATATTGAAGAAAGCAGGTATTAGCTGCGCAGCTGACGTCAAACCACTTCCCGAAACCGCCTGATCCAGAAAAGGCGTTGGCACAACAATGATGGGCACGCAGCCAATTACCGAACGCACATCCCAGATAGGATTTACCGGTTCCTGTCGCCCCCGTAATAATCAGATTCTGATGCCGCTTGATCCAGTCACATACAGCCAAAGTATGTCGGGCCGCGCAATTCTTATGTATTAAAGAGGTCGGGGGACTGGGGCAGCACGGAGGGCTCCATTTTTATCAAAAAAGTGCAACATTAGAGGCCCCTCCGTTACTCAGATCGTAGAGCCTCTATCGGCGACATTTCCGAAGCCTTGAGTGCGGGATAAATTCCGAAGAACAAGCCTGTCGCCAAAGACATCCCCAACCCGAGCAGGATGGACAGGTAGGACAACGAATAGTCCCACCCCGACAACGTGGCGAATAGGATTGAAATGATTAACCCCAGTACGATCCCAATCACGCCACCACTCACTGATAGCAAGGTCGACTCGCAAACGATCATCGTCATGATGCTGATGCGATTCGCGCCAATTGCCAAACGTAGGCCGATTTCTTTTTTGCGCTCAGCGATGCCCGCCAGCATGACATTCATCACACCGATTCCGCCAACCAAGAGCGAGATACATGCGACCCCAACCAACATCCAGGTGAACAATTGACCTTGTTTCTTCATGCCTTCGATCAGTTGTAAAGCACCTTGAACTTGGGCTGCTTTACCTCTTTCCCGAAAATAGTTCGAGACATTCGCTAGAACCTGGATGGGGTCATGGCCTTCAGCAACGCGAATGAGAATGTTCGAGATGTTCCCCGTTGCCGTGCTCATTCTGCGATTTGCCTTAATGGGAACGATGAGCACATTGTCGATATCAAAAGGCAACAGGGGATTTCTTGGAGTACTCTGCAAGATACCGACAACTGTGTATAGATAGCTGTCCATACGAATCTTGTCGCCGATTTTCGGCCCTTTTCCATCACCTGCTAAAGCGTTGGCCATGGCGCTACCTACAACGACAACCGTGCCATAGCCATCAAGATTGCTCACAAAACGCCCGCGTTCAAGCTGCAATTGTGCCACCGTCAAAAGATCCTCGGTGGCCCCGATGGAGGTACCGTCCAACGCTCTCCCGCGCCATCCAGCACTGACGGAATAGCTCGATATCGGTGTAGCAACGGAGATAGAAGAAATTTCCTGTTTGAGGTTTGATGCATCCTGACGCTCAATGGGGTTGGCTTTACGCTGGCCGCCTATACCAAAACCGTCCTGTACGATAATCAAGTCGGTACCCATTGTTTTGAATTGTCTGGCAGCCTCATCGGAGGTGTTTTCCCCAATATTCAGCAACGCGATGACAGAGGCTGATCCAATGATGATGCCTAATAAAGACAAGAGCGTACGTTGGCGAACGCTCTGCATGTTATCCAGCGCTTCATGCAGAAGAGCATGTAACAGTTTTGGAGAACGCAAAAGAAGCTGAAAATCGAACCGGCTCAGCTTGGACATCGCGCCTCTCTCTGTACGATGGCATGCTGATGCCCCACCACTATCTCACGATGGCATAGTTCGCTAATCGCGGGGTCATGGGTCACGATGACGACAGAGACGCCATCTTCTTTATTCAACTCGCCCAATAGGTCCAAAATATCTTTTGCAGATTTCGGGTCGAGGTTGCCGGTTGGTTCGTCAGCCAGCACCAGTCTAGGCTGTCCGATCAAGGCTCGGGCGATCGCGACCCGTTGCTTTTGCCCTCCCGACAGCGCATCAGGCAAATGATTCGCCCGCTCGCCCAGACCAACCCGTTCGAGCAAAGGGTAGGCTATCCGTCGTCGTTCCTCCTTTCCGATTCCGCGATAAAGGAGTGGTAGGCCCACGTTGTCTAAGGCGGAAAGACGGGGCAGAAGATTGAATGACTGGAACACAAATCCAAAGTGGCGATTCCTGATCTCTGCCTGACCCCGCTCATCGATATCATGTACGGCATTGCCTTGATAAATAACCGAACCGCTATCAGGCATATCCAGCAGGCCCATGATGTTCAGGAGGGTACTTTTCCCCGAACCCGAGGCCCCAACGATTGAGCACATTTCACCGTCGGCAATAGTGAGAGAAATCTCACGAAGAACTGGGATGTCATGACCATTCTGCCGGTACGTCTTGCTGACCCGATCCAGTTTTAGCATCGCATGCCCTCACTTCATCGAGTCGAATTGCTATTGGCCGGAGACGTGGCGGTGACCTCTTTGCGGTTTTTCTCGATACTGACATTGCAGGACATCCCGACGCGCAGGCGGTGACGTTGCTGCTCATCAAGTTCGGGGATTTCGATCTTGATATCGAAAACAGCGCTCCGCGAAGCTCCACCATTTTGTGCTGCCTGAGCCGAAATCTCGACGAGCCGACCATCAATAGGAGGCATATCCTGAGAATCAATCGATACTGCCACCTTCATGCCGGGAGATAGATCGATAATATCTGCTTCATCGACCTTGGCGGATACACTGAGCTTGGCTGTCGATATGATATTGAATAGCAATTGACCCTTGGTGATTCGGCTACCGATCTCTAACGTGGCCGGAGCTTGGCCGGAAGTCGCCGGAGCCTTGGAGATGATTCCTGCGCGGAGAGCAGTTATCTTTTCGAGTGCCAATCTGCTCGACAGATCTTTGTATTTAGCCTGTGCTTGCTCGTATTCGATACGGGCAATCTCATGGTTGCCTTCGCTGGCCTTTTCCCGCGTTGCCGTCAGATCATCTGAGGTTGCCGCGAGTTGGGATTTGTAGCCATTGAATTGTTCTACTAAACCATCGTATTCGCTGCGGGGAATGATTCCTTTTTTGAGCAATATTTCCGCTTCCAGAACCTTGCGTTCGGTTTGTTCTACCTGCTGTTGCGCCACTGCAACGGTGCGTTGCGCGCGCGCAACGTCTGCACTTTTTTCCCAGTTCTCCAGTTCCTGTAAGGTCTTGGCGGCCTTAAGCATGGCCACCTTTGCTTCCTGGATGCGATTCAGTAGTTCCGTGGTGTCAAGCGTCAGCAGCAGTTGGCCTCGGCTGACCTCGGCATCAAAGGAAAAACTTTTCCCTTTGACCTCTGCATCGAACGGCGCTGTAACACTCATGGCGTCGCCGGCCTCGATCATCCCCACGACGGACAATGCCGAATCCAAGGTCTTGGGCGCATTTATGCCCCCATTCAGCACTATTGGAGCCAATGCTCCTGATCCTGTAGGTTGTGACGCCTGGTTCATATGGGTACCCAAGGGCAAGATGTACATGGCAATTAATATTGCCATGGCGCTGCCAGCGGTACAGATCGTTTTCTTGCTCGGCCACATTTTCGTTAATCATGAAGGGAAAAATGCTGAAGAAGAGGAAGTGGAGTGCTCTGCTGCGCGTGACAATCCAGTCTGCATCTCCACGGGCATCTTGCAATGCATCACAACGGACTGAAAGCTGATTCGTTGGCTCAGCCAACCTTCGACCAGCCCCTTCGATTGATGTGTGACGAAACTTCCCTATCAAATCCTTCAGTACCGCTTCGGGAGCTTGACCATCCAGTACGTCAATGATGGATGCGTAAACTCGCTCATGTCATGATTGGTTGTAGAGCTTGCGTGCCTCTTCTGAAATCGTTACCTGACTTCCGCCCGTGTGTGAAATTACAGGCGTATTGACACCGACACCATTCTTCTTGAAATGTAGCATCATTTCATCGAGCATCATTATAAGGAGCGATGTCGGCTGGTTGGCTTTTTTTCCTGGATTATTCTTCCCTTCCGCTATCTGGGCATTGACCCCCGCAAGCAGCGCCGTCGCACTTTCTTTAGTTCCTTTGTATCTGATGCTATTTTGTTCTTCCGGGGACAGTTGGTTCAGGTAATTCAGGTAAGCCTCGGTAAACTGCTTAATCCCTTGAGAACTAGCATCATCACCAAAATGACCAAATGCCGCATACTCCCGTGCATTTAATTTGTTAGTAGCATCGGCAATTTGCTTATCCGTATATTTTCCATGAGATTTGCTGTGAGGATCAACGCTGTCAGCAATCTCCGACAAGTTCTCAAGATACTTAGTGCTAGCGGTAGACGATGGCACACTTGGGGCCAAGGTTGAATAGATACCATTGATCATGGCGGTTCTCCTCCTTAAACCAT
Organism: uncultured Burkholderiales bacterium; assembly: GCA_964495595.1. Lineage (GTDB taxonomy): Bacteria > Pseudomonadota > Gammaproteobacteria > Burkholderiales > SCOH01 > CALMFQ01. The sequence continues at coordinate 2,294 of CAZBWH010000092.1, read as the reverse complement.
GCAGGCCATTTTGGTCTGCATGGTTCTGAGTTATCACTGAATCTTGAAATTCACCGAAAATGCGCAATTGCTCGGGTCTGTCGATGCTGAAGTAACAGTTGCGGTGCAGATGGCGGAGGGGCTGCCAGTTGATTTTGCAGCCTTGGTATAGACGCAGGGCGAGGTAGACGTTGTTTGGTTATAGGAGGCTGCATCAAAATGACATTTTTTGCCTGCAGTGTTGCTGTAATCAATATGGAAAGATGTTACATTTCCGAGACCAGTATTGATGTAGGTTTGGCTCAGCCCAGCGTTAAGTGGTGCCGGGTTGGGAAGAACGGTACCCGCATAGCTCGCGTTACTCGGTGTTACAGCACTAGTTGTATTATTTGTAGCAGTTATGGTCATCTTGGTATTCCCCGCAAGAACCTCACCACTCAAGGCAGACAACAGCAATACGAACGGAACGGCCAACTTTATAAACTTCATTCGAACCTCCAATTGTTATAGAAAGTCTGGAATCGCCTCATTTATTCCGGCCGGAACCGGCACAAGAACGAGTTATTATGGCAGTTGCAATGCCCTGTCGCAATTGTTGAACACATAGAATACCCGTCGGTCACTGTGTCAATACTCATTCGGTGGACACCTCATATTCGACAGCGGGAATATTCCAGACATCCAAGGTTTTCCCCATGCGCTCATCCAGATCGGTTAACGCATTCAGATAGGTAATTTCGGCATTGACTCTAGCATTCTCAGCGTTACGCAAGTCGTTCTCAAAAGAAAGTATCTGAAAATTCGACGAGCGTCCGACCTGTAGCTTTTCTTTCTCCGCTTTCAGTTTGAGTAACGATAGCTCCTGAGCTTTTCCGGAAAGCTCTAGTTGCCGCCAGCGTGTCTGGACATTACGTACGGCATCTCGGATACGTTGCTCTACAACCTGACGGGTTTCGTCAACTTTCAGGTTTTGGGTTTTCAAGTCCACAGAGGCACGCACTGTAGCTTGTTCAATAGAACGATCGCCCAGCGGTATGGTGAGTTGAACGCCTGCATATGACATATCGTTTTTCTGAGCCCATGCTAGCGTCGTATCGTATGATCCAGTACCTTCAGGTTCACCTCGACTTTGCGTCTTTCCGGCAACCAGAGACAGGTCCCAAAGCTGCTGATTTTTCGTAAGGTCGTAATTTATTTTGGCCCGCTCAAATTGTAGTTGTGCGATCAGATAGTCCGGTTGATTCGCTAATGCGGTAGTCAGTGCTTGAGCAAGGTCTACACCTCGCAAGCGAATGTCTTTGGCTCCAATCGCAACGGCTGGTGCTCGCTGTTCCAATGCGAGTAGGTTCAAAAGCGCTAGGCGCGAAGCATCGATCTGATTCTCTGCTTCTTCTAAGGCTACCTCGCGATTAGCTACCTCGGCCTCGGTCTGAAATATCTCTGTCTCAGCCATGCGGCCGGTAGAAATTAACGTCTTGTTGACTTGGTAGAGGTCTTTGCTACGCTGAAGCGCCGCTTCTGCGATCATTCGCTGCTCTTGCGCTCGAAGCAATTCACGATAAGCAGAGATAACCTGAGTCACTGTCAGCGAAAGCGTTGCCTTCAAGGTGAGACGGTTAATCAGTTCATCAAGGCGAGCCATCCGAACCGACGCGGTATTCGCGTCCCAGCCACCATTTTTCAGCAGCGGTTGCGTCAAAGTCACGGAGGTTATGGACGAGTTGGAAGAAGACGAACCTAAGCCATTCGTAGTGGAGAGCGACAGCTTTGCACCTGTGGGCAAGCCAAGGGTGGCTGTAGAGGCAATATCCTTCGTTCGGGACGATAGCCCGTTGACCTTGTTGTCCAGTACTCCGGTAGTTAACGTCAGTTTAGGGAGGAATTTCCCTTCGCTGACGTACAGGTCAAATTTCTGGGCGACGCGTTGTAGATACGCAGTCTGGATGCCACGATTATTCCTGACGGCGAGGGCAATTGCATCGTCAAGGGTTAATACAAGGACTTCTCGTTGCCGACTGACGTTAAGCTCAGAATAACGAACATCAGATGCAGCGACTTGGGGGCCGAAGAACAAAATAACCAAGGCAAGGGATGCGACTCCCGCATTTCTCCACACCCTTCTCATCTGGCAGGCTGCAAGGTACATCCGGATTTTCTTACATCGGGCATCAGCCTGCTTTGCAATTCATTTGACATCATTGATAGGATACCGCGTCATCCTATTGGTGCCAAGACGGGGTATTAGTTGGCATAATTAATGGGCGGATTCAACGAGTAAGTGCAACTGACAGTAATTGGAAGAGGTTCGGCGAAAT
>CAZBWH010000091.1:0-11353 GCA_964495595.1 uncultured Burkholderiales bacterium | reverse complement strand
CTCCCCAACCCTCCCCCATCAAGGGGGAGGGGCTGGATGCCGCGCTGGTATTGGCCGGCAGGATGGGCTGGCTCCGGTAGGCATTACAAGATCGGGAGTTGTGGCGGGCTGTTCCGGAATCGGGATGGCGATGCGGCTGTGCTGGCTGTCTGCTCGCCTTTTGGCTTAATCCACTTGCGCCGGTTACAGCATCGGGTGATTCCGTTACCATTGGCCGCTTTTTGCGGCTTCTGCCTTTATGACAAATGCTAACTGGCGGATAATTGGCGGGTTTTGCTGTTCTGGAATGATTCGATGGATGATATCGGTTCTTTGAGTTTCCGCTTTGATCCGGCGGAAGACCGTTTGGTGTTTGTTTGCCGGTCGAAGCAGGTGGTGCGGCCGTTGCTGATTACCCGTCGGCTGGTTTTCCGTCTGCTGGGGCGGCTGTGCGAGCTGGCGGCGCAGCAGAATACGCTGGCACGGCAGGCTGATCCGGGCTGGCGGGATGATGTGCTGTCGATGACGCATGCCCGCTCGGTGGCGAAGGTGGACGAGGCGCAGCAGGATGCGGTGGCCCAGGCGGCCGATGAGCCGCCCTTGCCGGTAATGAAGGCGGTGTTGCTGACCCGGATCGATTTGCAGCCGGACGCGCGGCGCTGCGGTTTGGTGTTTTTTGCCGGCGGCGATGCGCCTTTGTGCCGGGTGCGCTTTACCCAGACGCAGTTGCACTGGTTTGTCAGCCGGCTGCACAAATACTGCCACAAGGCGGAGTGGGGCAATCCGGTGCCCGAGCCGACCTGGCTGCAGGATGAACCTCCTGCGCCGGCAGCCAGCGGGCCGACTTCGGTGCTGCATTGATCGGGCGGGCTGATACAGCATGAATCCGGCTCCTTTGGTCAGCGTGGTCATTGCGTCCTTCAACCATGCGGCGTATGTGCAGGACTGCATTGGCAGTGTGCTGGGCCAGACGCTGCAGGATTTCGAGATCGTGATCACTGACGATGGTTCGGCCGACGATACGGTCGCCCGGATCCGGGCGGTGAACGATCCACGCATCCGGCTGGAGGTGCTGCCGCAGAATGCGGGTGCCTGCATTGCTTTCAATCAGGCGATTCGCCGCGCCCGGGGCCGATATGTGGCGATTCTGAATTCGGATGATTGTTTCCTGCCGCACAAGCTGCAGCGGCAAGTGGATTTTCTGCAGGCCCGGCCGCAGATCGGTGCGGTGTTTGGCTATCCGCAGCTGGTCAACGAGACGGGGGAGCGGTTCGCCGATGCAGGCCACAAGGATTTTGCTGTATTTCAGGCCGAAAACCGCGACCGGCATCGCTGGCTACGGCATTTTTTCGATCAGGGCAATTGCCTGTGCCACCCGAGTGTGCTGATCCGGCGGGAATGTTATGAGCAGGTGGGGCTGCTGGATGCGCGGCTGGCGCAGGTGCCGGACCTGGATTTCTGGATTCGGCTGACGCGCCGGTTCGAGATTCATGTGTTGCCGGAAACGCTGCTGTCGTTCCGGATTCGCGATCGGCAGCAGAACGCCAGTGCAGCTCGCCCGGAGGTGATCGTGCGCGATCTGTGGGAGCGGCAGCGGGTCTTGCGTCATTATCTGGGCTGGGATGCCGACACCTTTGCTGCGGTGTTTCCCGAATACCGCGACCAGCTTGGCGAGCAAACGCCTGATCAGTTGCTGGCGCGCCATGCTCTCGGCCTGGGCACGCCGTTCCACATCGGCTTTGGCCTGGATACCTGGTTTGCCAGCCTGCCACCGGATGGCTGCGGGCCGCAGTATCTGGACTTCATCCGCCACACCGGCGGGCTCGATCTGCATCATGTGCTGCTGGTGGGCGATCTGCGCCGGCAACTGGATGCGCTGATGGCCGCCCAGTCGGCAGAGTCGGCACGGGCGCCGTCAACCGATGCGGTCAGCACGAGCCGGCGAGGCTGGTGGTCACGATTGTTGCGGGGCCGTTGATGCGTAGCGCACAAACCGCTTATCTTGCGCCGCTTGATCATCTGCGCTTTCTGGCTGCGGCGCTGGTGGTGATGTACCACTACATCCATACCTACGTCGTGGACATCCGGCCCAACAACCCCTTGCTGTCGCTGGTGGAAGAAGGCCATACCGGCATCGGGCTGTTCATGGTGATCAGCGGGTTCATTTTCACCGTTCTGACCCACGGCCACGAGGTGAGCTATGGCGGATTCCTGCGCAACCGGCTGATCCGGATTTATCCGCTGTACCTGTTTGCGGTGTTTCTATCGCTGTTTATCAGCACCTACAACGACCAGCGCAATTTCGGCATGCTGGAATTAATCGGCTGGCTGTTTCCGTTCCGGGCCAGTACGGTGCCGTTTTCGCACTATTTTGTGCAGTTGTGGACGATCTGGGTCGAATTCCAGTTCTATCTGATCTTCCCGTTCCTGAAGCTGTTTTATGAGCGCTATGGCACGCGCTATCTGTGGCAATTGATCGGGCTGCTGATCGGCATCCGGCTGATGGTGTTCATCTCTGCCGACAGCGTGCGCTTCATTGCCCACGAAACCATTTTTGGCCGACTGGATGAATTCCTGTTCGGCATGCTGGCGGGCATTGCCTGGCAACGCAATCCGCAACTCTGCCGCCATCCCTTGCATCTGGCTGGAGCAAGCCTGCTGTTGCTGGGCGGCTTGCAGTGGTTCAATCGGCACGGCGGATCGGCCAATATCCAGGCGTCTTACTGGGTGATCTGGACGACGGCTGAGGGCCTGATGTGGGCGTGGTTCATGCTCGCATATCTGCAGCAGGCTCGTTCGCTGCCCGTTCGACTGTCGGCAGCGCTGGCATGGGCGGGCAGCATCAGTTTCTCCATTTATGTCATGCACAATCTGGTGCTGGCCACGCTGCGGCGATTCGTGCCACCCACCTTGTGGAGCGACGATGTGGTGCTGTCGACGGTACTGAGTGGTTTGCTAATCATGCTGCCGGCCATTGTGCTGGTGTCGGCGGTGACTTACCGGCTGATCGAACAGCCATTCCTCGATTTCCGACGCAGTTACCTGCGCAGCCGGCCCTGACCGGCGATTCTTGTCTTGAATTGGATTGAAGCAATGCCGCAAGTCAGTGTCGTTCTACCCGCCTTTAACCACGAAGCCTACATTGCCGAGGCGATTGATAGCGTGCTGGGGCAAACGCTGGCCGACTTCGAGCTGATCATCATCGACGATGGCTCGCAGGATCGCACCCCGGATATCATTTCAACCTTTACCGACCCGCGCATCCGCTTTGTCCGGCAGGCCAATGCCGGATCGCATGCCACCATCAACCGTGGCGTGGGTATGGCAACCGGCCGCTACGTGGCGATTCTCAATTCGGATGATCGCTACACCCCGGACCGGCTGGGGCGGCTGCTGGCCGTTGCCGAGGCAAGGCCTGGCCCGAGCTTTCTGGTCAGTGCGGTCCGGCTGATCGACGCCGGTGGCCAGCCAATTACCGATCCGCAACACTGGTGGCTGCGCATGTACGCCGATATTCACCAGCAATGGCGGCAGCACCGCGATCCGCTGGCGGCATTGATGTGGGGCAACCTGACGGTATCGACCTCCAACTTTTTCTTCAGCCGCAGCCTGTTTGACACCCTCGGCCCGCTGCGCCACTACCGCTACGTGCTGGACTGGGAATATGCGCTGCGCGCCGCCAGCGCCCTGCCAGACTGCTTTGTCTATCTGGATGACGCCGCGTTGCTGGATTACCGCCTGCATGGCAACAACACCATCCTCGGTGGAGCGATCCGCAACCACCTCGAAGCCGCACACATCATCCGCTCAGCGTTGCAGCGGCGGGATGGCGGCGCCATGCGCACCCCGCTCTGGCGGCTGCATTACCTGCAGCGGTTCTTGCGCCGCAAGGAAGTGGCAACTCGCGAACACCAGCTGAAAGTGCAGCACGCCGCGCTGACGTCACAAGCCAGCCAGCTGCAGATAATGACCGACGAGAAAGAAAAAATCCGCATCTACAAGGATGAGCTCGAAATTCGCTTGGCTGCGACCGCCGATCAGCTCGCTGAGCAAGAGCAGGCACGGGTATATCTGGAGCAGAAACGTACCCAACTCGAACAAGCCATCACAGCGGCCATTAGCGCCCAGCACACGCTCCAACAGGCCCATCAGGCCACACAGGCCCAGTTGCAGACCAGCGAATCCGCACGCCACCGGCAAGCGGCCGAGCTGGCGCAGGCTCAGCATGTACTGCAAGCCATGCAGTCCTCTACCTCGTGGCGGATAACCCAACCGCTGCGCTGGGCCGGTCGGCAAAAGATCCGGCTGGCGAATGGCCGGCTGGCGCTGAGGCTGCTCGGGCAACGCCACCAAGGCTATGCCCGGCTGATACCCCATGCCGTCGCCATCCTGCTGCGCAGCGGGCCGACCGGCCTCAGGGCCTGGCTGCGCTCGGCCATCATGGCGGCACCCCCACCCGTTCCCGGCCAGCCGGAGCAGGCCACGGATCCCTATCAGGCCTGGATCACCGCACAGGCCAGCCGGGTCGAATCGTTGCGGGCACAACTGCCGGAACGGTTGGCAGCGCTGCCGGCCAAGCCGGTTTTCTCGGTGGTGATTTCGTCTCGTGATCTCCCGCTGGCGGCTTGGGACGAAACCCTGACGACCGTACAACAACAGTGTTACCCAATGCTGGAAGTCTGCCTGGCCGAGCCGCTCAACGCCTCAGACGAGTGGCGCCAATGGTGCAGCCGGCACGCGACAGACGACCCACGCATCAAAACGGGCGGGCAGACGGCAAGCGGTGATTTCGTCCTGCCACTGGCGGCCGGCGACAAGCTGATGCCACATGCGCTACTGGCGTTTGCCGAATATCTGGCGCAGCACCCCGACGCCGCCGTGATCTACAGCGATGAAGACAAATTCGACGTGCATGGCCAGCGCCAGCAGCCATTGTTCAAGCCAGACTGGTCGCCCACCCTGGCGTGCATTCAGAACTATATCGGCCACGCCTTGTGCGTACGGCGCGATCTGTTTGCCGCCTGTGGCGCCATGGGCCGCAATATCGATGGTGCCAATGGTTACGATCTGGTGCTGCGCCTGAGCGAGCAGGCACGCCCCCATCATCTGGCTGACGTGCTCTACCACCAGCGACTGGACGCGACCGGCCATGATCCGGCAGCCAGCCAAGCCATGCACGAAGCCGGCAAACGGGCCGTTGCGGCTCATCTGGCGCGTCGCTATCCTCAGCAGTTCCTGCGGGTAGACGACGGAGATTATCTGTTTACCTACGACCCGCGCTTTGTCGCCCGCCCGGCCCGGGTGTCGATCATCATCCCCACCAAGGACAAAATCGACCTGCTGGCCGTCTGCCTTGACAGCATCCTGCAAAAGACCCGCTGGCCGGATTATGAAATCCTGGTGCTGGACAACAACTCGACTGAAGCCGAGACCTTCACCTATTTCGAGCGAATCTGCGCGCAGGATAGTCGAGTGCGTGTCATCCCCGCGCCGTACAAGTTCAACTGGTCATTTCTCAACAATTTCGGCGTCCGCCATGCAACCGGTGACGTGTTGCTGTTTTTGAACAACGACACCGAACTGATCTCTCCCGACTGGCTGGAACGGCTGGTTGAAACGACCTCACTGTCGGATGTTGGCACCGTAGGTGCGCAGTTGTATTACGAAGATGGCACCCTGCAACATGTCGGGGTAGTGGTGGGCATGGGCGGCTGGGCAGATCATGTCTACAAGGGCACAATGCTGGCCAATTCGCCCAGTCCGTTCATTGCCAACGCACTGACCCGCAATGTGCTCGCCAGCACTGGCGCCTGCGTCGCCATCGAACGCAGCAAGTTCGAACAACTGGGCGGCTTTGATGAAGCGTTTGAAATCTGCGGCAGTGATGTCGAACTGGGTATCCGCGCCCACCAGCGTGGTCTGCAGAACCTTTGCCTGGCGCCGGTCAAGCTACGCCATTTCGAATCCAAAACCCGCGGCTCGGAAGTGCCGGAGGTCGATTTCATTCAGTCCGATTTGAAATACGCACCATACCGGCTCGGTGGCGATCCTTTCTACAACCCGAATCTGGCGCAATATGCCTCCACCCCGACCGTAGCCGGCTGACCAACATGATGCCCCCTCTCCCCCCCCATTTTGCCTGGCTGTCCCGGCAACGGCTGCGACTGAAAGCCGGACGTCGGGCGCTTGGCCTGCTCCATCGGCAGCACGGCTCATGGCTGGCGTTGTTGGCCATATGTGGCCAGCGCTGGCACACAGAACGCCTGCCAGGAATCAAACGCTTGCTACTGGCAGCGCTGCAGCCCCCGGCAGATCACCTGCAGCCTGCCCCACACCATGCGACGCCCGCCTCTCCCTACGACCGCTGGATTTCCGCACAGCACCACAGAATTGCACAATTGCAGCAGCAGCTGCCGCAACTACTGTCCTGCATGAATTCACTGCCCCGGTTCTCGCTGGTGGTACCCGTATTCAACACCGACCCTGTCATGCTGGAAAAGATGATTGCGTCAGTGTCCCGTCAGCTCTACCCGCACTGGGAGCTATGCCTGGCGGACGACGCATCCAGCGCACCGCACATCCGCCCCTTGCTGAACGCGCTGTCAGCCGCCGAACCACGCATCCGCATTGCGTGGCGCACACAAAACGGCCACATATCCGAAGCCACCAACAGCGCGATCTCGATTGCCAGCGGCGACTACGTCGCGTTTCTGGATCATGATGATGAACTGGCACCGCATGCGCTGCTCAGCTTCGCCCAGTGGATCAACCAGCATCCGGATAGCGAGCTGATCTACTCTGACGAAGACAAGCTGGATGAACACGACAGGCGTGTTTACCCCTATTTCAAGCCAGACTGGTCGCCGATGCTGCTGTGCAGCCAGAACTATCTGGGCCATCAGGTATGCGTGAAACGCAGCTTGCTGCAACGGGCGGGCCCCTTTCGCAGCGTCATGAATGGCAGCCAGGATTACGACATGGTCTTGCGTCTGAGTGCGCTGGCCCAGCGCATCGACCACTTGCCGGACGTGCTGTATCACTGGCGCCTGCATGCCGGATCGACGGCCATCAACACCGAAGCCAAGCCCTATGCGCACGAAGCTGGCCGCCTGGCAATCAGCGACCATCTGCAGGCCCGCTATGGGGCGCAATTTATTGCGGTCGATGAAGGAGAGCACCTGTTCACCTATGTGCCACGCTTCAAAGCCCCGGCGACACGGGTCTCGCTGATCATCGCGGCCGACAACGACGCAGCACGACTACAACGATGTATCCATGCCATCCGGTCCACGACCGACTGGCGGGACTATGAAATACTGATCATTGGCGCCCCGCCCGCCCGCGCCGAACCAGACAACCCGGCGGTTCGCTGGCTACCGCCCCCGGCCGACAGCAACCTGGCGGAGCGCAACAACCTCGGTGCCCGGCAAGCGACTGGCGATGTACTGCTGTTTCTGTCCGACAGGAGCCAGCCACTGAACCCGGACTGGCTCGCACGCTTGCTCGAAGTCGCGTGCCTGCCGGACGTTGCCACCGTTGCGCCACGACGCATCTTGCCCGATGGCAGCCTGCATTATGCCGGCGCAGTCATCACCAGCAACCTGTCGGACTTGAACGAACGTACCGTTTCTCCCTCCGGCACAGCAGATCAGCCTCAAGTCCGACAGGCTGCCAGGCCAGCACAGACCGTACGGCTGTACGCCGGAAGCCAGCCTTCGCACCCTCCAGGGCCATTCATTTCCAGCGTACTGACACGCAACGTGCTGGCCAATCCTGCAGACAGCCTGATGATCGAACGTAGCAAATTCGAACAACTCGGCGGATTTGATACCCGGGCGCAGGACGATGGCGCGGTCCGGCTCGGCGCCAAAGCACACCGTCTCGGCTGGCAAAACATCTACCTCGCCAGTGTCACGCTGCGCCATCACGGCGGCGCTCCGGCATCAGCCGGTCAGGCCACACCGTCTGACCCCTTTTACAACCCGAATCTGTCCATCCATTCTTCTGCTCCGGAACCCACGGCATGACCTCGCTGGCACACAAAATCAAATTCAAACTCAAGCAACTGGTTCGAAAGCCACCGTCCGCAACCGCTGTAGCCGAATTCGCTGTGCCGCAAATCGAGATCTTCGAAGCCACCCACATGCTAGGCCGGCCCAGCGCACAAACCCGCCCGCGCCTGAACCTGGTTTTGCCCACTCTGAAGAAGGAGCATGTATTCGGCGGCATCCTGACCGCATTGCAGTTCTTTCTCGAACTGGCCGGCAACGACGTAGATGCGCGCATTATCCTGTCCGACCAGCACCACTACCCGGAAGTAGACCTGGACAGCCTCGCCGGCTGGCAGATCGGCAACGCCGACAGCGATGACCAGCCCGGCCGCTGGATCATTCCATTTGCCGACCGGGGCGTTCGCACCCTGGCGGTGCGCGAACAAGACGTCTTTGTCGCCACGGCCTGGTGGACCGCCTATGCCCTGCAGCGCCTGCTGGGCTGGCAGGCCCGGCAATTCCAGCAAGCACCGACACCGCTGGTTTATCTGGTGCAAGACCATGAACCCGGCTTTTACCCCTGGTCGACGCGCTATGTGCTGGCGCAAAGTACTTACCAGTACGATGGCCCGATGATCGGGGTATTCAACACCCGCTTCCTGTATGACTATTTCCGGCAGCAAGGTTACGACTTTGCCTCACACTACATTTTCGAGCCGCAAATGAACAGCGTTCTGTATGGCCAACGGCGCCAGTTGCGCCAGTTAGCCAAGCAGCGCACCCTGATCCTGTACGGCCGCCCCGGGGTGCCACGCAACGGGCTGGAACTGGTATGCCAGGCCGCACGCCACTGGAGCGGGATCGATCCGCAAGCATCAGGCTGGAATATCTACTCCATTGGTGAGCAACACGGCGACATCAATCTGCACAATGGCTGCAAGATTGTCTCACTGGGCAAGCTAACCCTTGATCAATACACCGATATTCTGCAGCAATCGGCAATTGGCCTGTCGCTGATGTTCTCCCCCCACCCGAGCTATCCGCCGCTCGAAATGGCTGAATTCGGCGTGCAAACCATTACCAACACTTTCGCCAACAAGAATCTGAGCGTTCTTAGCCCGTTCATTCATTCACTGGATAGCCCGACGCCGGAAAACATTGCCGAGCTGATCAAGCAATTTGCCGCCGCCTACACCACACAGCCAACCCAGACCGTTAACCTGCCCGAGCAGTCCATTTTTGCCCCGCCGGGCAAGGCTTATCCGTTCATTGACGAATTGCGGGTCAAGCTGCAGCTTACCAACTGAAATAGCGGCCTCATGGTTTTCAGCAGCCCCCTATTCCTGTTCCTGTTCTTACCCGTGGTACTGGCGATTTATTTCGCCAGCCGGCAGGCATTGCGTAACGCAATACTCTTAGCCGCCAGCCTGTTGTTTTACGCCTGGGGCGAGCCGGTTTATATTTTGTTGATGTTGTATTCAACTGCGATGAATTACGGCTTTGGCATGCTGGTAGAAGACTACCGGGGTCGGCGGCCCGGGCGCTGGATACTGGGAGTGGCCATTATGGCCAATCTGGCCTTGTTGTTCTATTACAAGTATTTCGGCTTTGCTCTGACATCACTCGGGAGCCATGCCAGCCTGCTGGCGGCGCAGCTGGGGGTTCCGGACAGCTTGCCGGTAGGCATTTCGTTCTACACGTTCCACGCGATCTCCTATCTGGTCGATGTATTCCGGCGAGAATCTCCGGCCCAGCGCAATCCGCTCGATCTGGGGTTGTATATTGCCTTTTTCCCGCAATTGATTGCCGGCCCGATCATCCGCTATCACGATATCGCTGAGCAGCTTCGTCAACGCCACATTGCCTTGGCAGATATCAATGCCGGAGCGCTACGCTTTACCCTCGGTCTGGCAAAGAAGGTATTGCTTGCCAATACCTGCGGCCAGGTCGCCGATAGCATTTTTGCCTTGCCAGCGGCGGAATTAGCGCCCCAGACAGCCTGGCTGGGGATTCTGGCCTATACCCTGCAGCTTTATTTTGATTTTTCCGGCTACTCGGATATGGCAATCGGGCTGGCACGCATGTTCGGCTTTCGTTTTCTGGAAAACTTCAACTATCCATATATTGCCAACAGCATTCAGGATTTCTGGCGGCGCTGGCATATTTCCCTGTCACGCTGGTTTCGTGATTACCTGTATATCCCGCTGGGCGGCAACCGGCTGGGCGCGGGCCGTACCTACCTGAACCTCCTGATCGTTTTTTTCGTCACCGGCCTGTGGCACGGGGCCAACTGGACATTCATCGTCTGGGGCTTGTTTCATGGCGCCTTTCTGATCGCCGAGCGCATCGGTGCCAAACGTTTGCCGCTGCAGATATGGCCGCCACTGCGCCACCTGTATGTTTGGCTGGTAGTCATGACAGGCTGGGTGTTTTTCCGCGCCGATAGCCTCGACCACGCAGGGTACTATCTGTATGCGCTCTCTGCCTGGCACCCCGCGTCGCCAGCCGTCCGGGATGCCGCCGAGTTCCTGACGCGGGAATCAGTCTGGGCAATGGGGCTGGCTTGTGTGCTGGCAACCCCGGTATACCCATGGCTGACCAAGCGGCTGGCAGGCACGGCGACGCGCTATCAGACCATTGCGCAGACCGGCCTGATCGGCCTGATGTTGTTTGCGGTGGCACTGAAGCTGGCACAGCAAACCTACAATCCCTTCATCTATTTTCGTTTCTGACCGGGCAACGATCCATGCGACTATCAGCCCGCTTCAGTATTGAGCTCTGCCTGGCCGGCCTGTTAATGTTGGCCATCTGGCTGGCAGCCGGCTGGCTGTTGCCTCGCATGCCGCTGCATTTCATCGCCGAGATCCAGACCAGCCATCCTGATCAACTACAGCTGTATGTCGACCGTGGCCAGGGATTCAGCGAAGCCGGTGCGCTACGCATCGACCTGCATGGTGGAGTCGGATGGCAAACTATTAACCAGCCGCTACCGCCTGGCCTGCATGCGCTGCGCATCGACCCTTTGCGCGGCGCCGGGCAAGTACGGGCCAAGCGGCTGCAGTTGTGTCGGCTGGCTGGCTGTGTCGATGTGCTGACCGCTGCCAGCCAGCGGCCTGGCACCACGATCGACCCACAACCGGACGGGCAGCGGCTGTTGAGACTGTCGGGTGATGACCCGCAAATCATGCTGGCCATGTTGCCTGCGCTGGATGCCAGAGCAGCCGACAAGGCACGCTGGCTGTGGCTGGCCGCCATGTGGCCCCTGGTCGGGCTGCTGCTTTGGGCGTGGCACAAGCCGGCTAGCAGCCTGTCTGACTTGCGCAATCGTGAGCAAACCTGCCCTCGCTTTCCCACTGACACAGCAGATCAGCCTCAAGTCCGAC
>CAZBWH010000090.1:0-11582 GCA_964495595.1 uncultured Burkholderiales bacterium | reverse complement strand
GGCCCATGGCAATGCCGTCGTCGATGGCGATGGTGTTGAATTCCTTGGCGATGCCACCGGCTTTTTCGATCTCGCGTGCCACCAGCTGGCCCATATTGTGCAGGTGTACGTGGCCCGGCACGAACTGGGTGAACGAGTTGGCAATCGCAATGATCGGCTTGCCGAAATCGCCGTCTTTCATGCCGGTGGCGCGCCACAGGGCGCGGGCGCCGGCCATGTTGCGGCCGTGGGTGGAGGTGCGGGAACGATAAGCGGGCATGACAACCTCGGATTTCGATGACGGAACGAGCTGTCGATTGTAACAAAAACCGGCAGGCCGCTGCTTGGGCTGCTCGGCCGCTGTCACAAGGACTGATGGTTGCGCTGTGTATAATCGCCGCTTCGCTGACAGCTTGCAGGGCCGATTCCATGATGATTCATCCCCAATTCGATCCGGTGGCCATTTCGCTCGGGCCGCTGGCAGTGCGCTGGTACGGCTTGATGTACCTCCTGGCGTTCGTGCTGTTTCTGGTGCTGGGGCATTACCGCGCCCGGCGCAGCCCGGCCCCGGTGCTCACTGGCCAGCAGCTGGATGATTTCCTGTTTTACGGCGTGCTGGGGGTTATTTTGGGCGGACGGCTGGGGTATGTGCTGTTTTACAAACTGGGCGATTATCTGGCCCATCCCTTGTCGATCCTCAAGGTGTGGGAGGGCGGCATGTCGTTCCACGGTGGCTTTATCGGTGTCATGGTGGCAATGGCGTGGTTTGCCCGCCGCGAAGGCAAGACCTTTTTCCAGATTGCCGATGTGGTGGCACCGCTGGTGCCGTTGGGGCTGGCATTTGGCCGGATGGGTAATTTCATCAACGGCGAGCTGTGGGGGCGGGTGACCAGTGCCGATGCGTGGTGGGCGGTGCTGTTTCCGCAGGCGCGCTACGAAGATGCGGCGTATGTGGCCAGCCATCCGCATTGGCAGGCGTTTTACGAATTGCACCACGCGCTGCCACGGCATGCCTCGCAGCTTTACCAGGTGGCGCTGGAAGGGGTGGCGCTGTTTGTCATCCTGTGGCTGTTTTCGCGCCGGCCTCGTCCGGTGGGGCAGGTGTCGGCGGTGTTCCTCATCGGCTACGGTGCGTTCCGTTTTATTGCCGAATTTGCCCGTGAGCCGGACAGCTTTCTTGGCCTGCTGGCGGCCAATCTGTCGATGGGGCAGTGGCTGAGTCTGCCGATGATCGTGGCGGGTGGGGCGCTGTATTACTTCAGTGGGCGCAAGGCAGGCTGAACGCCGCTCTGGAAGCGCCTTGCGGCAGGGCTGGACGCCCCTCTGGATGCGGTGTCCAGGCTATCTGGACCGGACTTGTACCGGGTGGCTGATCGCTGCCACCGCCCAGTCGAGCGCTCGCTGGCGTTCGTGGATATTGAGCAGGTGCTTGCGTTCGGCCTTGGCCAGCAGGCCAATGGTGGCTTGCAGCAGATCCCAGCTTTGCACACTGCAGCCGGTCAGCCTGAGCTGTTGCAGCTGATCGGCCAATTGATCGAGTAGTGCGCGCCGCCGGTGCCAGTGTGGATCGTGGGTCGGATTGCGCTGCGCGGCGGCCTGGCGCCGATCCGGAGAAGAGATCGGCAAGCGGGGGGCTGGGGCGGTATGGGGGGTGATTGCGGTGATCGACATGCCTTACCTCCGTTGGATCGAGCCGGCGCAATGGTCGTTTGCTGTCATAAATGTGTCAAGTGAAGTGTTAATGACAGATGACAGATATGGCCGCTCGCCGCTGCGCGGGGTCTGGCGTTCATCGCGCTGAAACATTAGCGTGATCTAATGCTCTGTGGATGGTTTGCCGGAAGAGTGTCATGTCATGGGTTTGTTTGCAGTCTGTTGCCCGGCTGGACTGGGGTCTGCAGCGGGAAAAGCGGGTCGGGCCGGTTGACCGGCCGGCCGTGCCGCCGACCGGATCGGGTAACGGTGTATGTGTATGAGCGAATATTGTCCTCACGCCGAACGGCCGCCCGGCCAGGCTGCGGCCGCCGGCCCGCTGGCCGCGCAGGCATCCGCCGGACGAATCCTGCAATACGTGCTGCCGGTACAGCCGGAAACACCCAATTCGGTGGTTTTTCAGCGTTTTCGTGCTGACACCGAGTTGCACGGCTTGCCCGTGGTGGACGATGGCCGGCCGGTCGGCCTGATGCGCCGCCACCAGTTCATCGAAACTATGGCCCGGCCATTCAATCACGAGCTGTTCGACAAAAAGCCCTGCACCTTGCTGATGGACAAATCACCGCTGGTGGTCGACCGGGAACTGTCGCTGATCAGCCTGAGCGGCCTGCTGGTGCATGCCGGGCATCAGGCGCTGATTGATGGCTTCATCATCACCGCCGAAGGCCGCTACCTGGGGATGGGCACCGGCTACGATCTGATGCGCGAGCTGACCGAAATCCAGATCGTCACCGCCCGCCACGCCAACCCGCTGACCCTGTTGCCGGGCAATGTGCCGATCAACGAGCGGATCGAGCAATGGCTGCTGGCGGGTCGGAATTTCCACGCCTGCTATTGCGATCTGGATCATTTCAAGCCGTTCAACGATGTCTACGGCTACCGCAGCGGCGACGAAGTGATCCGGCTGGCGGGCAGGATTCTGGAGCAGGTCTGTCACCCCGAGCTGGATTTCGTTGGCCACATCGGCGGCGATGATTTCGTGCTGCTGTTGCAAAGCCACGACTGGCGCGAGCGTTGCCGGACGGTGGTCGAGTCCTTTGAACGCCAGATCCGGCCCTTGTTGTTCGACGAGCATGTGCAGGCCGGTGGCTTTGTCGCGCAGGATCGTCGTGGCCAGGAAGTGTTTCATCCGCTGCTGCGGATGTCGATCGGCGCGGTGCGGGCCGAGCCGGGGCGGTTTGCCTCGCATCACGAGCTGTCGCGTGCGATGAGCGAGGCCAAGTCGATGGCCAAGAAGCAGCCCGACGAGCGCGTGTTTCTGGAGCGGCGGCGCGCCGAGGTACGGCCACCGGCCGGCTCACTCCCGGCGTTGCTGCAGCCAGTCGAGTAGCGGCTGCCACTGTTCGCGGTCGCGCTCGGTGCGGCCCAGCGGCAGATCAAAAATGGTCAGGCCGCGCTGGATGGTCTGGACGTACAACTGGGTTTCGCGCAGTTGGGTAATCATCGGCAGGCCGTAGGGCTGCAGGAATGCGTCCAGCTGCGCCGCCATCTGGGTGCGGGCATTCACCCGCATGCCTACCACGCCGATTGCGACTTCTTCGCGCCGCACCGCTTTCATTTCCGCCAGTTGCTCGAAAAACTCGGCACTGGCCCACATGTCGAATGCCGACGGCACCAGCGGCACGACGATCTTATCCACCATCCCCAGTGCGTGCTTGAGCGCCTTGCCGTGCAGACCGGCCGGAGTGTCCAGCACCACCACCTGGGTGCCTTTCGGCGGGCGTGCCACCTTGTCATCCTCGATTTCCCAGCGGCCGATGTGCGGCAGGGGGGCCGGGCGCAGATTCAGCCAGTGGTGGCTCGATTGCTGGCGGTCGATGTCGCCCAGCATGACGATTTGTTCCTGCCAGGCAAACCAGGCAGCAATGTGGGTCGAGAGGGTGGATTTGCCGCAGCCGCCTTTCGGGTTGGCCACCATGATCCGTTTCATCGCTTGATCCGTTCCGAGAATTAATATAAAAAGTATAAACGGTTTATATCGTTATTAACCAGAGGAGGATTACCCTGATGAGCACCCGTTCCCGCCCCCGCGCCCGTCGCGCGGCTGTTAACGCACCGGCGATTGCCACTCCCACCCCCGCAGCCGAAGCCGTACCCGAAGTCAACAATGCACCGGCGCCGGCTCAACCCGTCGCCGCGCCCGCCGTCGAGCCGCCGCCCGTTGCCAGCGTAGGTGAAAAAGACAAGCCGGGCAAAAAGAAAAAGGACAGCGACAAGGAGAAGAAAGACAAACTGGTGCGCGACAGCTTTACCCTGCCGCAAGCCGACTACGCCCTGTTTGCCCAGCTCAAGGCGCGTTGCCTGGCGCAGGGCATCGAGGCGAAAAAAAGCGAACTGCTGCGCGCCGCACTGCGTCAGCTGGCCGGGCTGGACGATGTGGTGCTGGCGGCGGTGATGAGCGAAATCGAGAAACTCAAGACCGGCCGCCCTGGCAAGTAGGCCGCAGACCGCGCTGGTGCTGGTTCGCAGGGCAGGGGATCAGCTTTGCAGCCGCGCCAGCAGTTCGGCCCGTAGCTGCTGTGCCAACCGGGTGGCCACGTCTGGCGCCAGCTTGGCCGCGTCGTAGTTGATATTGAGGATCAGCTTGCCGCCGTAGCTGCTGGCGGCGGTGAACAGCGCCTGATACGGCATCGGGCACAGTGCGAACGAAATGTGGCTGACCGGCAGCCCGCCCGCCACCTCGGCCACCCGGCCAATATTCGAAATCATCGACCCCTTGGGGCTGGCCAGCATCTGCTGGCCGAACGCCGCCAGCCCGGCTGCGTTCGGCGGCACCTGCTGGGTGCGTAGCAAGGTGTAGAGCAGATGGCCGTCGCCGCGCTGCAGTTGCCGGCGGATGTCGCCCACCACTTCCCGCGCCAGTTGCCAGAAATCGCTGTCGGTTGCCACCGGGTAATTGGCCGACAGCATGGTGATGTACAACCCCAGTCCGTCTTCCGGCACCGTCTGCGTCAGATACGGGCGCAGGTCAGCCGGATGCGACAGGGTTATGGTCTGTGCGCCTTCCTGTGGCAGCAGCTTGCGTTTGGCCAGCAGTTGCGCTGCGCCCAGTGCGCCGTGCAGGGTGGTGGCGTGGGCGCGGCATTGCTGCAGCAGTGCGTCGGTCTGCTGCGGGCTGAATTCCACCCGCACGAACCTTGGCTGGCGGTCGCTGTGCTGTTGCTGCAGCCAAGGCAGGTCGGCCGGTTTGCCGTAGCGCTTGATCTCCAGCTTCATCTCGCCGTAAATCGCCGCTGCCTGGTCCGGGTGGCGTTGCCAGTCGAATTGCGGCGGAAACAGTGCGTGCATCGGCGGCGGCTCGTCGTGGGGAGCGGCGTCCGTCCGACTGCCGCTGGCCGCCAGTTGCAGCCATTCGCGCAGCAGCGCGGTGCCGGAGCGGCCATCGGCAATCGCGTGGTGGTACACCAGACCGACCACGCTGCCCGGTGCGTCGCTGCGCGACAGGTACAGCGCCCGTGCCAGGGGATGTTCATCCGCCGCGAACGGCTGCGCCAGTTGCGCCTGCAACGGCTGCTGCCAACTGTCGCCATCGACGGCGGTGACCGTGAAGCGGATCGGTGCCGCAGTGGCGCGGTCAAAGGCGACGTGGCCATCCTCACGCACCCGGATGGCGCAACTCAGCAAGGGGTGCCGCTGCTGTAGGGCCTGTAGCGCCGCCTGCAGCGCGGGTGGCGGCAGTTGGCAGTCCAGTTCGGCAAACACGACAAAATTCATGCACGACACCTGGTCGAGCATCCAGAAGAATTTTTCGCCGGCATCGAGCGGGCGGGCTGGGGTGGCGGTCATGGCTGGGTTTCCGGAAGTTTGAAACAGTGAATGCATGCAGGACGGTTGGCGCTGCGCTGCGGGCGATTGGGCTTCATTCTGCCTGCCGGGCAAGGCGGGCTGCTTTTCCTATCGGTGCCTGGCGTCAGGAGGGTGTGCCGGGGCCTTGTACCAGTCTTGTCTGGTCACGACTACCGGCTCGTTCTTGTCGGCCAGATAGTGCGGCGACATGATCTGTACGCCGTATTCGTTGAAGGTGTCGACAATGTGGGCGTGCAGCTCGCTCAGTACGCGAGCCCGTTTGGTCGGCGCATCCGGCCCGGCGTAGGCAACCAGCCGGTATTCGATGTACCAGTCGGACAGGGCGGTCTGGATCACGTAGGGGGCTGGCTCGGTCATGATGCCGGGTGTGGCGTCGGCAGCCTGCAGCAGCATCGCCTGTACTTGCCGCCACGGGGTGTCATAGCCGATGGTGACGCTGGTGTCGAGCACGAAACCCTGTCCATCGGCCACGGTGCGTGAATAGTTGCGGGTCGGCGTGCTGGTGATGTAGTTGTTCGGCAGCACGATTTCTTCACCCATTCCGGTCTGGATTCGGGTGGCAAACAGGCCCAGCTCGGTGACCGTGCCTTCGGTGTCGCCAATGCGCACGTATTCGCCGACTTTCAATGAGCGTGAATACACCAGAATAAAGCCGCTGACCACCTGACCGACAATGCCCGATGCCCCCAGCGAAACCATCAGGCCGAACAGTACCGACAGGCCCTTGAAGGCATCCGTCTGGGCGCCGGGCAGGTAAGGGTAGGCCATTGCCAGTGCCAGCAGCCAGATCAGCCCAGTCGCCAACTTGCGGGTGGCCGGCGCGGTGGCCTGATCCAGCCAGCCAACCTGCAGCCCGCCGGTTTCGATCCGGCCAAAGAATGCCTTGACAACGCCGTGGCCGAATCGCGCCAGCAGCACGATGACCGCCACCAGAATCAGCCCTGGCACAGCATGGGCGATCGCCAGCGCGACATCAGCAATCAGCTGCAGCAGGAAGCTGGCCAGCCGCTCGCCCCAGGGGCGGGTCCACGGCAGGCTGTTGAGTACGAACGTGGCCCACAGATACAGCAGGATCATCATGCCGCTCGCGGTCAGCAGGGTGATTGCGTGTGCGGCAAGCCGCGCACTCTGATGGGCATTGATGGCATGAATGCCCGCCAGCCTGATCCGCGCCGCCCGCTGTCGTACCAGATCGCCGATCCGGGCCCGCAGCCGGCGCCCCAGCCTCAGCCACAGCACTGCGGCCAGCACGGTCAGCCCCGTGGCTGCCGTGCTCCAGCCCGCGGCATGGGCCAGCGCCCGTGGGTCATTGCGCTCGCGGTATTCGCCGATTGCCTGCTCCAGTGCCTGGACACTCTGGGAGGCGACATCGCCGATCGTTTCGCCAGCCAGCGGATTGGCATCGCCTGGCAGCACCATGAACACCGGGTTGTCGTCGATCAGTACGGTCACTCCGTCGTTACCCGGCCGGGTACTGACCGTCAGCGGCCCATTGCGCTGCAAAAGCTGCCGGATGCGCTGTTGCCCGGCCATTGCCCGATCCTGCGGCAGATAGCCCAGCAGCGGCACACGCAGGGTCAGGATGGTTCGGTTGCCAACCAGCAGTAGCGCCGGAGTGGGTTGCCCGCTGGCCGGGTTCGGGCTGGCTGTTGCCGACACCGGCAGCAACAGGCCGGCCAGCCAGCCAAGCAGGATCAGCAGACAGGCAAGGGTGCGGGGCAGGGCAATCGGCATAAAGGGCTCGCAGGCAGGCGCTAGTCTGCCGATTGTAGCCAGTTTTGCCTGTTGCCGGCTGCCCGGTCACAGCCGCTTTCCTGCCCGGCCGGATGACTGGCGCTGCCTTTTCGGCTACCGTAGCCGGAACAATCGGAGGAGGCCGACCATGTGGATGTTTGTGCTGCTGGGTGCGTTGCTGGGCTTCGCCGTCGACGACTTCGGCGGTCTGGTGTTCGGCATGGCCTGTGGCTGGCTGCTGGCGCGGCAACTGGCGCAGGGGCGGGAGCTGCAGGACTTGCGGCAGCAATTGCAGCAATTGCGCCCGCAGGGGCAAGCAAGCCCCAGGCCCGCCGACCCGGACGCCGCGCCAGACGTGGCTTCCAGCGTAGCCCTGCAAGCCAGTCCTGGCGCGGCCCGCAGCCCGCTGCCCCAGGCCGGCGCCGATGCGGCAGACCGGCCGGAACCGCAGGCCGAGGCCGAGGCGTGGCTCACTCTGGCTGACATCGTGGCCACGGTGGCGCCGGAGCCTGTCATGTCGCCGCAGGCCGGGTCAGCGCCCGCCGCGGCACCGGCCAGTCAGCGCCCGCGGCTGACCCTGCCTCCGCGCCAGCCGCGGCCGGATACCCCGGGATTCGATCCTTTCGCGGCCGCACGCAACTGGCTGCTGGGCGGAAACAGTGTGGTGCGGGTCGGTATTGTGATCGTGTTCATGGGGGTGGCCTTCCTGCTCAAATTTGCCGCCGAACACGCGACCCTGCCGGTCGAGGCCCGGTTCATCGGCGTGGCGCTGGGGGCCATTGCCGGTCTGGCAGTGGGCTGGCGGCTACGACACCGCCGCCCGGCGTATGCGCTGGCGGTACAGGGGGCTGCCGTGGCAGTGCTCTACCTGACCGTGTTCGCCGCGTTCCGGCTGTATCCGCTGTTGCCCGGCGAACTGGCATTCGGCCTGCTGCTGGCAATGGTTGGGCTGTCCGCCTTGCTGGCGTTGCGACAGGATTCGCCCGCGCTGGCAGTGATCGCGACCGCCGGCGGCTTTCTGGCGCCATTGCTGACCTCTACCGGCCACGGCAGCCATGTGGCGTTGTTTGGCTACTACCTGCTGCTGAATGCCGGCATCGTGGCGGTAGCCCATTACAAGGCATGGCGGGCGTTGAACGTGGTGGGTTTCCTGTTTACCTTCGGCATTTCCGCCGGCTGGGGCGTGCTGCAATACCGGCCGGGGTTGTACGCCAGCACCCAGCCCTTTCTGCTGGCGTTCTTTCTGGTCTATCTGTGGGTGGCGCTACGGTTTGCGCAGTTGCGCCACGGCCAGCGACCGGATTACGTCGATGCGACCCTGGTGTTCGGTACCCCGATCGTCGGCTTCGGGCTACAGATGCGGCTGGTACACCCGTGGGAATTCGGCGCGGCATTCAGCGCGCTGGCGCTGGCCGCCTGTTACCTCACGCTGGCAATCTGGCTGGCGCGGCGCAACGATGGCAAAGCCCTGCTGCGCGAGGCATTCACCGCGCTGGGAGTGATCTTTGCCACCCTGGCGATTCCGCTTGCCTTGTCGGCGCAATGGACTGCCGGCGCCTGGGCGCTGGAAGGCGCCGGCGTGGTGTGGATCGGCCTGCGGCAAAACAAGCGGCTGGCAAGGGCATTCGGCTATCTGATGCTGTGGCTGGCCGGCCTGGCCGCATCGTTGGGGCTCGATCTGCCGGCTGCAGGCTGGATCAATGGCACCGTGCTGGGCTGTCTACTGGTGGCGCTGGGAAGTGCCACGGTTGCGGTGTTGCTGTACCGGCATCCGGCAGCGCTGCACGCCAGCGAGACCGTGCTGCCACCCCTTACGCTCTATTGGGCCTTGCTCTGGTGGCTGGCCAGCGCGTATTACCCGTTCCACGCCCTGCTGGCTCCCGCCGCCTTGCCTGTGGCCGGTGTCCTCTGGCTGTGCCTGACCGCAGCCGGGTTGCGCCTGGCCGCCGATCACTGGCAACTGCCCGCGCTGGCCCGGCCCGCGCTGGCCTGGGCGGCAGCACTGGGCTGGCACGCGCTGCTGGCCTGGTCGCAGCAAACCCAGCCACTCGAACACGGCGGCTGGCTAGCCTGGCCACTGGCCCTGCTTACCCACGGCTGGTTGCTGCACCGCCAGCAACGCGACCAACCCCGGTTGCTGCTGGGACTGAACCATCTGCTCGGCGTTTGGCTGTTTACCCTGCTCGGCGTCTGGCTGGCCGCGTGGGGCTTTGGCGAACTGGCCTTGCTGCCCAGTAGCTGGCCGCTGCTGGGATGGGCGCTGGTGCCCGCGCTGCTGGTCGGCCTGCTGCTGCATCCTGCCCTGCAATCGCGCTGGCCGTGGCGCGACTGGCCGATGCACTACGGCTGGCTGGCCACCGCGCCGATGGCGGTTTCGCTGTATCTGTGGAGTCTTGCCGCCAACGGCTTCAGCGATGGCAGCGCCCAGCCCTTGCCCTATCTGCCCTTGCTCAATCCGCTCGACCTGGCGCAGATGCTGTTACTGCTGACACTCTGGCACTGGGGGCGCCATCCCCGGATTCAGCCGCATCTCGCTGCAGCGCTGCCCCCACGGCCATTCAGCATCGCCATCGGCCTGGCCGGCTTCGTCTGGCTGACCGCGCTGCTGTTGCGCAGCTTTCATCATCTGGACGGCATTCCATTCGAGTTCGACTCCTTGTGGCGTTCCGCCCGAGTGCAGGCAGGGCTATCGCTGTTCTGGAGCCTGCTCGCACTGGCCGCGATGCTGCTGGCCACCCGGCGCATCTGGCGCGGCTTGTGGCTGGCCGGCGCCGGCTTGCTGGCGGTCGTGGTCGTCAAACTGATGCTGCTAGACCTGGCAGGCGCCAACGGCATTGAGCGCATCGTCTCGTTCATCGGTGTCGGCCTGCTGATGCTGCTGATCGGCTATCTCGCCCCGGTACCACCGAAACAGGAGCCCTCCGAACCATGAACACGGTATTACCTACCCTGCTGCTGGCATTGAGCCTCATGCCCGCTGCCGCCAGTGCCGCGCCAGCCTACGCACTGTCGTTGTCAGTCAGCCCGTCGCCCGCCGCACTGCAGCAGGTGACCCTGCCGCCGGATGTGTATCGCCACGCAGCCTATCCCGATCTGCGTGACCTGCGGGTTCTCGACGCAGCCGACCATCCGCAGCCGTTTGCCTGGCAGCCTCCCGCACCGGATACCCTCCAGTCACTGGCCTTGCCCCTGTATGCCGAGCCGACGTCTGCTACCAGCGCTCCCGCCGCCGATCACCTGCAACTGCAGCGCGACCCGGGCGGCAGCCTCCGGCTCGAACTCGCCAGCCGCACCGCCCCTGGCCAGCCGCCCCCTCCGGCATACCTGATCGACCGTGGCATCGCCCCGCGACCCGATCTCACCGCCCTGCAGCTGAACTGGCAAGCCCGCCAGCCAGACATCCTGCTGACCCTGACCATCCAGCACGGCGATGACCTGCAGCACTGGCAGCCGCTCACCGGCCCGGCCACCCTGGCCCGCCTGCACAGCGGCACACACCAGCTCAGCCAGAGCCGCCTGCCTCTTCCTGCCACCACCGCCCGCTATCTACGGCTGCAGGCCGACTGGCCAGCCGGATTCCGCTTGACCGAAGCCAGCGGCGAAACCCTGCGCCCCCCGCAGGCCGACCTGCAGCCACTGCCCCAGGTCGCCGCACGCAAGGCCACCGACGGTGGATTCGAATTTGATCTGGGCGGCGCCTTTCCCTTGCATCACCTGCAAGTGATCTACACCGGCCCCCGTCTGTTGCTGCCCGCCGAGTTGCTCTCCCGCGCCTCACCCGACCAACCCTGGCGCCGCCACGGCCCCCAACTGGTCTACAAGCTCGATGCCCAGATGCCACCATTCATCGTCAGCAGCACCGACCGCTACTGGAAACTGCAACCCGACAGCCGGATCGGCGCCCCAGTGCCCGCCGCGCTGCGACTGCAAGCCGATTATCGTAGCCGGCAACTCGTGTTTGTTCCCCAGGGCCAACCTCCGTACCGCTTGCAGTTCGGCGACAACGCTCAGGAGCACCCCGGCCACTTGCCTTACGCCACCCTGGTGCCCCAGTCCGACCGACCGACCCTTGCCCGCGCCAGCATCAGCGGCCCGTTGCGCAGCGAGGCCGGGCATTGGGCCAGCCGCATCACTCACCTGCACTGGCGCACACTGCTACTGTGGCTGGTGCTGATCCTGGGTGTGGGCCTGATGGCCTGGATGGCCTACCGCCTCAGCCCTGACCAGGGCCCGTACCCGCCAGGCCAACGCAATCGTTGACAAAAAAACTCATCCCCTTATAATGCAACGCCTTCGGGTTGGTAGCTCAGTCGGTAGAGCAGCGGACTTTTAATCCGTTGGTCGCGAGT
>CAZBWH010000089.1:0-11986 GCA_964495595.1 uncultured Burkholderiales bacterium | reverse complement strand
TCACCTTGTCGCGTAACACGTCTGGCGCGATCACCCGGCAATCGCCGCCATATTTGAGAATGTCCATGATCAGCTCCCGGTCGTCGGCATAAGGCACCTGCAGTTCATATGAGCCATCGTCCAGCAAACGGCTTTGTTGTCTTGGGTGCCAGGTTTCCGCCGCCACCCAGCGGGCTCGTTCCGGCGTAAAACGCAGGATGGCCCAGTTCACGTCGTCGCCGGAAAAAATGCCGTAGCCTGCTCCCAGAGTAGCGTCCAGCTGCTGCTCCTCCACGTTGCGGGCGGGCAGGTCGAGGATTTCCGCATGCTGGATTTTGTCGACGGCAAAGTTGCGTAGGCCGTCGCGCAGATGACACCAGGCATCGAGGTACCAGTTGTCGCGGTAATGCACCAACCGCTGGGGTGAAATTTCCCGCTCGGTCACTTCATCCGAGCTGCGGGCGTGGTAGCGGATTACCAGTCGTTTGCGCCGCAGCAGTGCCGAGCCGATGGCCTGAAAGTGGTCGAGATGAAACCGGCGAGCGCCGACAGTCTGGATATGGATGCGTTTCTGCACTTCTTCGGCCGGATTGTCGGCAGCCCCCAGCAGCCCGACCAGCCGCGCCAGCAGTGGCTGGATCTGCGGCCCGAGCAGGCCGCCGGTGTCGAGATTGGCCAATAGGTGCTGCATGGTCAGCAGGGCATGGATTTCTTCGGCGGAGAACCACAATCCGGGTAATTCGTACTGCGGCCCGATTTGACGGCCGACATGGTCAAAGCGATATCCCCCTTGCTCGCGATCGAACACGATGGGTGCGTTGAGGCGGTCTTTCATGTAGGCCAGATCGCGCTTCAGGGTTGCCCAGGAAATACCAAGCCGGCTTTGCAGCTCCAGGCGCGGCACGCACCGACGCTCTGCCAACATCTGGTCGATCTGGTACAACCGTTCCATTGCACTCATGTTCATCTCCCTTTGCGCCGGCCCAGGTCAACGGGCAGGTGCTGTGAACAATAAATGCCCCAACCCGCATCGGCAAATTCAGCCCGGCGGCGGCTTGTGCCCTGGGAGGCATTTGCCGCATAGTTGAAGT
Source organism: uncultured Burkholderiales bacterium (assembly GCA_964495595.1). Lineage (GTDB taxonomy): Bacteria > Pseudomonadota > Gammaproteobacteria > Burkholderiales > SCOH01 > CALMFQ01. Next base: position 10,916 of record CAZBWH010000089.1, on the reverse strand, counting down.
GATTTCAACCGCGCAGCCCACTGTGGCCTGATTGCCGGCCGCTGTCGCCATGACAGCCACTCCTGCCCTGCAAGCCGCTCTGGAACTGGCTTGCAGCCCGGCCTGCAGGCCAATGCCAGAGCGGGCTGCAGCGATGCCATTCAGGAATAGACGATGAAATTCCGCAAACTTCCTCCTTTGCATGTGTTGCACACCTTCGAAGTGGCGGCGGCCAATCTCTCGTTCAAATTGACCGCCGAGCAACTGGCGTTGACACCATCAGCGGTCAGCCACCAGATGCTGGCGCTGGAGCAGTTTCTCGGCACGCCGCTGTTTGTGCGCAAGAGCCGCAAGTTGTATCTGACCGATGCCGGCAAGCTGTATCAGCAGAGTGTGGCGGGCGCGCTGGAGATGTTGCGCGAGGCATCGGCGGCGTTGCGCAGCAGCGGGCAGAAGGCGCGCTTGCGGCTGTCGGTGGCGCCGTTTGTCGGCATCGAGTTGCTGATGCCGGCGATGGCGCGCTTGCGCGACGAACATCCGGAGCTGGAGCTGGAGATGCTGGCGGAAAACCGCCAGCGCGATGTGTTGCGCGAGGATATCGATCTGGCGGTGCGGCTGGGCGACGGGCAGTTTCCCGGCCTGCATGCCGAGCTGCTGCTGGCACTGACCGCCGTGCCGGTGGCGGCGCCGCGGCTGCTGCTGCGGCACGATAACCCGGTGCAGACGCTGCTGGAGGCGCCGCTGCTGGGCATGACCAATCTGCGCGAGGCGTGGAATGCCTGGTTTCGCTGGTCCAATCTCGGCAACGAGGCACCGCGCGGGGTGTTGTGGTTCGACAATTACGCCAGCCTGATCGGCGCCGCCGAACATGGAGCCGGGGTAGCGATGGGCATGTGGCCGCTGCTGAAGCCGCTGGTGGAGCACGAGCGGCTGGTGACCTTGTGGCCGGCACAGATGCCGATGATGTTCAGTTATTACCTGTTGTGCCGCCCGGAGCGGGCGCAGCAGCCGGAGGTGCGCGCGGTGAGCGGCTGGATTCGCGCCACGCTGCAACAGTTGAATTAGTTTCACCTATCAAGCGCTTGAATTTCGTTTGTTTCCCGTTGTTGCAACGCCAATACTGGCATCAACAACGATGCAGTCCGGTCCACGCCCACTGGAGACAAACAAATGGCACAAGTCGATTTCACTCTGCACACCAGCGATGGTTACCGCCTGGCAGCCAGCCGCTTCGAACCCGAACAGCCGAATGGCCTCTCGGTACTGATCAACAGTGCCACCGGTGCGCCGCGCCATTATTACCGCTATTTTGCCGACTACCTGGCGCAGCGCGGTTGTCTGGTGCTGACCTACGACTATCGCGGTATCGGCGACAGCATCGACAGCAATTTCCATCTGCCGGATCTGACGCTGCGCGATTGGGGCAGCCAGGATCTATCCGCGGCGCTGGGCTGGTTGCAACGCTACGCGCCGGAGCAGCGGATTGCCGGCATCGGCCATTCGATCGGCGGGCAGCTGGTCGGGCTGGCGAGCAACAATCACCTGCTGGCATCGCTGGCCACGGTGGGTTCGCAGATCGGCTACTGGCGCAACTGGCCTACGGCGACCAAGCGGCTGCAGATGGGCCTGGTCACCGGGCTGGCGCTGCCGGCGGCGGTGAAAGGTTTCGGCAAGCTGCCGGGGTTCGCCATGGGCGGGGTGTCGTTGCCGGCCGGTATTGCGCTGGAATGGGCGCGCTGGTGCCAGCACCGGCAGTATTTCGTCGACGAAGCCGGCCAGCCGCTGACGACCTATTTCGACCGTTTCCGCGGTCCGGCGCGCTTCTACGCCATCGGCGACGATCATTTCTACGCACCGGCCAGCGCGGTGCGCGCCTTGTCGCACCGCTATACCGAGGCCGACGGCGAAGTGGTGTGGCGCCATCCGTCGCACTGGGGCGCCGCCAGCATGGGCCACTTCGGCTTCTTCCGCCGCCAGGCACCGATTGCTGCGTGGGATGAAATCGGCGACTGGCTGATCGGCAAGACGCTGAACATCGGGCTGGCAAGCCAGCGCTGGGCGGCGTGAGCGGCTACACCATCGCGATGGCCAAGGGCTCTGCAGGCCGTGCGTCAATCCGACGCTGTCGCTTGCATTGAGCGCTGACTTGGATTGAAGCCCGCCCGCAACCACTGCGTATGCCGCAGGAAAGGGCCAACGGCCTGCACCCGCGGCACAGAAACAATTTGAAAGGAACACAGATGATCACTGCCGAACAGTTCAGTGCATGAGCAGACATTTCCTCGGGCGTCACTTAAGGGGTAAGTAAACGTCGGTAATCATTTCTGCTTCTGGAACATTGGGGCCGACGTTGACGTAGTGAAAAAGATCGGGAAATCGCCGAGTGATTCACCGCTTTGAGGCCGCCATGTTTCGTTGAGGTAGGCCGCGGCCCTGTTGTTCGCGCGAGAGCCAACATCTCTTGCGCAGGCGCAACGTAGTTTGGGAATTGCGGAGTTACGGATACCGTAGGGGTTGATGCCGACATCCTTGTCGTAGGATAGGCAGAAATCGACGCGGTGATCGGAAGGCGGTGTGATGCGCGGATCTGTGTAGTGAATGCCATAGCTACGGTATTGCGATTGATCCAGCAACCGGTTATCGAGTTTCCAGGCGACCAGTTTTCGCACGGTATTGTGTTCAAAGCCAGGCGCTCCGAGGTGCTCAACAGCCGCGACCTTTGTTTCGGGGAAGAAAACAATTTTGACTTCCATCAAAACTCCTGCTGTGTGGCCAGCGCAATCAGTCAGGGGCCGCGCTGCTTGACGGCCATCCCATGCGATGCCTTGGAATTATCCCTGACCCAACAAGGGATCAGCCAGCACAGCCACCAGCACCGCCTGCAGATTGGCCCACGGCTCGGCGCCCGGTGTGGTCAGAGGGGCGGTGCACACCGAGCCATCCTCGCGCACCAGTCGGCTGCCTTTCATGCCCGGTGCGGTGTCGATGCGCAGTACGCCTTCGCCCCAGCTCCAGATCAGCGCGTAGTGGTCGGTATCGGCGTAGCGGATTTCCATTTCCACGCCGTTGTCGAATACCAGTTGCAGTGCGTTCTGCAGCAGCGCCGGTGCGCTGTCGAGCTGGTTGGCGAAGTGCTGCTGCACCTGTTCGGCCAGTTGCAGATGCAGCGGTGCTGGCGTTGCTGCGTCCGGCTGGCCGGCAAGTTGCGCCATGTGGGCGCGGGCGGCCTGCGAGGTCTGGTGCAGCAGCCGGGCCGAGAGGTAATCGTCGTAGGCGGGCTGTGCGGCGTGTTCGCCGGCGGCAATCGAGGCCAGCAACGCGGCTTCGTCGGTTACTCCGTAGTGTTCCAGCAACTGCTTGCGCGCTTCGCGGGTGTCGTACATCAGCTTGGAGAGCTGTTGCAGCCCGATGCTGAGCTGGGGGGGCATGTCCTGGTAAAAATTGCTCATGGATGGGTGCCGTGGCCTGAATGGGTTGCGCTGGCGCGACCGGGGCTCGGGCGCCGGTCGCGCGGGAAGGTGTGGCTTACATGGAGTGGTCGTGCTGCATGCCGCCATCCAGTCGCACCATGTCGGGGGTCAGCTCGCTGAACTTGAGCACTTTGCCGCCGTGCTCGGCGACGAACTTGTCGGCATCGGCCTGGCTGGCGAAGGTGGCCAGGGTCGGGCCCATGCTGCCGTGTTTCTTGCTGCCTTGTACGTACAGCGCCTTGGTGGCGTCGATCCAGTTGTTGCTGGGTTTATCCCACGAGGTTTTGCCCATGTCCTGCACGAATGCGGCACGGATTTTTTTCTGCTGCTCCGGTTTGAGGTAGATCGAGACCAGCTCCATGGTGTCGCAGAACCAGTTGGTTTCGCCGCCGCTGTAGTGAATCTGGCCTTTCGGGCCGGGGTAGTCGACCAGCGTCATGCCGTCGAGCGAGCAGACGGTGTCGCGGGTCGGCTCGGTGAGCTGCACCGGGGCTTCCTGCTTGCTGCAGGCGGTGAGCAGGGCGAAGCTGGCTGCGATCAGGGCGGGTTTGAACAGGGCTTTCATTTGAATCTCCAGGCTGCCAGCATCAACGGGATCACCAGCCACAGCCCCATGACTCCGCCAAGCAGCCACGGATCGGCCAGCTCGGGGGGGAACACGGTGGCCAGGCCGTACAGGCTTTTCACCTCGTCCATGCTGAAGATGTTGAGAATGCGGAAAATATCGGCCGGATTGGCCAGCAACAGGTAAGGCAATGCCACACCGCCGGCATCGCCGCTACCGCTGGCCACCAACAGGCCAAGCAGGATCAGGTCGAATACCAGCACGAAAAAGAACCACACGCCAATCGCCGCGCCGGATGCACGGGTGCGGTCGCTGGCGAGGGTGGACAGCAATACGGCGATGCTGAGGAAACTCAGCCCCATCAGGATGGCCGAGGCGACAAAGCCGATGTAGTGGAACAGCGCGCCGGCCTCGGCCTGGCTGACAAACAGGACGCCGGTGAGGCCGAAGCCGAGCAATGTCGACAGCGTCAGTGCCGCCGCCAGCCCGAGATATTTGCCCAGCAGCAGCTCCAGCCGCGTGATCGGCAGCGACAGCAGCAGATCGAGCGAACCGCGCTCACGTTCGCCGACAATGGCATCGAAGCCGAGAATCAGCGCGATCAGCGGCAGCAGGTAAATCACCAGGCTGGTGAGGCTGGCAATCGTCACCTCGATGCCGCGAAACCCCACTGCCCCCTGCTGCGCCGCGCCGAAATAGGCGATCAGCAACGCAAACGCGGCAAACACCACCGCAATCGCCAGCACCCAGCGATTGCGAATCCGGTCGCGGAACTCCTTGCCGGCGACGATGGCGATCGGTTTCAGTTCGATATAAGACATGGTGATCCACATTCTTCATGGGTAGGGTGGGCAACGAGTTGCCCACCCTACAAAAACATCATTGGCCTGCAAGCCGCTCTGGTATTGGTCTGCAGGCCGGCCTGCGAGGCAATGCCAGAGCGGTCTGCAGCCAATTCTGCAGATCGGACTTCAGTCCGACCTACAAACAGAATTATCTGGGGCCAGCCTTATACCCCATAAACACATCCTCCAGCGTCGGCTCCTTCAGCTGGATATCGCCCACCTGGCCGCTGCGTTCGGTCAGCCACGCCAGCAGGCGCATCTTGTCGCCGCGCGGGCAGTCGATTTCGACGTAGCGCTGGTCGCGCAGGAAGCCGATGAAGCCGATTTCCTTCAGGCCTTCCAGCAGCGGCGCGGCGCCCGGTTTCAGTTGCACTTCCACCCGCAACGGCAGATCGACCTGATCGCGCAGGGCTTGCACGCTGCCGCGCGCAGCGAGTTTGCCGTTCTGCAGGATTGCCAGCTCGTCGACGCGGGTCTGGATCTCGCTGAGGATGTGCGAGGTGAGCACAATGGTCACCCCCTGCTGGCGCAGGTCGAACAACACGCGGTAGAACTCGCGGATCGCTTCCGGATCGAGGCCATTGGTCGGTTCGTCGAGGAACAATAGCTGCGGCTTGCCAAGCAGCGCCTGGGCGAAGCCGAGCCGCTGGCGCATGCCTTTGGAGTAACCCTTGACGCGCCGCTCGGCAGCGTGCGCCAGGCCGACCAGATCCAGCACGCGCTTGCTGTCGCCGGCGTCGACGCCTTTGAGTTTGGCGAAGAACTGCAGCGTTTCGACGCCGCTGAGGTTGTCGTACAGCACCACGTTTTCCGGCAGGTAGCCGACCTTGCGTCGTACTTCGCGGAACGCGGCTCCGCTGATCGTCTGGCCGTCGATGCGGATGGTGCCGCTGCTGACCGGCAACAGGCCGAGCATCATCTTGAACAGCGTGCTCTTGCCGGCGCCGTTGTGGCCGATCAGGCCGAACAGAACGCCACGCGGGATGTCCAGGCTGATCTGGTCAACGGCCACCAGCTCGCCGAACCGTTTGCTGACCCGGTCAATATGAATCAAAGCGTCGCCCAAGCCATTTGCTCCATTCAGGGTGATAAGGCTGCATTGCCGGCTGGGCATCGACCACCGACGGGGCACGCAGCAGCGGAAACTGCCGCGCAACCATCCGCAGGGTGGAGATCGCCGGGCTGTTGAGCAGCAGTTTGACGAACGGATGGCGCCAGATCAGCCGGTCGACCACGTCGGACGCTTCGTAGGGCACGTCGCCGATGCCGTTGCCATCGCGATCCCAGCCCATGTAGTTGCTCCAGTAGTTACCCCGCTTGCCGCCCCACGGTTCATCCTTGCTGGCCACATAGCGCACCTGGTCGCGGTTGGCGATGAAATCGTTGCCGTCGACGTTATTGCGGGTCGAGCCGGCCCACAGATGCACGCCGGCCTGATTGCCGATCACCAGATTGCCGCGTAGCGTGTTGTATTCGGCGTCGTAGATAAAAAAGCCACGGCTGTTGCCCGCGACAATATTGTGGTCGACTTCCGAATCCTGGATGGTGCGCAGCATGATGCCGTGGTCGGAGTTGCCCCAGGCGATGTTGTAACGCACCGTCTGGTTCTTGACTTCCATCAGCGCCAGCCCACCGCGGTTGAGGTAGCTCTCGTTGTATTCCCACACATTGTTGTAGGAATTCATGTAATGGGTGCCGTAGCGCGAATGGTGCATTTTGTTGCCACGAAACAGTGCCTTGTGGCTGACATCGACGTAGATCGCATCGCGGGAGAAACTGATCCGGTTGCCGACGATCTGCGCGCCAGTGGTGTTGTACAACTGGATCCCGTTGCCGCGCTGCGACGACACGACATCGCGCATGCCGGTGATCAGATTGTTTTCGATCCGCACATCGTTGGCTTTTTCGATCCACAGGCCGAACAGCGAATAGGCAATGTCGTTGTTGCGAACCACTGCCCGATGCGCGCCGGGGAAAAGATAGATGCCAGCGTTCTGTTTTTCCAGATCAGCGCCCGAGTGGGTAACGATCAGACCCTGAATGGTGACATCCGGCGCGGTAACCCGGATCACGTCACCCTGGCCGCCCCCTTCCAGCGTCGGCCGGTTGCGCCCGGTCAGCGTCAGCGGCTTGTCGATCAGCAGATTGGCCGGGTAACGCCCCCGTTCGATGATGATTTCATCCCCCGGCTGCGCCTGACTGATGGCCTCGGCCAAGGACTGGCCCGGCACCACATGCTGTTGTGCCGCAAACACCGGCAGGCTGGGCAACAGGGAAATCAAAACGGCTATTAATCGCATGGATGGCAGCCTAGCCTGTGGCGGAATGTCGCACCTTGATGCATGTCAGACAGCATGGTCACGGCCGGATGCCCAGCACATGCCAGTACGGAGCAAAACCTTCCTGCACGCATTCGGCCACCAACTGCAGAAAATCGGCCGGATCGCCGTCGACATGGGCCTTGTCCAGAGACTGGTAATACGCCAGGCGCCGTTCCACCGGCAACACAATCGCCGGAAAACCAGCCTTGAGCAGCTCCAGGTTCAGTAACAGCCGGGCGGTACGACCATTACCACCGACAAACGGGTAGATTTTGACGAAATCGACATGCAGCCGCACCGCACGTTCGACCGGATGCAGCGAGGCCGCCTCGTTGTCGTACCAGCGCATCAACTCCGCCATCTGCTGCGGCACCAGCAGCATGTCGGGCGGCACATGGCGCGCACCGGCAATCGTGACGTTGAGCTTGCGATAGACACCGGCGTTGTCGTCGTCGATCTGCTTGAGCACCAAGCGGTGCAGGTTGCGGATCTGCCATTCCGACAACGGTTCGGCACGCCGCACCACGTCTTCGACATACAAAATGGCGTCGCGGTGGTTGATGGCTTCGAAGTGCTCGCGCAGCAATTTACCGCCAACGGTGATACCTTCCAGCACCACCTTGGTTTCCAGCAGCGTCAGCGTGTTGCCTTCAATAGCATTGGAGTGATAAGTCCAGCGTAGCACCAACTCCTCATGCAGATTGCGCAACGCAGCCGGCGGCAGTGGCCGCAGTGCATCCAGCCGCGCTTTGAGGGCGTCAAGTTCGTCCAGCGTCATTATCATCTCCCGTGCGGCCACAGCAGATTCATTGCGGCTGCGCCGGCTGATACGGCTTGACCAGCTCCGCCTGCATCTTGTAGCCGGATTTGCCCATGCCCATTGCCACGTCGACGTCGGAGCGCTCCAGTTGCAGCGGGCCGCTGATGGTGACCGGGTCCATCACTTTCAGCGCCTTGACCGGCGGCCTGGCAATCACATGGATGATCTGGTTGGCCGGTGGTGGCGGCGAGTGGACGCAGGCGCCGAAATACGGCACCAGCAGGAATTCGCTGACGCTGCCCTGGTTCTCCTCGATCGGCACGGCGAAACCGGAGATGCGCACTTTCTTGCCGTTGAGCGAGGCTTCGCCGGGCGCGTTGTCCCAGATCTCGCGCAGCTTGTCGAGCGCCTCGGTGGCGCGCGGGTCGCCGTCCTGCAGCCGGTCGAGCTTGATGTTCTTGAACGCCTCCATCGGGTTCCAGCTTTTCGGGATCAGCGCTTCCCAGCCGATGTCGCTGTAGGCCGGAGCCGGTGCAGCCTTGGCTGCGGGCAGTTTTTCGCCCGGTTTGTAGTTCTTGTCGGCGGCAATCGCCGGTTGGGCCGCCAGCAGCCCGAGCAAGGCGGAACAGATCAGGGTGGTTTTCATGTCCATCTTTCAGATTCTTGGTGTCAGGCCGTCGGCCAGCGACAGTCGATACGCGCGCCAGCCGGGCAGCAGGCTGGCAACGGCGCCGCCGGCGATCACCCAGCCGAGCCAGCGCAGTTCGGCCAGTGTCAGCGGTACGGCAGGCAGCAGGATACCAAAACGCGCTTCGACCTGCGCCGCGGCGCCAAGGCTCAGCGCCCACAGGCTGGCCACGCCCAGCAGGCAGCCGGCCAGCATCACCAGTGAGCCTTCGGCCAGCAGCAGGCTCAGCACCGTGCCGGCACCGGCGCCGACCGAGCGCAGCACCGCCAGCTCGCGCCGCCGTTCGTTGAGGCTGGCCAGCACTACCGCGATCATGCCGCAACAGCCGGTCACCAGCACCAGCAGCGAAATCGCCCGCAACACGTTCTCGGCGGCGGCCAGCAGCTGCCACAACTGGCCCAGCGCCACGCCGGGCAACACGCCGATCAAGGCTTCGTCGCGGTAATTGTTGATGAAGCGCTGCATGCGGAACACGCCGCTGCGGCTTTTCAGCCCGACCAGGGTGGCGGTGATCTGTTTCGGCGTCAGGTTGAATTTCTGCACGTATTCGGCCGGGATCGAGAATCCCGGCAGTGGTGCGCCGCCCTGCCAGTCGAGATGGATCGCTTCGATCGCCGCCAGGCCGACATGCACAGTGCGGTCGACCGGGGTGCCGGTGCGTTGCAGGATGCCCACCACGCGGAAGGGCTTGTCGCCGTGCTCCGGCAGGCCGATATGGCCGCTGCCGTGGCTGAGCACGATTTTGTCGCCGAGTTTGTAACCCAGCTTCGCCGCCACTTCGGCGCCGAGCACCACGTCGAAAATGCCTGCAAACGGCTTGCCGGCGGCAAAGGCCAGCGGCTGTTTGGCACCGTAACGGAAAAAGCGGAAATAGTTGTCGTCGGTGCCGAGCACGGCAAAACCGCGATGCGAATCGCCGAGCGACAGCGGAATGGTAAACGCCACCGCCGGATGTTGCGCCAGCTTCTGGTAACTCTGCCAGTCCATATTGTGGGTCGGCTCGCCGAGCCGGAATACCGCGTACAACATCAGTTGCACCGGGCTGGTGCGCGCCCCGACCACCAGATCGGTGCCGGATACCGACTGGGTGAACGAATCGCGCGCCGCCTGTTGCAACCGCTCGACACCAAGCAGCAGCAATACCGACAGCGCAATCGACAACACCGCCAGGCTCAGCGTGCCGCGCCGGTGCCAGGCGGATCGCAGCAGGATGTTCAGCCAGTACATCAGCGTGCCCCTCCGGCCCGGTTGAGCGCCGGCAGGGCCAGCCTGCGGTCGAAGTGGTCGGCCAGCCGCATATCGTGGCTGACGAACAGCAGCGCCGAGCCATTGGCCTGGCATTCCTGCAGCAAGAGATCGATGAAACGCTGCTGCCGTTCGGCATCCAGCGCCGAGGTCGGCTCGTCGGCGATCACCAGTGCCGGACGGCCGATCAGCGCCCTTGCCGCCGCCACCCGCTGCTGCTGCCCGACCGACAAGGCGGTGGCCGGGCGGCCATACAGCGAAGGCTCAAGATCGAGCCGGCCGAGCAGCCGCCGCGCCTCGTCGGCTGCGCTGCCGCTGGTTGCCTGACGGCGGATGGTCGAGAAGCGCAACGGCAGCAGGACGTTATCCAGCACCGACAGATACGGGATCAGGTTGAACTGCTGAAACACGAATCCGAGGTGATCGACGCGAAAATGGTCGCGTTTGCGTGGCGACAGCCGCGTCAGCTCGTGGCCGAGCACCGTCAGCCTGCCTCCGCTGGCCGCCAGCACACCGCCGACCAGCGACAGCAGCGTGCTTTTGCCGCTGCCGCTCGGGCCATACAGGAACACACGCTCGCCCGGCGCCAGCGTGAATTCGGCCAGCTGCAGGCAGTCTTCTGCCTGGCCGGGCCAGCGATAACGCAGGTCTTGCCAGTGGATAACGGAAGTGGGGTTGTTATTCATGTCGCGATGCGGGTATTGCCGGTTGCGCCATCACGGCAGCTTGACGCTACGCTGCCCCTTTTTCAGCGCCATGCCGCGCTGCCCTGCGGGGCCGGCCAGTTGCAGCCTGATCTGCTGCAGGCGCGGGAACACCTCGAACAGAAACACATCCAGCCGTGCCAGTGCCGCAGGTTTGGCACAGCGATAGCTATAACTCGCGCCGATGTCGTTGTGTTCACCGCTGACCGGGCGGCCGATCAACAGCGGCGCCTCGATGGCCGGCGTGGCCGCGCTGCATTGCGCTTCGGGGTTGAGGCGGAACAGCTGGGCCGGCTGGCCGAGCTGCGCCAGTACCTTGCCGGCCTGCTGTTTGTCGGC
>CAZBWH010000088.1:3491-11991 GCA_964495595.1 uncultured Burkholderiales bacterium | reverse complement strand
GTGAAGGTGGTCGTACAGTCGGCGCTGGTGTCGTTGCGAAGATCATCGAGTAATTAGCTGCCAGAGCGGGGCGCGGTGCCGCGCTCCATTCGTTCTTTATCGTTCTTTAGGACATGACCATGCAAAGTCAACGCATTCGTATTCGCCTCAAGGCTTACGACTATAATCTCATCGATCGCAGTGCTGCGGAAATTGTCGAAACAGCTAAACGGACCGGTGCTGTAGTAAAAGGCCCGGTTCCGCTCCCGACGCGCATTCAGCGTTTTGATATTCTTCGTTCGCCGCACGTGAACAAAACATCTCGGGATCAGTTGGAGATTCGCACTCATCTGCGGCTCATGGATATTGTTGATCCGACCGACAAAACGGTGGATGCACTGATGAAACTGGACTTGCCGGCAGGTGTTGACGTGGAAATTAAGTTGCAGTAACTCGTTTTTCTGCTAGAATCGCGGGCTCGCCCTTAAAAAGGCGAGCCCGTTTTGTTTTGTCGATCAATCGTAATCGACCCTTAAACATAAACATAAGGAAAGAATCATGAGTTTAGGTCTTGTAGGTCGCAAGATTGGCATGACCCGCGTTTTTGCCGAGGACGGTGTATCTGTTCCGGTGACTGTGCTGGATATGTCCAATAATCGCGTCACGCAAATCAAAACCGATGACACTGATGGTTATGTAGCGGTTCAAGTTGGCTTCGGCTCGCGGAAGGCGAATCGAGTCAATAGGGCTCAAGCTGGGCATTTTGCCAAAGCTGGTGTTGAGGCAGGTCGTGGCCTCCGCGAGTTTTCGGTGGTTGCTGATCAGTTGGCCTCGCTGCAGCCGGGTTCGGTTCTGTCTGTCGAGTTGTTCCAGGTTGGGCAGCTTGTTGATGTGACCGGTACCAGTCAGGGTAAAGGTTTTTCGGGTGCTATCAAGCGCCATAATTTCAGTTCGCAGCGTGCCTCACACGGTAATTCGGTGTCGCATAATGCTCCGGGTTCGATCGGTATGGCGCAAGATCCGGGGCGGGTTTTTCCTGGTAAGCGCATGGCGGGTCAATACGGTAATGTAAAGCGCACTGTTCAATGTCTGGAGGTTGTGCGTGTCGATGTTGAGCGTCAGCTGTTGCTGGTAAAGGGGGCTGTTCCGGGTGCCAAGGGTGGCGACGTAACGGTGCGTCCTAGCGTGAAGGCAGGTGCATGATGGAACTGAAGGTAATTAACGAACAAGGCCAGCAGGTTTCGACCTTGGCGGTTTCCGATGCGTTGTTCGGTCGCGAGTTCAATGAGGCCTTGGTTCACCAGGTCGTTGTGGCCTATCAGGCCAATGCGCGTAGTGGCAATCGTGCTCAGAAAGATCGCTCCGAGGTGTCGAAGTCCACTCGGAAGCCTTTTCGCCAAAAGGGTACGGGTCGTGCTCGGGCGGGTATGGCGTCCAGCCCGCTGTGGCGTGGTGGTGGCAAGATTTTCCCGAATTCACCTGAGGAAAACTTTAGCCATAAGGTCAACAAAAAGATGTATCGCGCCGGGATTGCGACCATTTACTCGCAGTTGGCTCGTGAGGGGCGTTTGTCGGTCGTTGATTCGCTGACAGTAGATGCCCCGAAAACGAAGCAGTTTGTGGCCAAGATGAAGGCGATGGGTTTGGAGCAGGCTCTGATTATTGCGGATAGTGTTGATGAAAATCTGTATCTATCGACCCGCAATCTGGCGAGTGTGTACGTGGTAGAGCCGTCACAGGTAGATCCGCTTAGTCTGGTGCACTTCAAGAGTGTTGTGGTGACCCGTGAGGCGATCAAGCAGATTGAGGAGATGTACGCATGAGCGCTGCAAATCAAGAGCGACTGTATCAAGTCATCCTGGCTCCGATTATCTCCGAAAAGGGCACGTTCGTAGCTGATAAGTACGAGCAGGTCGCATTTCGCGTGGCAACAAGCGCTTCAAAGCCTGAGATCAAGGCTGCGGTTGAACTGTTGTTCAAGGTGCAGGTGGAGAGTGTTCAGGTGTTGAATGTGAAGGGCAAACAGAAGCGGTTTGGCCGGTTCAATGGTCGTCGCAAGGACTGGAAAAAGGCCTACGTTTGCCTCAAGCCCGGTCAGCAAATCGAATTTGCCAGCGGCGAATAAGGAGAATAGGTTATGTCTTTGATTAAAGTAAAACCGACCTCGCCTGGCCGTCGTGCCGTCGTCAAGGTGGTGACTCCCGGTTTGCATAAAGGTGCGCCTCATGCTGCATTGCTGGAGAAGCAAACGAAGCATGCGGGTCGCAATAATCGTGGCGTGATTACTACCCGCCATAAGGGGGGGGGTCACAAGCAGCACTATCGCGTCATCGATTTTCGCCGTAACAAGGATGGTGTGCCGGCCAAGGTAGAGCGTATCGAGTACGATCCAAATCGTACCGCCCATATCGCCCTGCTTTGCTACGCGGATGGTGAGCGGCGTTACATCATTGCTCCTCGCGGTGTTGTGGCGGGCCAGCAGTTGATTAGTGGCTCCGAGGCGCCCATCAAGGCGGGTAATGCACTGCCGTTGCGCAATATCCCTGTCGGCTCGACGATTCACTGTGTTGAAATGATGCCTGGCAAAGGTGCACAGCTTGCCCGTTCCGCTGGTACATCGGTTCAGTTGCTGGCGCGCGAAGGTGCGTACGCCCAGTTGCGTCTTCGTTCGGGTGAGATTCGCAAGGTGCACGTCGATTGTCGTGCAACTATCGGTGAGGTGGGGCATGAAGAGCACAACTTGCGGTCCATCGGTAAGGCCGGTGCGCAGCGCTGGCGCGGCATCCGCCCAACCGTTCGTGGTGTGGTGATGAACCCCGTTGATCACCCGCATGGTGGTGGCGAGGGTAAGACTGCGGCTGGCCGGGATCCCGTCAGTCCGTGGGGTACCCCTACCAAGGGGTATCGTACTCGTCGAAACAAGCGTACATCCAGCATGATCGTACGTCGTCGCTATTCGAACAAAGGGTAATGAGCCATGGCACGTTCCATTAAAAAAGGTCCTTTCGTGGATCAGCATCTGCTCAAGAAAATTGAGTCGGTGCGTACTACGAATGATAAGCGCCCGGTCAAGACGTGGTCCCGTCGTTCGACGATCCTGCCTGAGTTCGTTGGCTTGACGATCGCCGTACACAACGGTCGCCAGCATGTTCCTGTTTATGTTAACGAGAACATGGTCGGGCATAAATTGGGTGAGTTTTCGCTGACACGTACCTTCAAAGGTCATGCAGCGGACAAGAAAGCTAAGAAATAAGGTGGCGAAATGAGAGTTTCTGCTGTTTTGCGAAATGCTCGACTGTCCGCGCAAAAAGCCCGTCTGGTCGCTGATTTGGTCCGCGGTCAATCGGTGGATAAGGCTCTGAATGTTCTAGCCTTTACGCCGAAGAAGGGCGCGCAGATTATTCGCAGCTTGCTGGAGTCGGCAATTGCGAATGCTGAGCATAATGAAGGTGCCGATATCGATGCCCTGAAAGTGGCGGTTATCTATGTCGACAAGGGTCCTAGTCTCAAGCGCTTTTCTGCGCGTGCAAAGGGTCGGGGCAACCGAATTGAGAAGCAGACGTGTCACATTACTGTGACCGTTGGCGATTAAGGAAGAGACCATGGGTCAGAAAATTCATCCGACGGGATTCCGTCTGGCTGTATTGAAAAACTGGTCTTCCAAGTGGTATGCGAATAATCAAAATTTCGCGACCATGTTGAATGAAGACATCAAGGTTCGCTCCTTCCTGCGTTCCAAACTGGCGCACGCCGCGGTCAGTAAGATCGTGATCGAACGTCCGGCAAAGAACGCCCGGATCACCATTCACAGTGCTCGTCCTGGGGTGGTGATCGGTAAGAAGGGTGAGGATATTGAACTGCTGAAGGGTCAGCTGCAAAAGATGATGGGTGTGCCTGTGCACATCAACATTGAGGAAGTGCGCAAGCCGGAGATTGATGCTCAATTGATTGCCGACAGCATTGCCTCCCAGCTGGAGAAGCGTGTCATGTTCCGTCGTGCGATGAAGCGTGCGATGCAGAACGCCATGCGCCTGGGGGCTCAGGGGATCAAGATTATGTCGTCGGGGCGCCTGAACGGCATTGAGATTGCTCGTAGTGAATGGTATCGCGAGGGTCGTGTGCCGTTGCATACCTTGCGCGCGGATATTGACTACGCAACCTCCGAGGCCAAGACAACCTACGGCATCATTGGTATCAAAGTTTGGGTGTACAAGGGCGAGCAGGTGGCCCGCGGCGAGCAGCCAGCAGTGAAGCCTGCCGAGCCGGAAAAACGTACCCGCAAGTCTGGAGGCAGAAATGCTGCAGCCTAATCGTACGAAGTATCGCAAGGTTCAAAAAGGTCGCAATACCGGCTTGGCTCATCGTGGATCGAAAGTGTCGTTCGGTGAGTATGGCCTCAAGGCCGTCGGTCGCGGCCGACTGACTGCGCGTCAAATCGAGGCTGCGCGCCGTGCGATGACTCGCCACATCAAACGGGGGGGGCGTATCTGGATTCGCGTATTCCCGGATAAGCCGATCTCCAAGAAGCCCGCAGAGGTTCGTATGGGTGGAGGGAAGGGCTCTCCGGAGTATTGGGTTGCCGAGATTCAGCCGGGCAAGGTTCTGTATGAAATGGACGGCGTAAGCGTCGAGTTGGCTCGCGAGGCGTTCCGCCTGGCTGCGGCCAAGCTGCCGTTCCCGACCCAGTTCGTACAACGTCAAGTGGGGCAGTGATGAAAGCGAAAGATCTGCGAAATAAATCTGTGGATGAGCTCAATCAAGAGTTGCTGTCGCTGTTGAAAGCTCAATTTGGTCTGCGTATGCAGATCGCTACGCAGCAATTGGCCAAGACCAGCGAGCTGCGCAAGGTTCGACGCGATATAGCGCGTGTTCGGACGTTGTTGACTGAGAAAAAGGCGGCCTGATCATGAGTGAAAAGACGATCCGCACTTTGACTGGACGTGTCACTAGCGACAAGATGGATAAAACTGTCACGGTGCTAGTGGAGCGGAAGGTTAAACATCCGTTGTACGGCAAGGTTATTCGCCGTTCGAAGAAGTACCATGCTCACGATGAGAACAACGAGTATCGCGAGGGCGATCTGGTTGTTATCGAGGAATGTCGCCCACTGTCCAGAACCAAGGCTTGGCGCGTAACCTCGTTGCTTGAAAAAGCACGCATCGCCTAAGCGTTTTTGTTCCATGCTGGGAAAGGCCTTGCGATATTTCTGCAAGGCCTTTATACTGCACGACTTTTCGTGTTGCCTTAGAGCGTCCTCCCCCGAACGGGGTCCAAAACTGGGCCGATTAGGATAGTCCACCGTTTTTGGTGGAAGACGGTTTAAGTTGGAGATAAAAAAATGATTCAAATGCAGTCCAAGCTGGATGTGGCTGACAATACCGGTGCGCGCTCAGTTATGTGCATCAAGGTGTTGGGTGGCTCAAAGCGTCGCTATGCTGGCATCGGTGACATTATCAAGGTCAGCATCAAAGATGCTGCGCCGCGTGGTCGTGTCAAGAAGGGCGATGTTTATAACGCTGTTGTTGTGCGTACAGCCAAGGGGGTTCGTCGTCCGGATGGTTCCCTGGTGAGGTTCGATGCCAATGCGGCAGTGTTGCTGAATAATAAGCTGGAGCCGATCGGCACCCGTATTTTTGGGCCGGTAACCCGTGAGTTGCGTACCGAGCGGTTCATGAAGATCGTGTCTTTGGCGCCTGAAGTGCTGTAAGGAGTGATGATGCGCAAAATTCGCAAAGGTGACGAAATCATCGTCCTGACCGGTAAAGACAAAGGTAAGCGCGGTACCGTGCTGAGCGTGTTGGCTGATGGAGGTGTCGTTGTTGAGGGTGTCAACCTGGTCAAGAAACATCAGAAGCCAAACCCGGTGCGTGGCCTCGCTGGCGGTATCGTCGAGATTGCCAAGGCGGTTGACGTGTCGAATGTTTGTTTGTTGTATCCCGCGACCCAGAAGGCGGATCGTGTTGGCTTCAAGGTTTTGGAAGACGGTCGCAAGGTTCGCTTTTTCAAGTCGAATGGCGAACTGGTTGACGCCTAAGGGGTAATCATGGCTCGTTTGCGTGAGTTTTATTTGAAAGATGTGGTGCCGCAACTGCAGCAGCAGTTCGGCTACAAGTCGGTTATGGAAGTGCCTCGGATCGAGAAGATTACCCTCAATATGGGAGTCGGCGAGGCTGTAGCAGACAAGAAGGTGATGGAGTTTGCTGTCGGTGATATGCAGAAGATTGCAGGTCAAAAGGCGGTGGTGACCAAGTCCAAGAAGTCGATTGCAGGCTTCAAGATCCGTGAAGACTATCCGGTTGGTTGCAAGGTGACTTTGCGGCGTGATCGCATGTATGAATTTCTGGATCGTTTGATTAGCGTAGCGATTCCACGGGTGCGCGATTTCCGTGGTATTCCGGCCAAGTCGTTTGATGGGCGTGGCAACTACAATATGGGTGTTCGTGAGCAGATTATTTTTCCTGAAATCGAATACGACAAGATTGATGCTTTGCGTGGAATGAATATCACCATTACCACCTCTGCAAAAACGGACGAAGAAGCACGCGCGCTTCTTGCTGCGTTTAAGTTCCCTTTCAAGAATTGAGGGTGGTATGGCCAAGCTATGTATGATTAATCGCGAAGAAAAGCGTCGCAAGACCGTTGAAAAATACGCGGAAAAGCGCGCCAAGCTGAATGCGATCATTAATGACAGCAAGTTGTCGGACGAAGAGCGCTTTGCGGCTCGGTTGCAGTTGCAGCGTTTGCCGCGTAATGCAAGTCCTGTTCGTCAGCGTAACCGTTGTGCGTTAACCGGTCGTGCTCGTGGAACCTTCCGCAAGTTTGGATTGGGTCGTACCAAGATTCGTGAAATTGCGATGCGCGGTGAGATTCCGGGTGTTGTCAAGGCCAGTTGGTAATAGGGGTAGAGAATAATGAGTATGCATGATCCTATCGCCGATATGCTGACTCGCATCCGCAATGCGCAGCGTGCGGAGAAGGTTTCGGTGGCAATGCCGTCTTCCAAGCTTAAGGCTGCTATTGCGGCTGTGCTGAAGGACGAGGGATATATCGATGAATTCAAGGTTGTTGGCGACGGCGCCAAAAAGACCTTGGAGATTGGTCTGAAGTATTACGCAGGCCGCCCGGTTATCGAGCGAATCGAGCGGGTAAGCCGCCCTGGTCTGCGTGTCTACAAAGGCGTTGAGGGTATTCCGCAGGTAATGAATGGGCTGGGTGTGGCGATTGTCTCCACTTCCAGGGGTGTAATGACCGATCGCAAAGCGCGGGCAGCCGGTATCGGTGGCGAGTTGCTCTGCTTGGTTGCGTAATAGGGGGATGTCAGATGTCTCGTGTAGCTAAAAATCCCGTTACGCTTCCTGCTGGTGTCGAGGCGCAGGTCGCTGATGGACTGATCAGTGTCAAGGGTCCTTTGGGTGTCTTGTCCCGGCCGCTGACGGCTGATGTTTCGGTTGTTATCGCCGATGGTGCCATTACCTGCACTGCGGTCAGCGAAGTTAAGCAGGCGCGTGCGATGTCGGGGACATTGCGTGCCTTGCTGGCCAACATGGTCAAAGGGGTGTCTCAGGGGTTCGAGCGTAAGCTGACGCTGGTTGGCGTGGGTTATCGTGCTCAGGCTCAAGGTGAAGCTTTGAATTTGACCTTGGGCTTTTCGCATCCCGTCGTGCACAAGATGCCCGCTGGTGTAAAGGTTGAGACTCCCTCGCAGACCGAAATCGTGCTGAAGGGCGTTGATAAACAGCAAATTGGTCAGGTTGCCGCTGAAATTCGTGCATATCGACCGCCAGAGCCTTACAAAGGCAAAGGTGTTCGTTACGCGGATGAGGTAGTGGTTCTGAAAGAGACCAAGAAAAAATAATTGAGGCTTTACCATGGATAAAAAGGAAACTCGCCTGCGTAGGGCACGCAAAACCCGTGCTCGTATTGCGGCGCTTGACATGGTGCGGTTGACTATTCATCGCACAAATCAGCATATTTATGCCCAGGTGATTGATACTACTGGCGGAAAAGTACTCGCCTGCGCGTCGACGCTGGAAGCTGAGTTGCGTAATGAGGTCAAGAATGGCGGCAACGCTGCTGCCGCAGCCTTGATCGGGAAGCGTATTGCTGAAAAGGCAAAGGCTGCAGGAGTCGAACAGGTTGCATTTGATCGCTCCGGATTCAAATACCACGGCCGCGTCAAGGCGTTGGCTGAAGCAGCCCGTGAAAACGGCCTGGTATTCTAACTGAGGTTCAAAATGGCTAAGAATGAACTTGAAGAACGCACCGACGGCCTTCGCGAAAAGATGGTTTCCGTTAATCGGGTAACCAAAGTCGTTAAAGGTGGCCGTATCATGGGGTTCGCCGCGCTGACCGTCGTAGGCGACGGAAACGGCGGCATCGGAATGGGCAAGGGCAAATCGAAAGAAGTGCCTGTTGCCGTACAAAAAGCAATGGATGAGGCTCGGCGCAAGCTTAACAAGGTGGATTTGAAGAATGGCACCCTGCAGCACACTGTAGTGGGCAAACACGGTGCCACTACCGT
>CAZBWH010000088.1:0-3481 GCA_964495595.1 uncultured Burkholderiales bacterium | reverse complement strand
GCCTGCACCAGAAGGAACTGGCATTATTGCCGGTGGTCCGATGCGTGCAGTGTTTGAGGTGATGGGTGTTCATAATATCACCGCCAAATGCCATGGCTCAACCAATCCGTACAACATCGTTCGCGCTACCATCAACGGTTTGATGAACATGCGTACGCCCGAGCAGATTGCAGCCAAGCGCGGCAAGACTGTGGCTGAAATCATGGGCGAGGTGTGAAATGGCTAACGGTAAAATCAAAGTAACACTGGTGAAAAGCCTGATTGGCCGTATCGAAGCCCATAAGGCGTGTGCGCGTGGCCTCGGCTTGCGGCGCATGAATCACACGGTCGAAGTTCTGGATACACCTGAAAACCGTGGCATGATCAACAAGATCAGCTACCTGTTGAAGTGCGAGGGCTAACATGCAGTTGAACACTATCAAGCCCGCTGAGGGCGCGAAGCACGCCAAGCGGCGTGTTGGCCGTGGCATCGGCAGTGGCCTTGGCAAGACGGCCGGTCGGGGGCACAAGGGTCAAAAATCCCGTTCCGGAGGTTTTCACAAGGTCGGTTTTGAAGGCGGGCAAATGCCATTGCAGCGTCGCTTGCCCAAGCGTGGTTTTGTTTCGCTGGCACTCGGTCAGAACCAGGAAGTTCGTACCAGCGAACTCAATTTGTTGCCGGTTGACGAAGTTGACACGCTGGCGTTGTTGCAGGCCGGTTTGATCAACCAGCATGCGCGTACGGTCAAAGTCATTTTGTCCGGCACTATCGAGCGTGCGATCAAAGTCCGTGGTTTGTTGGTCACCAAGGGAGCCAAGGCCGCGATCGAAGCAGCTGGTGGTTCCATTGTCACTGAATAAGGTGTATTGCCGTGGCGAGTCCGCAATTAGGCTCGGCTGACAAATTCGGAGATCTCAAGAAGCGCCTCTGGTTTTTACTGGGGGCGCTTATTGTCTATCGTATCGGGGCGCATATTCCTGTTCCTGGTATTGATCCGTCCGAGCTGGCCAAGCTGTTTGATTCTTCCAAGACCGGGTTGCTGGACATGTTCAACATGTTTTCCGGCGGTGCGTTGTCGAGATTTACTGTATTTGCGATCGGTATCATGCCGTACATTTCGGCATCGATCATCATCCAGCTTGCAACCGAGATTTTTCCGCAGTTAAAGGAACTTAAGAAGGAAGGTGAGGCCGGGCGGCGCAAGATTACGTCTTACACGCGATACGGTACGGTTTTGCTCGCGACGTTCCAGAGTTTCGGTATCGCGGTCATGTTGTATCGCCAACCAGGTTTGGTGGTAAGCGGGCAGATCGAATTTTATCTGACGACTGTCATCACCTTGGTGACTGGCACCATGTTTCTGATGTGGCTTGGTGAACAAATCACGGAGCGAGGCATTGGCAACGGCATTTCGTTGATCATTTGTGCCGGTATTGCTGCAGGTGTTCCGTCCGCCATCGGCCAGACGCTGTCGCTGGCTAATCAAGGGGCGCTTTCCATCCTGTTTGTGCTGGCGCTGTTTATCGGCGTTATCCTGGTGACGGCGCTGGTCGTCTTCTTCGAACGCGGTCAGCGCAAGATTCTGGTTAATTACGCCAAGCGTCAGGTGGGCAATCGGGTTATGCAGGGGCAGAGCACGCATCTGCCACTGAAGATCAACATTGCAGGTGTGATCCCTCCCATTTTTGCTTCCAGCATCATTCTGTTTCCGGCAACGATTGCTGGCTGGTTCGGCAATAATGAGCATCTGCGCTTTCTCAAGGACTTGGGGGATTTGCTGCATCCCGGTCAGCCGGTGTATGTGCTGTTGTACGCTGCAGCGATTATCTTTTTCTGTTTTTTCTACACGGCATTGGTGTTCAGTCCAAAGGAAACTGCAGAGAACCTGAAAAAGAGCGGTGCGTTTGTTCCTGGTATTCGCCCTGGTGAGCATACGTCCAAGTACATAGAGAAGATCATCACACGTTTGACATTGATTGGCGCGGTTTATATCACCGTGGTGTGTCTGTTGCCTGAGTTCCTGATTGTAAAGTGGAATGTTCCATTCTACTTCGGTGGTACGTCGTTGCTGATTATTGTCGTGGTGACGATGGACTTTATGGCTCAGGTGCAGTCATACATCATGTCGCAACAGTATGAAAGCCTGCTGAAGAAGTCCAGCTTCAAAGGCGGTATCAAGGCGCGTTAAGGACGAACGGTCAGGATATGTCGAAGGAAGATACCATCCAGATGCAGGGTGAGATTCTCGAAACCCTGCCCAACGCAACATTTCGCGTCAAATTGGAAAATGGCCATGTTGTGCTTGGTCATATTTCCGGCAAGATGCGGATGCACTATATCCGTATTCTGCCTGGGGATAAGGTGACGGTGGAGTTGACTCCGTATGACCTGACTCGGGCACGTATTGTGTTCCGGTCTAAATAGGCAGTGTGTGGTTGTTGTTCTGTAGTAATTTGAGAGGAAATTGGCATGAAAGTACAGCCGTCAGTCAAGCGGATCTGCCGCAAGTGCAAGATGATCCGTCGTAATGGCGTGTTGCGGGTCATTTGTGATGATCCGCGCCACAAGCAGCGCCAAGGGTAATCATTGACTCCGTAATGGGGCAATGATAGCATTCGCAACTTTTTGAAATGGGAAACAAATATGGCCCGTATTGCTGGGGTTAATATTGCGAACCATCAACACGCGGAAATCGCTTTGACCGCGATTTATGGTGTCGGTCGTACCCGCGCACAGCAGATCTGTGACGCAGCGGGTATCGGTCGCAGTACCAAAATCAAGGAATTGAGCGACGCTGAGATGGAAAAGCTGCGTGACGAAGTGGGCAAGTTCACTGTCGAAGGTGATTTGCGCCGTGAAGTCACAATGAGTATCAAGCGTCTGATGGATCTCGGTTGCTACCGTGGTCTTCGCCATCGCCGTGGATTGCCGGTTCGTGGTCAGCGTACCCGTACCAATGCCCGCACTCGCAAGGGTCCGCGCAAGGCGATTGCTGGCAAGAAGTAATTAGTTAAGGATTGAATTAATGGCTAAAGCATCTACTGCCCGTGTGCGTAAGAAGGTTAAAAAGAGCGTTTCGGAAGGCATTGTCCACGTTCACGCTTCTTTTAACAATACGATCGTTACCATCACGGACCGTCAAGGCAATGCCCTGTCTTGGGCAACCTCCGGCGGTGCTGGTTTCAAGGGTTCTCGTAAGTCGACTCCGTTTGCGGCTCAGGTCGCGGCCGAGGCGGCAGGGAAGGTTGCGCTGGAGTTCGGCGTTAAAAACCTTGAAGTGAGAATCAAGGGGCCAGGGCCTGGTCGTGAATCTGCTGTTCGCGCGTTGAATGCACTGGGTTTCAAGATTTCCAGCATTTCTGACGTTACGCCGGTTCCGCACAATGGCTGCCGTCCGCCCAAGAAGCGTCGTATTTAAGTTTGGAGAAGAATTGTGGCGAGATATATCGGACCGAAATGTAAGCTGTCGCGTCGCGAAGGCACAGATCTGTTTTTGAAGAG
>CAZBWH010000087.1:7370-12039 GCA_964495595.1 uncultured Burkholderiales bacterium | reverse complement strand
AAAGCAACCTCGATTTTACGTTACCTTTGGCAGACGAAATTCCGGGGGAAGCTCAAAGACCGGATGACGCAGCACTAGTTTCAACTCCGTTTACACAAAATTCCGGACACCCTCCTTTTGGCAGACGAAATTCCGGGGGAAGCTCATTGTGCCAATTATCGCGCCGCGTTACGCATGGAACACCGATTGCTAAAGGTTGCCGACAAACAGCTTTTTCAGCAGTTTCAATTTGATGCTGTGAGCCTCTTCCAGATGCATGCGCTCAAGATATTTTTCTGGCACTTGTTTATCGGAAAAGATATTGCCAAGAATCATTTTTACCAGCTCCAACGGGTGCTCGGTTGCATGTTTCAGCTTTTGCAGGGCGCGAACGATGGTGAGTTCATCATCAGTGAAATCTGTCCCAAACGGAAAATCTGGCAGCAGTCCCAAATCACGCCAGGGTATCAGCCTTGATTCAACGATGTCAGGCAGGTTGCTGCGTTGTGACGTTGGAATTTCATAGCTTCTTGCCACTTTTCCGTTTTGTTTTGCAATAGTTAGTAACTCGTCCTGAAAGCGTGAATCTGCAATTGCCAACAAGCGTTTGATGACTTCAGAATCACTTTGCCCGCGAAGGTCGGCAACCCCGTATTCGGTAATGACAATGTCGCGCAGGTGTCTAGGGATGGTTGTGTGGCCATAGTTCCACACAATGTTGGAAATCAGTTTGCCGTGCTGGAGTCGTGTTGCGCGCAACATCAGAATCGACCGCGCGTCCGGGAGTGCATGGCCCATTGCGACGAAGTTGTACTGTCCTCCTACGCCAGAAACCAGTTTCCCAGAATCTAGCCCGTCCGAAACGGCGGCTCCGAGCAAAGTAACCATCATGGTGGTGTTCATGAAGCGTGCATGTTTGCGTTGCAGGCTGGCAATCTCTTCGTGGCCATATAGTTGGTTGATAAATCCAATCCGGCTCATCCCTATTTTAGCCAGTATGTCGGGAGACATTTCCCGTAGTTTGCGATAAAAATCCTGTGGGCCAAGGAAAAAACCTCCGTGCATGAAAATGCCCCCCAGCAGTGTTTTACCCAAGCAGTTTTTGTGGATAAACAGCCGGCTGTCCGGGTGGTCAAGGCTCGCCGTCGCTCGTTTGTCGCCAATAACCAGCTCCCCGCCCTGCCATTCGACCTGATCATTGAAAATGCCATGCTGTTTGAGGTAGTTGAAGTCCCGCTTGCGTAAGGGGGATTGAATTGCTTCACGTTCAACCAGTAAATCAAGCATGGCTGGTGTTATCTCGAGTGTGATCAGTTTGTCATTGATCAAGCTCTGCAGAGTGACGTCATTAAAAACCTCACGGCGAATGATGCCTGCTTCAATGAGTTGCATAAATCCATTGACAAACATTTCCGATGCACCATAGATCCCCTGTTCAAACCGCTCGAACTCGCTCAGCGGATTAGGTTGCCCACCGGATAATTGCTGGATGATCTGGTAGTAGCTGCTGTTATGCATTTCACGAATGATGATGGACCGGGCGATAGCATCCCCTAATGATCCGATTCCGATTTGCAGGGTGCCGCCATCTTTGACCAGCGCACTGGCATGCAACCCGATCGCATAGTCCTGCAGGGTGACCTTCATGTTCGGTGGAGCGAACAACGTATGCGTCGCTGCCGGGTCAGTCACCAGGAAGTCAACGCTGTCCGCGGGAATGTCTGCTTCATTGGGCATGAACGGCATTTCGTTGTTGATGACTGCCACAGTGATTACTTGTCGGGTCTTGTCGGCTCGGATCAGATCCAGCGCGTCCAGCGTAACGTCGGGATTGGAGGAGAGCGATAGCCGCAATTTGCCATCAACTTCCCTGGCGGCTACGGCTTGCGCCATCACATTTACTCCCTGAACCAGCATGTCACGGGCAACGTGGCTGTAGTTTGAGTAGATGTAGTGCTGTTGGGCATCAGCATTGTCCAGATAGTCGCCCGTTTTCATGAAAAACTCGGACACCTCAATATTGGCAGGCAGGCAGTTATTGCGCAGATCTGTGACATAATCCAGATCCGGATAGTTTCCGAATACACGTTCAACAAACGGCTCAAGAAACCGCTTTTCCAAATCACTGTGGCCATGTGGTTTTTCCAGGGATAGCGCAGTTATGATTTTTAGCTTGAGTCCTCTGTTTGACTTGACCCGTTGATATAGTGCATTGACCAAGCGATTCGGCTTGCCAATGCCCAGCGGAATTCCCAGTACGATGTGGCTGCCGACGGTTGCTATCAGTGCATCGACGCAAGTCTCAATCGAATTGAAAACGGTAGGTATGCTCAATTACGCCTCCTGTGGTGCATTTTCTCTGTGTCAGTACTGACTTGCGCACATCCTTCATGCTTATGTCAGGCTGTGCTTGGATGCAAAGACATCAGGATAGGATGGGCGAGGGAAAATGTTGCTGACGCAAATCAACTTCCGGGAAATCGACAAGATAGTGTGGCTAGCGATTGCAGGCCCATCGATGTCAATGATCAAGCTGCATGTGCAGAAATCACCCCTGTCTGTATGATTAGAAAATCATAATAATCTAATTTTGTGTTGGCAAGCGGGTTTCTGGCAGCTATAATCACTCTAAAGTTGATCGTATGCCTTAGGTTGGTGAGCGTTGAATGCTGCATCTAATCTGCGGCTGGATCAAGCCAGTAGCGGGGTCGACTCGCTAGAAGAGGGGGTGAATCATGGATGCGAGTGGAAATGTAAGTGCCGTCAACAGTGCTGCTGGCGTGTATGCCTTCAAAAAGGGGGTAGAGGTACAGTCGGCGAGTGTGACTCAGCTATTGAATTCGGTCACGCCGCCACAACCTGTCCAGTACACCAATCCTCCCGCCTTGGGCAACAGCGTAGATATCAAGGTATAAAATCATGACATTACTGGTTGAAATCATCATCACTGGCGTTTTGCTTTTTGTCGCGATGGAGCGATTGACACCGGAGCGTCGCGTTGTCCGTGTACCGTCAGATCGTCGTTCTGATTCGTGAATTCATAAGTACCGGCTGGCGCGGCACGCCAGTGAGTCGCCAGCACGGAACTTTAACTGCCCGGTGACTTGCTATTCCATTGGATAAGGTAATGCAAGTTGCTGTAGCTGCGGGCCGTCGGACGAGCCGATATATATCTCTTTTTCCCAACAGTTGCTTTGGATGACTGCCAGTGCTTCGGTTGCCCCGGTGGCGATCGGGGCGCTATCGGCTATCATGCCGATCGCCTGGTCGGGTAAGGTATCGCTGAATAGCTCAGTTCCTGGCGCTGCCATTGAGATTGGGCAATCAATGCTTACGCGGTACATTCTCCTTTTCAGCTTTCCCAAATACTGGGTGCGCGCCACGATTTCCTGACCCGGGTAGCAGCCCTTTTTGAAATTGACGGCGCCAACCAGATCCATGTTTGCCATCTGTGGAACAAATTGCTCCTGCGTTGCCGGATAGATCCAGGTGAACCCGGTACGCAGGGAGAGGTTGCGCCAAGCGTTTTCGCCAACCAGTATCAGGCCGGCGTCGTGCAGCCGACGCAGGCTGCTGGCAGCCGCTTCCGTTGGTACATAGAGATAATGCAGGCCGGCCGTAGTCTGGATCAGCATGGTTTCGCTGGCCCGAAGATTGGTTTGATCTGCATTCGGGGCGTTGCCAAAGCAATGGATGAGAGTTGCTCTCGTTAGCGGGCCGGAAACACCGAATATCATGTACTGTGTGCTCGCGTCAGTGACCTTAACCTTTGAGCGCAGGATGTACATTGACAATTTGCGCAGCATGGCGGGCTGCAGACTGCTCGGCAGCTGCATCATGAAGGAATCGTCGGTACGGCTCAGTAGCATACTGGCCAACATGCGGCCTTTCGGAGTGGAAAATGTCGTGTATTGGGATTGGCCTACCTCAAGGTGTTTGACGTCGCTGGATAGCAGGCTGTTAAGAAACACTTGTGCGTCCTCGCCACTGAATTGGATCAGCGCGGACGAGCCTAGCCAGGAAACTACGGAGCCGGTCTGGGTTGCAAGCAGTTCCTGGCCCGGGTTGCCGAAGTGGATGGCCTGTCCATTTACATCCAGTTGCGCGCCTAATGAAGCCAGGGTGGAGGTCAGTGTGTCGCCGTTCATGTTGAGTTCCTTTACGCGTGGATTCAGCGATTATGTGAGTGAGCCAATGCCGCCGTACAACTGATTGGTAAAGTCTTGTGATGTCAGAGGTTTGCTGAACAGAAATCCCTGCACTTCATTGCAACCGTGTTGCGACAGGTAGTCGAACTGGGCCTGCGTTTCGACACCCTCGGCAATCACTTTCAGTTGAAGGTTGTGGGCCAGTGAAATGATGGCGTTGGTGATGACTGCGCTATCTTCATCGCATGGTAATTCGCGAATGAATGATTGGTCTATTTTCAGCTTGTCTATTGGGAAGCGCTTCAGATAGCTGAGGCTGGAATAGCCTGTTCCAAAATCGTCAATTGAAATACGAAATCCGTGCGCTCGTAACAAACTCATCGATTCGACAGCATTTTGTACATCCTGCATCAAAGTGCTCTCTGTCAGTTCCAATTCCAGTAACCTGGCCGGAATGCCATAGCTTGAGGTGCATTGGATGATGGTATGAACAAATTCCTTGTTGATGAATTGGGCGGCAGAAACATTGATGGCAATGGGGG
>CAZBWH010000087.1:0-7360 GCA_964495595.1 uncultured Burkholderiales bacterium | reverse complement strand
CCCCCGGCCCCACCAAATCCCCGGATCCGCACTGGGCCCCCCCAACCCTTCCGGGCAAGGGGGGGGGGGGGCAATCGGTCTTGCAGCCATTCCGCCATATGTTGACAGACTCTGTTTAATACCCAGTGATCTATTTGTGTGATCAACCGCCCTTGTTCGGCAACGGGAATGAATCTGGCCGGCGAAATCGTACCTAGCTCGGGGTGTTGCCAGCGTAACAGAGCCTCGGCACCGGTCATTAAACGGGTGCGAGCATCGAACTGAGGCTGGAAATGGATCTGGAGTTGATTGCCTTCGAGTGCTTGCCGTAAGGCATTTTCCAGTTTCAGTTGCTCAAGAATACTGGCGTTCAGATTTTCTGTGAAAAACTGGTACTTGCCACGTCCGGAAGCTTTGGCGTGATGCATGGCAAGATCTGCATGAAGCATCAGGTTCTCGAAGTTGTTTCCATCTTCCGGGAACAGGGCGATGCCAATGCTGGCGGTGACCCGAAGATCCATGGCAGCGAGATGGATGGGTTTTTTCAGCTGTTCGAGAATGGCATGGGCCAGGTTTGCTGCGTCTGATGGCTGCTCGATTTCACTCAGCAACAGGGCAAACTC
This sequence comes from uncultured Burkholderiales bacterium, assembly GCA_964495595.1. Lineage (GTDB taxonomy): Bacteria > Pseudomonadota > Gammaproteobacteria > Burkholderiales > SCOH01 > CALMFQ01. Next base: position 6,758 of record CAZBWH010000087.1, on the reverse strand, counting down.
GTCGCTACCCAAGCGTGCGGCCGTACTCGTATCGGGAATGTGAGCTGACAGACGTGCCGCTGATTCCTGCAGTAATTGATCTCCGGTATGGTGCCCGAGTGAATCATTGATGGTTTTGAATCGATCAAGGTTGATGACCATGATGGCCAGCCTGGTCTGGGTACGTTGAGCGGCAACAATTGCGTTTTCGGCCCGGTCCCGGAATAGGGATCGGTTCGGCAGGTGGGTCAGTCGGTCAAAATTGGCCAGGAACTGAATATGATCGTCCTGCTTTTTGCGTTCGCTGAGGTCGGAAAACGAGCCGATAAAGTTGCTGATCTGCCCATCTGCTTGACGAACGGCGGTGATGGTCAGCCACTCGGGGTAGTCCTCCCGGTTTTTACGCTTGTTCCATATCTCTCCTTGCCAATAGTCGTGCTGCATGACTGCTGTCCAGAGCGACTGATAGAACACTTCATCATGCTTGCCGGATGACAGGATGGCCGGTGTCTTACCGAGGACTTCAGTCAGTTCATAGCCCGTAATTCGCGTAAAGGCCTGGTTAACGGAAATAATTCGGTTGAATCGGTCGGTAATCAGGATTCCTTCGCCGGCATGCTCAAACACCTGAGCATTCAGCCTGAGCTGTCTTTCCGTTTGCTTGGTGGTAGAGATGTCGGTCAATGTTCCAATGATGCGTATGGCATTGCCACTCGGAGAGCGGGCCATGATTTTTCCCCGGATCATGACCCACAAGTAGCGGCCAGTTCCACAACGAATCCGGAATTCCTCATTGATGTCATCCTGTTCGCCAGCAAGACAGGTTGAGATGGATTGTTCTATTGCAATCCGATCGTCCGGGTGGACCAGTGCGAACCAGCTGTCGATGCGTGTTTCGAGATGCTCGTCGGGCGGCAGTTGCAGGATGGCTTCATACTGGGCGGAGTAAAAGGCTTCGTTGCGTTCGATCAGCCAATCCCAGACGCCATTTCGACTGCCTTCCAGCGCAAAAAGCCATCGCTCCTCACTTTGCCTCAGTGCGGCTTCTGCCGCATGATTATCGATTGCGATTGCACTGAGGTGTGCCATTCGATCAAGCAGCCCACATTCAAACGGATTGGCTCGCCGACGGCTGGTGAGAAATATGCTGAGTGCCCCGGCAATCTGTCCTGAGCGCGAAATGACTGGTGTCGCCCAGCAGGCGTGCATGCCGCAGTTCAGAACGGGGTAACGTACTGACGCCCAGACCGGGTCACTGGTGATGTCTTCCGAAATGATGGTTTTTCGCAGGATGACTGCCGCTGCGGCACTACCGGAGTAGGGATCTAGATGCCTGTCTGCAAGCGCCTGTTGCAAAGCGGCTGGCAGACTGGGGGCGGCTGCGATGACAAAGGCGTCATCAGGTGGTTCGATCAGCTGAATGCAGGCGAAGGCGCCCGGTAGCAGGTTCTCGATCACGCTACATAGCTCATTCAGAGTGTCACCCAGAGACGAATTGCTGGCGATCCATTCCAGAATCTTCTTCTCGCCGGCAATTTGCCGTTCAATGTTTTTGCGTTCGGTGACTTCCTGGGCTGTTCCATACAGCGAGAGCAGTTCTCCCGAAGAATTAATGCGCGGATAGCTAGTCAACCAGATATCGGCCAATCGGCCATCCTGGCAACTTATCCGGTATTCGATTGAACGGTAGGCACGTTCACACATGGATTCATGCAGTAGTCGTCTAACGTTTTCCTGGTCTGGTGGAAAGACAAGCGCGGTGAATGAAGTCAGATCCAGGCCTAGATCCGGTCGTCCGACAGGCAGGCGGTGCAATGTATACATTTCGGCGGACCAGTCCAGCCGGTTGCCTGACGGTGTCCATTCCCAGTGTCCAAGATGAGCCACCTGCTTGAACGTATGGAGCTTGTGCTCGGTATGAGTGAGGGCCTGTTGGGCATCTCTGTGTGAGGTGATGTCCTGGATCGTGCCAATCAGGTGGCGGTCCTGATTGGATGCGGGCCGGGTAACCATTCCACGCATTTCGACCCAGCGCAAGCGATTCGAGCCGCATTTTAGCTGGCAGCGGATATTGATCTCGGTATTGGCGACCAAGTGAGATTGAATGTAGTCGGCAATCCTGTCCTGATGAGATTCCGTAAACAGATTCAAAAAATCATCGAATGAGCAGGTCTGCCAGTGTGCTTCTTGTCCCGCAAGAAGGTTGAATTGTGGAGACAGAGCTACCGTGTCCGCGCCAAGTGTCCAGTCCCATACGCCTACTCCAGCGCAGATCAGTGCCAGCGTTGATCTGTCGCCTTGATGCACAAGAGGCCTCCTGTCTGGTTCATGCCTGGCTGGGCAGGCTAGCAATATCGCCTGATGTTGGCGGGTGAGTTGCCAGATGTCTAGTGTCCTGACATCGCCGCCATTTGCAATGGCTTGCAGCGTCAATTGAACTTCGTAATCCTTGTCCTGGCCTATTCCAGGTAAGGTACCAAACAGCTGGGCCATCCAGTCGGCATTTTGCCGATAAAAGTCGGCAGGGTATCCGAGTAAGGCAATCCAGTGTTGATTGACCGAAGTGCTGTCCTGGGTGGTGATGGCGGCGGCCATCGGCAGATCGTCGACTTCCAGTATTGGATGAACGCTATCCGTGGCAAGGGCAATGCAGAAATGCGCGATTTCGCCATTGTTGGCCGGGTGTGCCAGCCGAATGACCCATGCCGGCGAGGGAGGGCTGGTCGGGTGTGCGAGCAGGATGGAGAAATTACGCCCACTTGTTTCAGTGCCGGTTGGTGGTGTAATGCAAGGGTCAAATGCGCAGGCATCAAAGGCCGCATTTGAAGCAATAATCTGCCCGGAGCAGTCCTCGATCCATGCCGGCCAGTGATTGCAGCAAAGCAGCCATGACTGAATAGACGGGTCCGCAATATGGGATGTCACGTTAGCAGATCCGAATCATTGGCGGAAAGACAGCGAGTTGAAAGGCTGAATATGTTGCAGGCCAATTGAGCGAATGTCACAAGCGATCATTATGAATCATTGCGCAGAAAGGCTGATTCCGTTTCCGGAAATTGGCTCCCCGTTAGGGCTCTACTGCGAACCGTTATTCTACATGTAAAACTGCCTGATTGCGCTCGATCTAGGCAAAAATCGGCCTAAGTCGTGCGCCCCCCCCCCTGTTTTTGTCTTGCCGGACGGCGGCATCATCGTCAGCATGGGCAAAAACTGCGATTTATCCAGACCTGTTTCCGAAGTCACGTTCCACTGTCGGCCGTGCCGCTGGACGTTTGACGCGACCCCGGCAGAAACACATGACGATGCCGGTTGTGACTGGCATCCGTATCGCTATTTCGCACCGTGCCCAATTTGCCATGAGTCAACGTCACAGGCCGGCTGGCATCGAGCGTTGATGCGTGCCTGGATATCGTCAACAGGGCCGAAAACTCCGGAAGGAAAAGCGGCAACGGCAGCCAATCTGGCAGGCCATCCGACTCCGGAAGAGGCAATGCGGACTCGCTTCAATGCGATGAAGACCGGACTGCACGCCAAGACAGGGACATATTTCCCCTCCAAGCCAGACGGCTACGCCTTTTGCAAAACCTGTGATGTCGATCGTGATTACTGCGCCACGCAGCCGTGCTGTGTGCGGCAGACTCAGTTATTCATGACTGCCCATGCTGCATTTGAACAACGCGATCCGAAGCACTTGACCGAGATATTCGCAGGCCTGCAGGCCGGCACGGTGGCGGTGGTGCAGCAGATGCTGCAGACCATCATTGCCGATGGCGTGAAGATCGTGGAACCGCAGTGGTACACCGACAAGGACGGCGTGCTGCAGGTGGCCAAGTATGAAGACGACGACGGCCAGCGGCGGATTCTGCAGGAAATCAGCGCGCATCCATTGCTGAAGCCGCTCGGTGGATTTCTGTCACGTAACACTTTATCGCTGGCCGATATGGGCATGACGGCCAAGGTTGTGGAAGAAGGCCAGGCGCCGAATCCACGCCGGGCTGCGTCGGCACCCGTTTCCTGCTATCGCCACGCCATCCGGAGCCGGATATCTGCGACGTGCACGCCACAGCCAACTTGTTTGGCCTGGGCAAGGGCGTGTATCCACCGGGCCAAAACCCTTGGCCTGCACACCCGAATACGCTGAGTTATGTGGTGGCGGTGTTTGAGGAGGATGTGACAGAGGAAGATCGGGCGGGGGTGGAGACACAGGAGCAGGCCACTGCGCGAATCACGCAGCGCTATAATCAGGCCATGCCAAACGAGCACAGCAACAAAGCGGAACAACTGATTGGCCGGCTCATTGGCAAGGCGAACGAACTCTAAGCGGCAGGCATGCAGGACGAAGCATTGCTGCGCGGCCTGTTTCAATCGCCCGCCCATTTTGATCGTCACGCCGCCAAGCGCCTAAAAATGGCGCATGCCGACAGTGAACAGGAGTGGGCAGCACTGACATTCGATACGCTGGCGATTGCCACGCAAATGACGCTGGCGATACCCGGCACTGGCGACTTACTATCCGGCATGGTTGCCATGACTGCCAGAAACTGGGTGGTGATCGTCGGGAACGAAGGGCAGATTGTCACGTCTTACCAGACAGATCCAGGCAAACCCGGATTTGCCGACAACCACCGCAAAGCGGGAGATTCGATTTATGAGCACACGTTTACACCCGACACCCGAGACACGCTTGCGCGACTATTCGGTGATGCTTGATCACTGGTCGCCAGACGATCAGGACAGTAACCTGATGCGCGATGCCCGCGCCGATCTGGCAACGGCAGACCTGACAGCAGCACAGCGGCAAGAGCTGACGCGGCTGGATGCGCGTGCCGAAGCACTGCTGGCGGAACATGGCGGCATTGGCGGCTTTGATGTGGCGATGCTGACTGAAACCGTGCAGATTGCGCGAGAGCACCCGGCGATGCGGGCGGCTTGAAGTATTGATTACCGTTACGTAACGATAAATAGAAGGGGTCCGCAGATTGCGGACCCCTTTGTCTTTGGCAAGGGCGTATCAGATTGGTACGCCCTTTGTTATTTGCGCTTCGCCAGCGTCATCATTGCTTCGCGCATTTCCGGGGTCATGTCGCGTAGTTGGTCGATCAGTTCGCGTTCGAAGGGGGAGAACATTTGTTCCGGGGCGGGGGCTCCGTCTACTTTGAGGGCTTGCGGCTCGAAGTTGGCCAGCGCCTCGTCGCCGTCTTGCAGTGGCGGCAGTTCGCCAGCTTTGAGTTTGCCGCGAATCAGCGCGGAGCGGATCACCTTGGCGTACAGGAACTTTGCCACCGCCTGCACCCCCGCCCCGGCGGGGCACGGCCACTGGACGCTAGCACAGCCGCCGTTCTGGTTTTTGAAGACGTTGAATTCGACGTGGTCGATTTGCACGGGGTGCCGTGGCTAAGGTCCTTCCAGATTGGAAGTGCCTTGGGTTACCAAAATCCAAGCTCGGACATGGCACCAGAGTCGAACCATATCGCATGACACCCGTCGTTCGATGCTGAAAAACGCCAGGGAGGGATATTTCAACGGTGGCCGCGTGCCGTTCGGTTACAAGGCGGTGCTGGATGGAAAGCGCAAGCGGCTGGCAATTCAGGAGGGCGATGCGACGGTGGTTCGGATTGCGTTCAAGCTGGCAGCGTCTGGGCTTGGAGCCAAGGCGATCGCCATGCAGCTGAACGAACAGGGATCCACTCGGGATGCCAAGCCATGGAGCCGTAACCAGATGGCCAACATGCTGAAGTCGGAGGTTTACGCCGGTTTAACGGTGTTTGGCAGGGTGCGCCACGATGGTACAGACGTAGACGAAGAAAACTGGGTAAGGACGCCCAGCCACGAGGCAATCATTCCGCCTGCAGAGTTCGACCGGATCCAGAACATGATTCAATCGCGTGATCGAAACGGAAAAGGCAGCGCGAAATCAACCTATGTATTCACAGGCCTGTTGCGCTGCGCCTCGTGTGGTGCAGCGATGCAGATAGAAACTGCCACCGGCCGTAGTAAGACCTACAGCTACTACAACTGCCGTTCCGCGCTCCAGGGTATGGGCTGCGAGAACCGACGTTACCCGGCACGGGAGATCGACAGTTACCTGACGGACGTCATCATGGGGCGTATTTTGACGCTGCAACGGGTCCGGGACGCCATTGCAGAGATCCACAAGGCGGCGGGGCAGATCGCATCGGCGGTAAAAGGCAGAACGCAGGCATTGCAGCGCGAGTTGGGAAATCTTCGGACTCGTCGCAAGAATCTGTTCGATATCCTGGAGCTGCACGGCAAGGATGTGCCAAACCTATCCGATCTCACTGCCCGATTACGTGAGTTAAACGATCAGATAAAAAATGCTGAGCGTGCGATTGATGGTTTGGGGGCTTGCGACGAAGTAAATCTGGAATCAGTGACGCCAAAATTGCGAATGCTTCCGGCATGATTCGTAAAATAATCGAACAATGCGAAGATGTTTCAAAGAAACGGGGCTTTTCAGCAGCTTTATTGATCGAATCGTAATTGGCGATGATATTCAGATAGAATGCCAGCCCGATAAGGTATTGAATCGACACCACTTAGTGTCGGTTCAGAGTGGAATTGATTGGCTCCCCGACCTGGACTCGAACCAGGGACCTGCGGATTAACAGTCCGTCGCTCTACCGACTGAGCTATCAGGGAACAAGTTTTTAAGCTGAGCCAACAGAATGGTGCTATAAACATCTAGCCAATTGGCAGTATCGATTTGGCTCCCCGACCTGGACTCGAACCAGGGACCTGCGGATTAACAGTCCGTCGCT
>CAZBWH010000086.1:0-12119 GCA_964495595.1 uncultured Burkholderiales bacterium | reverse complement strand
CGCCCTTTGTCGCTACCATTGCCGAACACTTTTCGAATCAAGCGTCCAATCATTATTGTTTTATTGCCATTCGGTAAAAGCAGCGATTATAGGGCGACCACTGCTGCAGCGCAGCACAAATCGACTTCAGGCCGGCCAATGCCGACCAAGCCTGTGGGATCGCGTAAAATGACGACCTTGCCCCCTGCCCGGATTGTAATGACTCCCATGCTCGACCACATCCGCATCGTGCTTTGCCACACCAGTCACCCTGGCAATATTGGCTCTGCCGCCCGTGCCATGAAAGTCATGGGACTGCATCGACTGTACCTGGTTAACCCACAGTCCTTTCCTGACCCGCACGCCACGGCGCTGGCCAGCAGTGCAGATGATGTGCTGGAGCAGGCAGTGGTCTGCCATTCGCTGCAGGAGGCACTCAGCGACGTCAGCTTCGCAGCCGCCATGACGGCGCGCCGGCGCGACATGTCGCTGCCGGCAGCCAACCTGCGCGACGCCGCCAGCCAGCTGGTCGAACGGGCCAGTGACAACCAGATCGCGATCGTATTCGGCAACGAAACCAACGGTCTGAGCAACGAGCAGGTATTGCAATGCAACCTGCTGGTGCATGTACCGACCAACCCTGATTACTGTTCGCTCAATCTGGCGGCTGCCGTACAACTACTGGCTTACGAGCTGCGCATGGCCACCGGCCAAGACCGGTTTATCGACTGGCCGCAGACACCCGCACTGGCCACCCGGGGACAAGTCGAAGGCATGCTGGCACACCTTGAAAAAACGCTGATCCAGATTGGCTATCTCAACCCGGCCAACCCCAAGCGACTGCTCCCCAGATTGCGCCGCCTGTTTCAGCGCAGCCAGCTGGAAAACGAAGAAATCGATTTGCTGCGCGGTATTTTCACCAAGATGCTACAACGGCTGCACAAGTAGCAGCCGGCCTGCAAGGCAATGTAGACGTGCCTTGCAGGCCGGCTGCAGGCCCCTTCTGTATTGGCCTGCAGGTCGATCAGCCACCCGACTCCGCCCTCCACGCCATTGACAGGAGATGCGCCGGCGAAAATAATTAACCGACCAGTTAGTTATTTAAAAGCCATGCAGACATCCCCTCCCCCAGCCCGCCGCTGGCAACGCCGCAAGGAAGCCCGCCCCTCCGAAATTGCCCAGGCGGCGCTCAAGCTATTCATCCAGAAAGGCTACGCAGCCACGCGGCTGGACGAAGTCGCCCGCCAGGCAGGCGTGACCAAAGGCACCCTGTACCTGTATTTCCCCAGCAAGGAAGAGCTGCTGAAGGCAGCCGTCCGGGAGACCGTATTGCCGTCGATCCAGATGGCCGAGACCATCGTCGCCGACACCGAGCGCCCAGCCACGGAATTGCTACTGATGCTGGTCAGTGAATGGGTGCGGCTGATTCAGGAATCGCCAGCCAACGGGCTGTCGAAACTGGTTGTCGCTGAAGCGGGTAATTTTCCCGAGCTGGCCCATTTCTATCTGGATGAAGTGATCTACCGGATTCGACGGGTGTTCGGTGATGTGCTGCAGCGCGGGGTCGAGCGAGGCGAATTCCGCCCGGTGAATATCGAATACGCCATCAAGGAAATCATGTCGCCCATCATCCTGCAAACCATCTGGAACCACAGCTTCGGGCCGTACCGGCGCGAGCGGCTGGATTTGCCCGCTTTTACCCAATTCCATCTGGATCTGCTGATCCGCGGCCTGAAGGCCTGATAACCATAACGGAGACCCCACCATGAGCAACGACACCCCACGCCCGCGCAAAACAGCCGCCCGGCTGATTCTGGCGCTTGCGCTGGCCGGCATTGGCGCCACCCTGGCCTACCGGTGGTGGCACGGACAGCACTACGTCACCACCGACAACGCCCAGATCGAAGGGCGCATCGTGCCGGTTGCGCCACGAGTAGCCGGCTATGTCAGAACACTGGCCATCGCCGACAATCAGCAGGTGAAGGCCGGCGATGTACTGGTGCAGATCGACGACAGGGACTACCAGGCACGCCTGCAACAGGCCGAAGCCGAGCTGGCCATTGCCGTCGCCACCGCCGGCAAGCCCGCCAAAGGCGAGAGTGTTGGCCAGGCGATGGCGCAGATCAACGTCGCCCAGGCCAACGCCGCAGCCGCTGCCTCGACCATCCGGCAGATCGAAGCCAATCTGCAAAAAACCCGTAGTGATCAGGATCGGGTGCGTTCGCTGGCCCAGCAGAACATGGCCTCGGCACAGCAACTGGAAGCGGCAGAAACGGCCGTACGATCTGCCGAGGCGCAACTGAAAGCCGCTCGCGACAGTGCAAGCGCCGCCGGCGAACAGGTTACCCTGTATTCCGCAGCGCTGCGCAGCGCCCGCGCCAAGGTCGATGCCGTCCAGGCACAACGGGAGCTCGCAGCCATCCAGCTTGCCGATACCCGGCTGCTGGCACCGGTCAGCGGCATGATCAGCAAAAAACAGGTCGAAGCCGGGCAACTGGTTCAGCCAGCGCAAACCTTGTTCAGCATCGTAGCCAGTGACGATGTCTGGGTGGTGGCTAACGTCAAGGAAACCGACATCGGCAAGATCAAGCCAGGCAATCCAGTCAGCATCACCGTCGATGCCTATCCGGGACAGCCTCTGCCAGGCAAGGTCGAATCGGTAGGAGGCGCGACCGGCGCCAAATTTGCACTACTACCGCCCGACAACGCAACCGGAAACTTCACCAAAGTAGTCCAACGGGTGCCGGTCAAGATCCGGCTCGATAGCGATGCCCGGCAACGACTGCCCCTGCGGCCTGGCTTGAGCGTATTTGCCTCGATCGACATCGGCTGAGCAACTGAGTCATGCGCCCGATCCTGCCAGCCCTTTCACGCAGCCAGACACCGCAAGCCATTCACAACAACCGGTTCATCATCGCCATCACCGTTACCATCGCCTGTGTGCTGGAGCTGCTGGACACCAGCATCGTCAACGTCGCGGTCCCACACATGATGGGCTCACTGGGCGCCACGCTGGACGAGATCGCCTGGGTATCTACCGGTTATGTCGTCGCCAACGTCATCGTGCTGCCAATCAGCGGCTGGCTGGCTAACCAGCTCGGCCGACGCAACTACTTTGCCCTGTCGATCCTCGTGTTCACCATAGCCTCAATGGCCTGTGGCAGCGCCAGCTCACTGGAATCGCTGGTATTCTGGCGGATCGTCCAGGGCCTGGGCGGCGGCGGCTTGCTGGGCACGGCCCAGGCCACACTGTTCGAAACCTTCCCTCCCGCCGAGGCCGGAACCGCAATGGCCATTTTCGGCATGGGCATCATGGCCGGGCCGGCACTGGGCCCAACCGTGGGCGGCTGGCTGACCGACGCCTATGCCTGGCCGTGGATTTTCTACATCAACCTGCCGTTCGGCATCGCAGCGTTGCTGCTGACACTGGCATTCGTCCCGGATTCTGCGGTACAAAAAAAAGCGACCGAGATCGATTACATCGGCCTGCTGCTGCTGGCCATCGGGATCGGCTCCTTGCAAACCATGCTAGAACGTGGCGAACGCCTTGACTGGTTCGAATCGCGAGAAATCATCGCCCTCAGTCTCAGCGCCTTTGTCGCACTCTACTGGTTCGTCATCCACGAACTGGAAACCGCCCACCCCATCGTCGACCTGCGCGTAATGCGTGATGCCCAGTTCAGCTCCGGATTGATCTATGCATTTTTTACCGGAGCAGTCCTGTATTGCACCATATTCATGTTCCCGGTTTACGCCCAGGCACTGATGGGCTTCACTGCATTCCAGACCGGCATGTTCATCCTGCCCACCGCCATTGCTACCGCCATCGCGCTAGCCATGTCGAGCAAGCTGATGGCACGCGGCGTCTCGGCCAAAGGACTGGTTCTGATCGGAACCCTGTGCTTCTGCTACGCCATGTGGCTGCACAACCATTTCACCACCGAAAGCGGCGCCAATGATTTCTTTTGGCCACTGGTACTGCGGGGCTTTGGCCTGGGTCTGATCTTCATGCCGCTCAACAACCTGGCCATGGCCAATATGAGCGTGGAGAACATCGGCAACGCCAGCGGCATCTACAACCTCACCCGCATGCTTGGGGGAAGTGTCGGCATCGCCACGGCCGCAACGTCGTTTTCCGTCCTGCAGCACAGCCAGCGCGCCTCGCTGATAGAACATCTGGCCAGCAACGACCCGGGCACCCTGCTCCGGCTTCAGCAATACCAGCACTGGCTAGCCAGCCGCGGCGAAATCGGCCCGGCCATCCAGCAAAAAGCCGTGGCGCTGCTCAGCCTGACCGTCGACAAACAGGCAATGATGCTGACTTTTGCCAAACTATTCCTGTCGTTCGGCATCCTGTTGGCGTGCGCCCTGCCCTTGCTGCTGATGATGAGACATCGAGGTTACGTAGGCAATCTGGACGCCCACTGACAAGTATCCTGGCCAAGCAGCGAAGACAAAGCCCTTCAACCAACAAGTCAGCGCACCCTGCCGGGCACACCAAAAAACGGCGGCCGCGCTAAGCGCGGCCGCCAGGTTCTTTCCATATCCAGCAAAACCATCAAAATCCGCAAAACACCTCACGGATCAGAGATACCACCTCCAGCGTACGCACATCACCAACCCGGTAAAACACCCGGTTGGCATCCTTGCGGGTACGCAACACACCCTTGTCGCGCATGATGGCCAGATGCTGGGAAATATTACTCTGCGACGTGCCAACACGCTCAACGATATCCTGAACGCTAACTTCCTTGTCGCCCAGCACACACAATATTTTCAGCCGCAAAGGATGCGACATCGCCTTCATCGCCCGCGAGGCCTGCTCGACCTGTTCATCGACCACCAACAAATCCGGTTGTTCGCGCTTCATATCCACCTTTACCGTAATTGAGCCACTGAATTGCCAGCCACCCAGGAATTTCTATTAGAATATTCTAATTCAAACCAGCAAACAAACGCAAGCACTGGTACGTTCGCTTTGTAGGCGGGCCAGCCGACAAGGGCAGCTCAGGCCCGATCAGACAGAAAAACCGCAGAACACATCACGCATCATCGTCACAAGTTCAAGGGTACGCACATCACCGACGCGATAGAACACGCGGTTGGCATCCTTGCGGGTGCGCAGCACCCCTTTGTCACGCATGATCGCCAGATGCTGGGAGATATTGCTTTGAGATGTGCCAACCTGTTCGACAATGTCTTGCACGCTGACTTCCCGGTCGCCCAGGACACACAGGATCTTCAGACGCAGCGGATGGGACATCGCCTTCATGGCACGCGATGCCTGTTCGATCTGCTCGTCCTGATCCATCAATTGAAAGGTGGATTGCATCGGACACTGCTAGTCAATTTGGCCGGCCATATTTTGCAGCGCAACATGACTCAACCAAAATCCACGCCGCGCAAAGCCGAAACAATTGCTAAAATACCACATGATTTTTATTCAGTAAAAGCCTTGTAAACTAACATGAACGCCGTACAGCCCGTCGTCCTGCTCATTCTGGATGGTTTCGGTCACCGCACCGAAGGAAATGACAATGCCATTTTGCATGCGCACAAACCCAACTGGGATACCCTGACAAAAACATATCCCTTCACCACGATCAACGCGTCCGAACAGTATGTCGGCCTGCCGCAGGATCAATTTGGCAACTCGGAAGTCGGTCATCTTAATATTGGTGCCGGCCGGGTCGTGCGACAGGACATCTCACGTATCGATTACGACATCGAAACCGGCGATTTCTTCCACAACCCCGCGCTGATGCAGGCAGTCATCAAGGCCAAGACAACCGGAAAGCGCCTGCATTTGATGGGCCTACTGTCGGATGGCGGTGTGCACAGCCACGAACAACACCTGTTCGCCCTGCTGCGCCTGGCGCGCGAGCAGGGACTACAGGATGTCGTCATCCATGCATTCCTGGATGGCAGGGACACGCCTCCACGCAGTGCAGAAACCTATCTCGCACGCATTCGTCCACACCTGCAGGCAACCCCTGGCGCGCGAATTGGCAGCATTGCCGGACGCTATTTCGCCATGGACCGCGACAAACGCTGGGATCGCGTCGAGCCGGTCTATAACATGCTGACTCAGGGCATTGCCCCTTTTGCAGCCGACACCGCCGAATCGGCACTGGAAGCGGCCTACGCCCGTGGCGAAAATGATGAATTCATCAAGCCGACACGGATCGGTACAGCGACCCCGCTGTCCGACGGAGACTCCGTGATTTTCTTCAATTTCCGCGCCGACCGTGCCCGACAGATCACCCAGGCACTGACCTGGCCCGATTTCGGTGGCTTCGAGCGCAAGATCTGGCCGAGGCTTGGCTATTTTTGCTCGATGTCGCGCTATGGCGAGGACTACAAGACCCCGGTCGCCTTCCCTCCACAGCACTTCGACAACACGCTGGGCGAGTACCTGGGCAAACTCGGCCTGAAGCAGCTGCGGATTGCCGAAACCGAAAAATATCCGCATGTCACCTATTTCTTCAACGGTGGCGAAGAACAACCCTTTGCTGGTGAAGACCGCATCTTGGTCCCGTCACCCAAGGTGGCCACCTACGACCTGCAACCGGAAATGAGTGCTCCGGAGGTAACAGACAACCTGGTCGCCGCAATTGAAAGCGGGCAGTACGCCGCCATCATGTGCAACTATGCCAATGGCGATATGGTCGGACATACCGGCAATTTTGAAGCCGCAAAACAGGCCATTGAAGCGCTGGACATCTGCATTGGTCGCGTAGTGGCTGCGGCACGGGCCCACGGCGTGGAGGTATTGATCACGGCTGACCACGGCAACGCCGAAATGATGCATGACGCCACCAATGACCAGGTTCATACACAACACACGACCAACCTGGTGCCCTGCTGCTATGTCGGTCGGCCAGCGCGGATGGCTGCCAGCGGCGCGCTGCAGGACATTGCGCCGACGCTGCTTGACATGATGGGACTGGCAAAACCCGTCGAAATGACCGGCCATTCACTGATCGAACTCGCGTGATCCATTGTCTGCTGATCGCACTGGCGCTGAACGGTGCGCCGGCCTATGCGGCCGATTCTGCTGTCGAACCGGCCGAACCGGGCAAACCCAAGGCTGAATTGCAGACACTGCGCAGCCAGATCGACTCGCTGCAGCAGGAGTTGCAGCAAAACGAGGCAACCAAGGCCGAAGCGCGCGACGCCCTGCAAGCGTCGGAACAAGCCATCAGCAACGCCAACCGGCTACTGGCAGAACTCTCGAGCGCTCAGGCAGCCACCCAGGCACAATTGCAGCAATACAGGGCCAGGCTAAGCAGCCGACAGCAGCAAACCCGCAACGCCCAACGGCAGTTAGCTGGACTGTTGCGCAGCCAGTACCAGAGCAGACCGGCCAGCAATGCTGCCCGTCTGCTGCTCGGTACCGGTGACCCTACCGAAGCCGCTCGCCACCTTAAATACTATCAGTTCATCGCTCGCGCCCAGCAAGATGCCATTGCCAAACTCCAGCACGAAATGGCTGAACTGGACTCGCTGGTCACGGAAATCACCCGTCGTGAACAGCAATTGACACAGATTCGGCAACAAAAAGCGGCCCAAAAATCGGCACTGCAGCAGCAAAAGCAGACTCGCCAGCAAACGCTGCAGCAGATATCGACCGAAATCAGCGCCCAGCGCAATCAGATCGCCAGATTGAAAGAAGACGAAAAGCGGCTGAGCCGACTGATTGATCAGCTCAACCGGCTGATGGAACAACGACAGCGCGCCGAACAACAACGGCTGAAAGCCGCCAGGCTGGCCGGGCAGCGTGCCGCAAAGCTTCGGGAGAAGCGGGCACGAACCGCGCAGGCTGGCGTGGCCGGAAAACCCGCTGCCAACGCCCCGCCAGCCGAAACGGCCAGGCCGCAGCAAGGCTCGGAAATCGCCGCATCAGGGCAGCCGCTGGCCACTTTGCCGGCAGGTGCAGCCTTCAACAGCCTGCGCGGCAGGCTGCTGCAACCGGTATCCGGAGAAATCATCAATCGTTTTGGCAGTAATCGGGCAGAAGGCGCAGGCACCTGGAAAGGTATGTTCCTGCGCACCCGAACCGGCGAAGAAATCCGCAGCATCGCCAATGGCCAGGTGGTGTTTGCCGACTGGCTGCGCGGTTTTGGCAACCTGATCATTGTCGATCATGGTCAGGGGTACATGAGTCTTTACGGCCATAATGAAGCGCTGCTCAGGCAGGTTGGCGCTACGCTCAAGGCGGGCGACATCATCGCCCGCGCCGGCAACAGCGGTGGCAATGCGGAAACCGGTTTATACTTCGAGATTCGCCACCGGGGCGCACCACTCGACCCCGCCCAGTGGGTGCGGTTCCCGTAACGATCAGCGCCGCAGCAACCCAATATCTACCAAAGCCAGCAGACTGGCTTTGCACGCGCACACAACAGGAGACAAGTCATGCGCAACTCGATGCAGAAATTCAGCCTGGTATCTGCCGGAGCCATAGTCGGTGTTTTGATCAGCCTGAACTTTAGCGCCGTTGCCGACCGTGATCCGAATCCACCGGCGGCCAGTGCGGCGGCCATGCAGCCGCTACCCATCGAGGAACTGCGTGCATTTACCGAAGTATTTGGCCGGATCAAATCCGATTACGTGGAAAGTGTCACTGACAAGAAGCTCATTCGTGAGGCCATCAACGGCATGCTGCTCGGTCTTGACCCTCACTCGCTCTACCTCGACGAAGACTCGTTCAAGGAACTGCGTGAAAGCACCCAAGGCGAATTCGGTGGTCTGGGCCTGGAAGTCGGCATGGAAGACGGCTTCGTCAAGGTGATATCGCCCATTGAAGATACCCCGGCCTACCGCGCAGGCGTAAAAGCAGGCGACCTGATCATCATGCTCGACGAAACTAATGTACGCGGACTGTCGCTGAATGATGCCGTCAAACGAATGCGCGGCAAACCCAATACCAGCATCAAGCTCACCGTGTTGCGCAAGGGCGAAGCCAAGCCGCTGACCTTCAGCGTCACCCGTGCCGTGATCAAGATCCAGAGCGTCAAGCACAAGCTGCTCGACAATGGCTACGGCTATATCCGCATTACCCAATTCCAGGAACACACCACCCCGGATCTGGCCAAAGCGATCGACAGCCTCTACAAGCAGCACAAATCCGCGCTCAACGGTATCGTACTGGATCTGCGCAATGACCCGGGTGGGTTGCTGGACTCCGCAGTCGGTGTGTCAGCGGCCTTCCTGCCGGCCAATTCGCTGGTCGTCTACACCGACGGCCGCATCCCTGATTCAAAAATGCGCAAATTCACCAACAAGGAGGACTACGTCAGGGGATTCAAGGAAGACCCGCTGGCCAGCCTGCCCAAAGAAATCAAGACAGTACCGATGGTGGTGCTGGTAAATGCCGGATCTGCTTCCGCATCGGAAATCGTTGCCGGCGCGCTGCAGGATCACAAGCGAGCCATCGTAGTCGGCACCCAGACGTTTGGCAAGGGCTCGGTGCAATCAGTGCTGCCACTGTCGGCCACCACGGCCATCAAGCTCACGACAGCCCGCTACTACACCCCAAGCGGACGCTCGATTCAGGCCAAGGGCATCACCCCAGATGTCGAAGTTGAAGAGGCCATCGTCAACCTCAGCACTGCGCCGCAAGGCCTGCGTGTTCGCGAAGCCGATCTGGATCGCCATCTGGAAAACAAGGAAGAGCAACCAGGCAAGGCACGCCCCAAGGCAACCGACAAGGACAGTAAAGTCCGGCCGGCCGATGCAGATAAATCCAGCGAGGCGGGCAAGTCAAAAAACAGTGGCCCGGACGATGGCCAGCATGCCGAAGCACCGCTGGAAATGGCATCCAAGCGTGATTATCAACTGCAACAGGCACTGAATGTGCTTAAAGTTCAGCAAATCCTGCAAAAGAAGTAAGACCGGCAGCCTGTCGGACTTGAGCGATCGTAGCGAACCGAGTGGCAAAACGAGAACAGGCTTGCCCGTTTCTCCCGCTGGCGCCGCAGATCAGCCTCGAGCCCGACAGACTACAGGCGCATACCGGCCGGTAGCCGCCCCACCAGGCGAGTCAAACGTACAACCACGCCAACCCATGGGTTGAGCGCAAGCCGATGGCCAAGGAAGCCCCCCGAACCCGATATCCTCTTTCTGCCGACCGCAGTATGACCCTTGACTTCGCCACCCTCGACACCCTGCGTACCCACCACCCCGCCTGGCGTCTGCTGCGTTCGGACCATGCGCCGCTGGTGGCGGGTTTTCTGCAGCGGGTGTTTGTCGCGCCCAATGTGCGGGTAATGGCGGCGGCCGATCTGGCCGAGGCGCTGGGGGACGAGCTGTATGCGCTGCGCCTGCAACGGGGCGAGGGGGCCTTTCCCAAGCCGGCGCTGGACTATCTGAACGACTGGGCGGCGGCGGACAAGGGGTGGCTGCGCAAGTTCTACAAGCCCGGCAGCGACGAGGCGCAATTCGACCTGACCCCGGCCACCGAGAAGGCGATTGCCTGGCTGGTGCAGCTTGCCGAGCGGCAGTTCGTCGGCACCGAATCGCGCCTGCTGACGCTGTTCGAGCTGCTGAAGCAGATGAGCGACGGCAGCGAGGCGGACCCGGCCAGGCGCATCGATGAGTTGCAAAAAAAGCGCAACGAAATCGACGCCGAGATCGCGCGGGTGCAGGCGGGCGATGTGCCGCTGCTGGACGCCACGGCGCTGAAAGACCGTTTTCAGTTGTTCATGCAGGGCGCCCGCGAATTGCTCTCCGATTTTCGCGAGGTGGAACACAATTTCCGCCAGCTCGACCGGCGCGTGCGCGAACGTATCGCCTTGTGGGAAGGCGGCAAGGGTGCGTTGCTGGAACAGATCATGGGCGAGCGCGATGCGATTGCCGATTCCGACCAGGGCAAGAGTTTCCGGGCGTTCTGGGATTTCCTGCTTTCCAGCCGCCGCCAGGAGGAATTGACCGCGCTGCTGGAGCGGGTGCTGGCCTTGCCGGCGGTGGCGTCGCTGCAGCCCGATTCCCGCACCCGCCGCATGCATTACGACTGGATGGAGGCCGGCGAGCACACCCAGCGCACCGTGGCACAGTTGTCGCAGCAGTTGCGGCGTTTCCTCGACGACCAGGCCTGGCTGGAGAACCGGCGCATCATGGATATCCTGCACGGTATCGAGAGCAAGGCGCTGGCGCTGCGCGACGCGCCGCCCGCCGGCAATGTGATGGAAATCGCCGAAGCGGGTGCCGACATCGAACTGGCAATGGAGCGCCCGCTGTTCACCCCGACGGCGAAACCGGTGATTGCCAGCCTTGCACTGCAGGCGGGCGACGCGGATATCGACCCGTCGGCGCTGTTCGATCAGGTGGTGGTGGACAAGGCGCGGCTGACCCGCCATATCCGCCATGCGCTGCAGGACAGGGCGCAGATCACCCTCAGCGAACTGGTGGCCGCGCAACCCCTGCAGCAGGGACTGGCCGAGCTGGTGGCCTACCTGCAACTGGGCAGCGAAACGTTCCAATGCACGATGGACGAAAACACGCCCGAGCCGGTCACCTGGCAATCCCTGGCGGCAGACGGCGAGCCGGTGACACGATCCGCGCATCTGCCGCGGGTGATTTACCTGCGTTGAGACGTGGAGAACAAGAGTAAGAGAAATGGAACAGGACATCATCGACACACCCGCAACGCCGGCACCTGCGGCAGATTTGTCAACACTGCTCATCGGCCTGCTCAAGGGCGTGCTTTACCGCGAGAGCGACGAGCGCCAGTGGGCGGCGCTGCTGAACCTGCAAGCCAGGGTGCGCGACTACGTGGCGGTGCTCAATCTCGAGCTGGTGCTGGACGAGGCCGAAGGTTATGCCTTCCTGAAAAGCCGCCCCGAGCCGGCCGACGACGATCCGGCCCCGCGCCTGCCGCGGCTGGTGGCGCGCCGGCCGCTGTCGTTTCCGGTCAGCCTGCTGCTGGCGCTGCTGCGCAAGAAGCTGGCCGAATCCGATGCCGGCGGCGGCGATACGCGGCTGGTGCTGGGCCGCGACGAGATCGTCGAACTGGTGCGGGTATTCCTGCCCGACGGCCCCAACGAAGCCCGGCTGATCGACCAGATCGAAACCACGATCAACAAGGTGCACTCACTGCTGCTGACCGCCAGCCAGGACTCGGAATTTGCCGCCAAGGCCTC
>CAZBWH010000085.1:0-12228 GCA_964495595.1 uncultured Burkholderiales bacterium | reverse complement strand
AAGCCGGTGCAGGATGATCTGAAGAAAGACATGCTCGGCGCCAAGTAATGCGCTGTCAGCTTTGGCTGATTTGGAGTAAAAACAACACGGCGACTCATTATAGTAGTCGCCGTGTTGGCTTTTATGGGGGGCTGCTATCCGGTGACGTAAGTGCAGCGCTGGTGATTTGTCAGGTGGATCCCTGTTTGGCAGTGACCATGAATTTCACCCGGTGATAGTCAGCATTGCTTTCCATCGACGGTTTAAGCTTTATTGTAAAAGACTTCCCTTGGGCAGAAAGCTGAATGTCCTGTTCGGCGTGATGCTCTCTGGTAGGAATCAGCAGGCAGCGAGGAAGCACGCCATTGTCTGCCTCTGGCAGGTAAAGGCCGGCAAATGCTACGTTAGGGGTATCAACGGGTGCCAGCTTGACGACAATCGGCGTCTGATTGATGGTTTCAACGCCGACGTACACTTGGCCATCCAGGTTTTTCTGGATTCGGCGGACCAATCCGATGACAAAACGCGATTGCTCTTCCAGTCGCAAACCTACCAAGTCGCCAATTGCCAGCGCAATATTGTGTTCAGACATGAATTTGGCGCCGATACCATACTGGCTTTCATTCTCGATTTGCCATTCCAATGGCGGGGCGTCGAACAACTCGGGTGTTGAGTCCGGGGTTGTCGGTACCGTGGGGCCGATAATTTCAAAGCCAGTATGTCCAGAGCCGCTGGTGATCCGTTTGTGTCGTTTTACCTTTTCCGGATGGGACAGTTTTTCTATGATGTCCTGCAGGCCTTGAATTACCTGAACCGATTTTTGTCTGCTGGTACGCTCGTGCTTGCGCGTGATGCTCGATCCTTCCCTTGACCAGCGACTGGCAACGGTTTCCAGGAGATCGATTCCTGTCTGCGGACGAAACGCTTCACCCAGCCCCAGTTTTGCGGGCACCGCACCGTTGCGGATCTGGTCAAGGGTTTGTTCCATTTTTTCGATCAGGCTGTCCGTGCCCCAGTACCTGTATTTGGCATCCACCATATTGCGGCGCAGCTTGCGGCCCGGCTTGGGTTCATCCAGGTTGACCGAGAACAATTGCCGGTGCGGGCGAATCTGTCGTTCAACTACCAAGTGCTCCGACCAGTTGTCCAGCCAAGCGTCGACCAGTTCGATCTGGGGGACCAGCAACGACTCAGGCGATGCCAGTTGAAGCATCAGCGGCTGCAGGTATTGCTGCATGCAGGATGTCGTGGTGGGGTGTCCAGGGTAGAGGCGGATCTGGGTTTCGGCAAATCCTTCTGTTTCCGCAAACAGATAGAATCGATGCAGATTACGCCAGATGCGCCCGTCTACAGGCAAGTAGCGGATATGGCTCCACTTGGCGAGCATGGCGTAGTAGCGCAATCCCCGGGCCGTTACCTTGGGTAAATCATCAGCCACGCCACGTGCCGGCTTCTGGGCATAACTACGCAAACAGGTTTTGTATGCGTTGGCCATTTCGCTCCAAAAAGACAGAATGGTGGGCAGATAGTGCCGGCCGAAGGCTCCATCTTGCAGGAAATCCCGACACAACGCATCTTGCAGGCACTGCGCCTTGTCATCCAGATACAGGATGGTGCGAATCCGTTCCTTGACCAGTATTTTGGAGTTCGCGTTCAATGCGACGACGGTTTTGACGATCTCGGCCTGAGCCTGCTGAATATCGCCATCGGGCAATTCCTGAATCCAGACCGTGGCAGATTTGAGATCGTGCACTTCCTCTTCGGCCTGGCGGCGAAGAAGAGCATTGATCATGCCTTTGAAGTCAAACATGCAACGTACTTTCGGATGTTCTTGTCGTAATGTATGGAGTCGGGTCAGGTGGGGCAGCGGGAACAGTAATGCATATCACATGCAAACAAGACAAATTACCTATGCCGGCTCAATACGGTCCGGCGAGTCTAGCGCTAATAGAGTGATTGTTCAACGGGGCTGGCGTCGTGGGAGTCATTACTGCCATTGAACGAATCGTGCGATACGCTCGAGGGCTTGCTTCAGCCTTGGCACTGTTGCGGTATAGGCAAACCGGATATAGCGGTGCGCTTGGTGTTGGCCAAAATCAGCTCCGGGAGTGGTCGCTACGTGAGCCTGCTCGAGTAGCTCGTGGCAGAAACGCCAACTGTCTGCTGTCAGCATACTGCAGTCAGCGTAAACGTAGAATGCGCCGCCAGGCTGCGCTGGAATGGAAAAGCCGCAGCGGGGCAACTCGGCCAGCAGATAATTCCGCCGCTGTTCGAGTTCGGTGCGGTACTGTTGCAGGATGGCTTGCGTTTCAGGGAGGAATGCGGCCAGTGCGGCGTACTGGGCTGGTGTTGGGGCTGCCAGAAACATGTTCATTGCCAGTTTCTCTGCCTCGGTGGTGAACGCCTTGGGTATGACCAGCCAGCCGAGGCGCCAGCCCGTCATGTTGAAGTATTTGCTGAAGCTGTTGATGACGAAGTTGTCTGGACTGATGTCCAGTGCAGTGTAATCTTCGTGGCCATATATCAGTCCTTGATATATTTCATCAACGATCAGATGTCCTCCGCGTGCAGTGACTGTCGCCTGGAGATTGTTCATGGTCGTTCGGTCGATCACTGTGCCTGTCGGATTGGCGGGGGTGGCCAACATGAGCGCTCGGGTGTGTTCACGCCACTCTGACTCGATCTGGCTGGGGGTAGGTTGAAAGTTATGTTCCGGGCCTACCGGAATGCTGTGCGGCCGGCCTTCGAACAGGCTGATCAGGTGACGGTTGCACGGATAAGTCGGATCCGCCAGCAGTACTTCATCGTCACGGTCGATCAGCAATCCCAGTACAAGCAGGAGCGCCCCTGAGGCTCCGGGGGTAATCAGTATCCGTTCAGGATCGATCAGAGTATCAAACCGTTGCCGGTAATGCTGGGCAATGGCCTCCCGCAATTGAATGAGCCCAGTTGCTGTTGTGTAGCGGGTGTGTCCTTGCTCGAGGGCACGGATACCCGCCTGAATGATCGGCTGCGGGGTAGGGAAGTCCGGTTCACCGATTTCCATATGAATGACATCATGCCCGGCGGCCTCAAGCGATCTGGCTCTTGCCAGCAGTGACATGACCTGAAACGGGGCGATGTGCGCCATTCGGGAGGCGACCCGATGGCTGGAACGGTTGGGCATGAGTGGTTCCTGGTTCAGTGACGCGTCATGCCCGCCAACCGGTCCATGTCCAGCCCAACCATATCCGGATGATCCGTGATCATGCCATGCACACCGAAATCAAAGCAGGCATCATGCTCGAACTGGGTGTGCATGCCGTAGACAAAATTCCGGAAGCCGATCGAATTGGCCATTTGTAACTGACTGGGGTCGATGATCTCGTAATCCCAGACAATGGTGCGCATTCGTTGTTCAACCTGGGCGGGGTTGACCAGATGGCTTAGTGCAAGCGGCCGACTGGCCACAAGCAGCCCGCAGTCTGCATCCAGATGCCTGGCACACTCCATCGCTATGTCATGGCGAAAAGAGGTCAATAGCAATCGGCGTTGTTGCTGGAAGTGCGCCAGCACCTTCAGGCTTTGCGGTAAGGCGGCGATGACCTTGATTTCAATATTCCAGAACAGATCCGGGAACTGTTCCAGTACATCTTCAAGAACAGGGACATCATGCTCCAGTAATACCTCCAGCTCGGTTCGGGTCAGAGCGGAGACCGGCACCCCGTTGGGAGCAATCCGGTCGTGACACAGAATGAGTTGATGGTCCGCCGATAGCCGGACATCGGTTTCTATGCCCTCGAATCCGGCCGCTTGTGCGGCAAGAAACGCTTGCATCGTGTTTTCTGGTTGTTCGACATGAAGGCCCCGGTGAGCGAGCAAATGCATGATCAGATCCAATCGGTATGAGTTTCCATTCTGGCAGCATTTACGTCGAACATAAACCGCCAGCCATGACCCACAGTCCAAATTAGCCACCCGAGTACAATTGTTCAACAATTGCACATTTCTGCTGGTTCAGGCAAAGTGAACAGTTGTTGTCGCTAAGACTTGGCGCTGCCAGCGCTGCACCAGGTCGTGACATGTCCGGTATTTTGATGGGAGTAACATGACGTTTAAACCCAGTGAGTCCCTTACTGAGCAGATCGCGCAGTATTTGGGCAACCAGATCGTTAACGGACAACTGAAAGCCGGTGACCGGATTCAGGAACTGCGCATCGCAGAAGAACTGAATGTCAGCCGTGGCTCGGTGAGGGAGGCATTGTTGATTCTCGACCGACGGCATCTGATCCACATACTTCCACGCCGCGGTGCCGTGGTGGCTGAAATGACCGAATCGGAAGTCCGTGCACTTTATGAACTATGGTTTTTGTTGCTGGACAAAGTGTCACGCAATGCAGTTGACATGTGGACACAGGATGATTTGGTGCGTTTTACTGATCTGGTCTTGCGAATGGGGCAGTATGCCGAGAAAAACGATCTGGAAAAGTTCTTCGAAACGTCGGTCGAGTTCTACGAAAAAATCTATGCATTCGCCAATAACAGTTTCCTGGTTCAGGTACTGGAGGACTTGCTGCCTGCTGCCAAGCGGGCAGCGTATATTATCTTGAGTGGCGGACAGGCAGAGCTGAACAAGTTGCATCAGTTTTTTATGGAGATGATCCAGTACATGCTCGATCGTGATGTCGAGCGTGCTTCGGCGCGATTGCAGGCACTGGGGAATGAGTGGCAGGCCCAGGTGCTCGGGGCAATCCGTAAGCTGGCAGCCGAAAAGCCATGAAAGCACTGCCCAGCCCAGGCTGTTCCTGTCATAATCACCGATCATCCGGCATCCGCCGGCCTGTTCCAACTGACGACCTAAAGCAACTCTCATGAAGCGCAGAACTGACGACATTCATATTAAGGAAATCAAGGAGCTGACTCCTCCGATTTACCTGATCGAAACCAATCCCCTGACCGAGACCGCTTCCAACACCGTCTATGAGGCACGGCAGTCGATCCACCGATTGTTGAGCGATCAGGATGATCGGCTGCTGGTTGTGATCGGCCCTTGCTCGATTCACGATCCGGCTGCGGCAATCGAGTATGCGCAACGACTCAAGGTGCTCAAGGACGAGCTGGCCGAAGATCTGCTGGTGGTGATGCGGGTGTACTTCGAAAAGCCGCGCACCACGGTCGGTTGGAAGGGGCTGATCAACGACCCCTATCTGGACGACAGTTACGAGATTAACGACGGATTGCGTACCGCCCGTAAGTTGCTGCTGCAAATCAACGATATGGGTATGCCTGCTGGCACCGAATATCTGGATATGATCTCTCCGCAGTATGTAGCAGATCTTATCAGCTGGGGGGCGATCGGTGCTCGTACGACCGAGTCACAGGTGCATCGCGAACTGGCGTCCGGGCTTTCCTGTCCGGTGGGTTTCAAGAACGGTACAGATGGCAACCTGAAAATCGCTGTTGATGCGATCCGGGCAGCCCAGGTTCCGCATCATTTCCTCTCGGTGACCAAGTTGGGCCATTCGGCCATTGTGTCTACCACTGGTAATCCGGATTGCCACGTTATCCTGCGTGGCGGCAAGGAGCCCAACTATGATGCGGCAAGCGTCGACAAGGCCGCTCGGGAACTGGAGGCGGTAGGACTGTCGGCGAAGGTGATGGTGGACTTCAGCCATGCCAATAGCCGCAAGGATTATCGGCGACAGATGGAGGTATCGGAAGATATCGCATCGCAGATCTGCCAGGGCGAGAGGCGTATTTTTGGTGTGATGGTCGAGAGCCATCTGAAAGAGGGGCGGCAGGATTTGTTGCCGGGCAAAACACTGGATTACGGGCAGAGCATTACCGATGCCTGCATCGGGTGGGAAGACAGTGAGCAGTTGCTACGCCAGCTTGCTACTGCGGTTCGGCAGCGCCGGACCTCATTCGCTGCACAGTCCTGACACGGGATTGTGTCGCTTGACAGGTAAGACGACGGCGCTTTCATGGCGCCGTTTTTATTGCGTGAGATCAACCGATGCTGATGTTCAACTGGCTGGATTACTGGAGGCTTGCCGATCCGGGGCGTGAAGCATTGTTCGATGTGGCCTCCGGCCGGCGTTACAGCTATTCGGATCTGGCTGCTGAGTCGCTTGGGCAGGTCGCGCGTTTGCATTCGGTCGGCATACGACCGGGCGACCGGATTGCGGCCCTGATTGGCAATCGGCCGGAGATGTTGACGCTGTTGTTTGCCTGTGCCCGCGAGGGGGCTATTCTTGTTCCGCTCAACTACCGGTTGAGTGCCGCCGAAGTAGCTGCCGTCCTCGACGATGCCGGGCCGAGGCTGATCCTGTCTGCGCCGGAACATCGTGACTTGCTCGATCGCTTTGTGCCGCCAGACAATTGTGAGATCGTGGATATCGAGCAATGGCAGGCACGACACCAGGAGCCAGTTGTTACGGGCTACGAGTCCGACCCCGAATCACCGGTGCTGATCCTGTATACATCGGGCACGACCGGTAAACCCAAGGGGGTCGTGCAAAGCCAGCGCATGATTGGCTGGAATGCCCTGAATACGGCATTGTGCTGGGAGTTGACCCCGGGCGATTGTGCCTTGGTGCACACGCCTTTTTTTCACACGGGCGGGCTGCACGTGCTGACGACACCATTGTTGCAGCGTGGCGGGCGCCTGGTGTTGCTTGCGGCATTCAATGCACAAGCTGCCTTGTCGCTGGTTCAGCAGGAGCGGATCAGTGTGCTGTTTGCGGTGCCCACTATGTTCCGCATGTTGGCAGACTCGTCTTCATTCCATCTTACCGATTTTGGCAGTGTGCGATTCTGCATCAGTGGGGGAGCCCCGTGCCCGCTTGATTTGATCGAGCGGTATCAGCAGCGCGGCTTGGTGTTCAGGCAGGGCTATGGTTTGACTGAAGCGGGCCCGAACTGTCTTACCTTGCAGGCTGCCGATTCCATCCGCAAGATGGGATCGGTTGGCCGGGCGAACGTCTTTACCCGCCTCAGGTGTGTGGACGAGCGTGGCGAAGTGGTTGTGGCAGGGGGCGTTGGCGAGTTGCAACTGGCTGGGCCAATGCTCTGCAGTGGCTACTGGCAGAATCCGACCGAGAATCGTCTGCTGTTTGATGGCGAGTGGTTGAAAACCGGTGATCTGGCGCGTTTTGATGATGAAGGATTTTGCTACATTGTCGATCGCAGGAAAGACATGTACATCAGCGGCGGTGAAAACGTCTACCCGGCTGAGGTGGAGGCTGCCTTGCAGCAACACCCGGCGATCCGGGAGGTTGCAGTTCTTGGCGTGCCTGACGCCCGATGGGGCGAGGTTGGCCGTGCATTTGTGGTCATCAAAGAGGGTGAGCATGGTGATGAAGCGCAATTGCTGGCGTTTGCTGCCCGTCACCTGGCCCGCTACAAACTCCCCAGGGATATCGTCTTTCGGAGCGAGCCCTTGCCAAGGACTACAACCGGCAAGATTCTCAAGAAACTGCTGAAAGGGTAAACCATGCCACTGCTGGCAGTTAATGACACCGAGCTTTACTACGAACAGTATGGCGATGCACCGCAAACGATCGTGCTGCTCAATGGCATATCGATGAACACCGCGGCCTGGAAAGGGCAGATTGCCGCGTTCAGGCCTTGGTTCAGGGTGCTCTGTTATGATCTCAGGGGCCAGTTACAGTCCGGCAAGCCGGAACAGCCGTGCTATTCAATGCAGCAACATGCCGATGACCTGCGCGCCTTGCTGGATGCGCTCTCGCTGTCATCGGTGCACATCGTTGGCTTGTCCTATGGAGGCGCGGTGGCTCAGCACTTTGCACTGACCTTTCCCGAGCGGATCCAGCGGCTGGTGCTGTCATCCACCCTGGCCTGGTCGGACCCGGTCAACGATGCGATTGCGGTTGCCTGGGAATCGGCAGCCAGACATGCCGATCCGGGATTGCGATTCGACATTGGTTTGCCTCTGACCTTCGGTGCCCGATACCTGCAATGCTACGCACCACAGATCGCCCAGTTGCGTGAGTTCGCTGCGCAGCAGCCCTGGCTGCCCATGTCACGGCTGGTGAATGGAATGCTGGCCCACGACACCAGGGATCGGCTATCCGGGGTGAACGCGCCGGCACTGGTGCTGGTCGGGGAGGATGACCGCTTTACTCCGGTGTATCATGCCAGGCTGCTGGCCGCGCTGATTCCTGCTGCCCGGTTGACTGTCGTGCCTGGGGTCGGCCACGCCTTGCCGCTTGAGGCACCGCAACAGTTCAACCAGCTGGTGCTTGATTTCCTGAGTGCCAGAGCCTAGCTTCAGATTCAGCTCTTACAAGGTGGCATACATGACTGGCGAGAACGAGATTACTTCCCCCCTACCACGCATTCTGGTTGCCGATGATTCCAGGATCGTTCGGGCAACCATCAAGAAACATCTGACTGGCGTCTTTGACATCATCGAAGCCTGCGATGGCGAGGAGGCATGGACGCTTTTACAGCAGAATCCGGAAATCAAGGTATTGATCAGTGATCTGGGTATGCCCAATCTGGATGGATTCGGTTTGCTGCAACGCGTCCGGGAGAGTGAGCACCCGCTGATCAGGCGTTTGCCGTTTATTGTCATTTCGGGTGAAGAAGAAGAAACCGTCAAACTCAAGGCGGTGGAGAGAGGCGCCAGCGATTTCATCACCAAGTCGACCGACCGTACCGAACTGATTGCCCGTGTGTCGGCCAATGCGCTGCGCGCCCAGACCGAGCAGGATCTCACTGCCAGCCGGCAAGAGTTTGACCAGAAAACGACCGAAGATCCGGTGACAGGACTGGGCACCCGCCATCTGATGCTGTTCGAAGGTCGGCAGGCCTTGGCGTACGCTACCCGCCACAACCAGCGCACCATCGTCTTGCTGTTGCAACTGGATCGCTTTGGTGACATTGCCAGCCAGTACGGGCAAGCCGTCGCCGATCAGATACTCAAGGCGCTGGCCAAAATGCTGGGATCCAAGGTTCGGGCAGAAGACACCATTGCCCGTGTCGGGGAGCACAGCTTCGGTGTACTGAGCGCCAGTAATGCGCCGGGTGAAGAGCTGATATTGGCCGAGCGGCTGCGTACCTCGCTGGAAAATGCCAAGATCAACTTCAAGGGCAACATCATCCGCTTCACCGCCAGCGTCGGTGTCGTGAATTGCGAGATCGGGATCGAGATCGAAGCCGCTATGGAAATTGCCGAGCGGCGCTTGCAGTTTGCGATCGAGGTGGGCGGCAACCGGGTGGTGGCGCAGGATGCACCGCCAGCCAATGTCGTGCCGCCCAGTGTGCAGGAAGCGCTGGAATGGCTTCAGCAGGGACGGACTCAGGATGTCCAGCCGTTTGTTGCCAAGTTGCTGGCAGAGGTTCTGCCTTTGCTCGAGCTTGCTAATCAGCAGATGCTGCTGGGTCTGTCGCTGGACAAGGTACGCGACAGGTTGCCGCAGCGATAGCACAATGCTGACCTGCTCGCCGCTCTGGCGGATTCCTTTCGCTGAAGGCAGGCGCCACCGGTGGTGACCTGCCTGTGTGACTGACCGCCGCCTCACGGTCTGTGTATCGCGCTTTAAGCGGTTGACTGGGGTACGTCGGACCGTATCAGTTTGACGCCTGCCGGGCCAGATGCGTGATTATCGTTGCAGCTCGCCGCGCGCCACTCGTTGCCGGTACAACCAGGTGATTCCGATCATTACCAATGCCAGTAGGGCGCCAAATCCGGTAACGATGGCCAGCATCGGCGGCATGCCTCCCGACTTGCTGTAGTAATCAATGACCACCGGTGCGGCATCAGACGGCACGGGTGAGCTGAAGTACTTCACCAGCAGCGCGTGGGCACCTACCATGGCCAGGATGCCCAGGTTCTCGTTGAAGTTCTGCACCGCGATCGAGTGTCCCGCGCCCATCAGCAAATGGCCGCGGTGTTGCAGCATCGCGTTGAGTGGTACTACGAAGAACCCACCTAGCGCACCAACGATGAACATGAGCACCGCCGCAATGTACACGTTGTGAACGAACAGCATCGAGATGACCAGTCCGCCCATCAGGATGCCTGCCGGCAGCACCCGGAATGCGTGCTGCAGCTTGATGAACTTGCCAGCAATGACTGCACCGAATGCAGTGCCGAACGCTACGATGGCGATCAGGCGGGTTGCCTGTTCCAGGTTGAACGCCAGCCAGATGATGGCCCAATCGAGTACGATCAAGCGCATGGTTGCACCTGACCCCCAGAACAGGGTGGTTACCCCAAGCGACAGTTGTCCTTGTGGATCGCGCCACAGCAGTTTCAGGCAGTGCCAGAAGTCATGCAGCAAATACATCGGATTGCGATGCGGCACCTTGTGATCGATGTTCAGCTTGGGGATATACAGATTCACCAGTGCTGCGGCCAGATAAAGTACCGTGGTTGCGATGATGCCGAACAAAGGTCCAGACACCGGACTGCCTGCGCTGATCAGTATTTGCTCCAGATTCGGGCCAACCAGCATGCCCCCGAGTACGGTGCCCAGGATGATGGCGCCGACTGTGGAGCCCTCCAGCCAGCCGTTGGCGATTACCAGCTTATCGTGTGGCAGGTATTCGGTAATGATGCCGTATTTGGCAGGCGAATAAGCGGCGGCACCAAACCCCACAATGCCATAAGCCAGCAGTGGATTGACTCCGGCCAGCATTGCCAGGCAGCCGGCAAACTTGATGCTGTTGCAAATCAGCATCACCCGGCCCTTGGGCAGCGCATCGGCAAAGGCCCCGACAAAAGGGGACAGCACTACATACGAAATCGTGAAAAAATGCAGTAACAGCGATATTTCAACATGGGACGCCTGTTGTGATTTCAACAAGGCAATGGCGGCAATGAACAGCGCATTGTCGGCGAGCGCAGACAGGAACTGCGCTCCAAGAATAATGAAGAATCCTCGATCCATGTTGTCTGCGGCAATCCACCTGACTCGTCTGTCTGGTTGCGGTTTGGGGGGATTCGCTGGCGTGTTCGCCTGTTGGGGAACGGCGTTTATACCACGAAACGATCAAGCCGCCATGTTGCCGAAACGGAATGTTTGATCTGGGTGAATGTTTGGCAGGCATGGTTGTTTCAGGAATTATTTGCGCAGCCAGCCGCGGGCCCAATCGTACCGCGTGGTGATCCGGTTGTCTGAGGAGATGTTTTGATCGTTGATTGCGAGGAGTACAGGCCATGAGCCTGCTGGCGCTGATCGGAGGATTGGCTGGAGGCGTCGGTTTGTTCCTGCTCGGCATTGGGTTGATGACCGATGGCCTCAAGCTGGCGGCTGGCCCGGCGCTGGAGCGTATTCTGGCCTATTCGACAAAAACACGACTGCGCGGCCTGGCCTCGGGGGCATTGGTCACCATTGCTGTACAGTCTTCCAGTGCTGTAACGGTCGCAGCGATCGGTTTTGTCAATGCAGGGTTGATCTCGCTTGGCCAGGCGCTCTGGGTATTGTTCGGTGCCAATGTCGGCACAACGATGACCGGCTGGCTGGTGGCACTGGTGGGGATGAAGTTCAGTATCGACGTTTTCGCCTTACCGCTGATCGGTCTGGGTATGCTGCTGCGCCTGACGGGCGCAGGCAGTCGGCGTGCTGCATTGGGCTCGGCGCTGGCGGGCTTCGGCGTACTGTTTCTTGGTATCGAGATGCTCAAGGATACCTTTGCCAGCGTAGCGGCCGATGTCCGGCTGCCACAGTGGGACGGGAAGACCGGCATGATCGCCATGGTCTTGGTTGGTGTTCTGATGACCGTGCTGATGCAGGCGTCAGCCGCTTCCCTGGTGATCGCCTTTTCGGCAGCGCAAAGTGGTCTGGTCACCATTGAAGCCGCTGCAGCCGTAGTGATTGGTGCCAACGTCGGCACAACGGTGACTGCGCTGCTCGCTGCCATTGGCGCCACCTCAAATGCCAAGCGAGCGGCAGCCGCCCATATCCTGTTCAATGTGCTGACCGGGATGGTGGCGTTGCTGCTGTTGCCCTGGCTGCTGGCATTTCTTGGCCTGGTGCTTGATTTGATCAGGCTGGATTCTGCGCCCGCAGCCAGGCTGGCCTTGTTTCACACCGCCTTCAACATTCTCGGCGTATTGCTGATCTGGCCCATCGCTGACCGACTGACAGCCTTCCTGCTCAACCGTTTCAAGACCGCTGAAGAAGACGAGGCCAAGCCACGCTATATCGACAAGACCGTCCTTGCTGTGCCTGCACTGGCGCTGGATGCGCTGGCACGCGAGATCCGGCGCCTGGGAACGTTGTCAGTGACAATGGTGCG
>CAZBWH010000084.1:0-12228 GCA_964495595.1 uncultured Burkholderiales bacterium | reverse complement strand
CGGCCGCTGGCGAATATCTGCACAAGATGGGCCTGCCGGAAGAGGACTTCAACTCTTACGCCACCCACCGCGGCGACCACCTGACCGCGCAACGTGCGACGTTTGCCAACCCGACGCTGAAAAACGAAATGGTGCGCGATGCCGAAGGCAAGGTGAAAGCCGGCTCGCTGGCGCGCGTTGAGCCGGAAGGCAAAGTAATGCGCATGTGGGAAGCGATCGAAACCTATATGGACCGCAAACAGCCACTGATCATTGTCGCCGGTGCCGACTACGGTCAGGGCAGCTCGCGCGACTGGGCGGCTAAAGGCGTGCGTCTGGCAGGGGTGGAAGCGATCGTTGCCGAAGGCTTCGAACGCATCCACCGCACCAACCTGATCGGCATGGGCGTACTGCCGCTGGAGTTCAAACCCGGCACCACGCGCCTGACGTTGGGGCTGGACGGCACCGAAGCCTACGACGTGATCGGCACGCGCAAGCCGCGTGCGGATCTGACGTTGGTAGTTCAGCGCAAGAACGGTGAGCGGGTGGAAGTGCCAGTCACCTGCCGCCTCGACAGCGATGAAGAAGTGTCGATCTATGAGGCCGGTGGCGTGCTGCAGCGGTTTGCGCAGGATTTTCTGGAATCCACACAAGCTTGACCCGGTAGCCCCTCCCCCTTGACGGGGGAGGGGTTGGGGAGAGGGTGATGCAGCAACGAAAATTCGCCAAAGCCCTGCGGCAAAACATGACGGATGCTGAGCAGTTGTTATGGCGCCATCTGCGCGCCCATCGCCTCAATGGCCAGAAATTCCGTCGACAACAACCGATTGGGTCGTACGTGGTGGACTTCGTGCACCTTGGCTCCAAGTTGATCGTTGAAGCAGATGGCGGGCAACACAATCAGAGCGAGAGCGATGCTGTCCGCGACGAGTGGTTGACCAGCCAGGGCTTCAAAATCATGCGGTTCTGGAACAACGACATCTTGAGCAATACCGATGCTGTGCTGACTGCGATTCTGGATGCGCTTGCCCCCTCTCCCCTAACCCCTCTCCCTCAAGGGGAGAGGGGAACTGACGATCCCTTTTCAGGAAAAGAGTAGCTATGTCCCACGTACCCCAAATCAAAATCCCCGCTACCTATATGCGCGGCGGCACCAGCAAAGGTGTGTTTTTCCGCCTGCAAGATTTACCGGAATCCTGCCAAGTGCCGGGCAAGGCGCGCGATGCCTTGTTGCTGCGCGTGATCGGCAGCCCCGATCCCTACGCTAAACAAATCGACGGCATGGGCGGTGCCACGTCGAGCACCAGCAAAACGGTGATCCTGGCCAAAAGCAGCAAGCCCGATCACGACGTGGACTACCTGTTCGGGCAGGTCGGCATCGACCAGGCCTTTGTCGACTGGAGCGGCAACTGCGGCAATCTGACTGCAGCCGTTGGTTCGTTTGCCATCAGCAACGGGCTGGTTGATGCCAGCCGCGTGCCGCAAAACGGCATCTGCACGGTGCGCATCTGGCAGTCCAATATCAGCAAAACCATCATCGCCCACGTGCCAGTCACCAATGGCGCAGTGCAGGAGACCGGCGATTTCGAGCTGGATGGCGTGACCTTCCCCGCTGCCGAAGTGCAGATCGAATTTATCGACCCTGCCGACGAAGGTGAAGGCGACGCGGGCGGTTCGATGTTCCCGACCGGCAATCTGGTCGACGATCTGAAAGTACCAGGCGTCGGCACACTCAAGGCAACCATGATCAACGCGGGTATTCCGACGGTGTTCGTCAACGCCGAAGCCATCGGCTATACCGGCACCGAACTGCAAGACGCGATCAATGGCGACAGTAAAGCGCTGGCGATGTTTGAAACCATCCGCGCCCACGGCGCACTGCGCATGGGGCTGATCAAGAATCTGGAAGAAGCGGCCAGCCGCCAGCACACGCCGAAAATCGCCTTCGTCGCAAAGCCGGTCGCTTACACCGCCTCCAGCGGCAAGCCGGTAGCAGCGCAGGACATCGATCTGCTGGTGCGCGCGCTGTCGATGGGCAAGTTGCACCACGCAATGATGGGCACAGCGGCAGTCGCCATCGGCACCGCGGCGGCCATCCCCGGCACGCTGGTCAATCTGGCGGCGGGTGGTGGCAAGCGCAACGCGGTGCGTTTCGGCCATCCGTCCGGCACTTTGCGTGTGGGTGCCGAAGCGCAGCAGGTCAATGGCGACTGGACGGTGACCAAGGCGATCATGAGCCGCAGTGCGCGGGTGTTGATGGAAGGCTGGGTGCGGGTGCCGGGAGATTCGGTTTAGCCGGCCGAACGCCTGGCAGCCTGTTGGACTTGAGACAGATTTGCTGCGCCAGAGGGAGAAACGGCCCGTATTTGCTTGTTTTCCTACTCGGCTCGCTACGATCGCTCAAGCCCGACAGGCTTGCCAGCAGATCAGCGGTTGAGCAAACCGGCGATCAGCAGATCAAACATCAGGTCGACCTTATCGCTGATCGGCGCCCAGTCGACCCACTGCTCGTCACCCAGACCGATATGCAAGGCGATCAGGCCGTGAAATGCACTCCACAGCGTCTGCGCATACAACTGCAGTTTGTTTTCCGGGATGGCCAGCGCGCCGCCACGCAGCGCATCGCTCATGACCTGGATCACCCAAGCGTAGGCATCCTTGTCAGGGTCACCATGCACGCCATCGCGCTGGTCATTGTCGTACAGCGGTCCGGATGAGGACATGAAAATCAGGCGGTACTGGTTGGGATGTTCCAGACCGAAGTTGACATACAGATGCGCCAGGCGGCGCAAGCGCTCGACCGGATCGACGATGTCACCCAGATTGTGCAACTGCTGGGTCAGCTCCTTGAAATCAGCGTAGGTAATGGCACGGATCAGTGCATCCTTGTCCTTGAAGTGTGAGTAGATGGCAGTGGCCGAATATTCAATCCGGTCGGCAATGCGCCGCATCGTCACTGCCTCGTAACCTTCTTCGACAAAAATGGCCCGCGCCGCATCCATGATCTTGCGGCGGAGCATGTCTTTTTCCCGTTGCCGACGCTCCGAAATACCCATGTTATCCCCTGAACCAA
Organism: uncultured Burkholderiales bacterium; assembly: GCA_964495595.1. Classification (GTDB taxonomy): domain Bacteria; phylum Pseudomonadota; class Gammaproteobacteria; order Burkholderiales; family SCOH01; genus CALMFQ01. Next base: position 9,176 of record CAZBWH010000084.1, on the reverse strand, counting down.
TTGCCGTGAGGGCATTGCCCCCACTCCTCCTGTGCCGGCCAGTCTGTCTGGCCAGTCCTGTGAATGATCTTCTTGTGCTTGTTGCGCGAAGGCGAACAGGCATTATATCCGATGCCAATTGCATTGAACAAAAGCTGCAATGCGCCCTTGGCAAGCAGCATGCCAGTGGTGTAATTCGGTTTCAACGCGGTTTTCCTTTAGAATCGACCCGATGGATGCTCGCCCCCAATCTTCCCCCTTTTGCTGTTTTCACTGCGGGCAGGCGGTGCCGGTGGGTGCCGATTTCCCGATCAGGCTACCGGATGGCCCCCAGCCTGCCTGTTGTGCCGGTTGCCAGGCGGTTGCGCAGACCATTATCGACAACGGCCTCGGCGACTACTATCGTCACCGGCAGCAGACGGCCGGACAAGCCCAGCCGCTGCCGCAGGAGCTGCTGCAGCAGATCAGCCTTTACGACCATGACGACATCCAGAAAAGTTTCGTCGTCAACGAACCAAACGACATCCGGGAAGCCGCGCTGATTCTGGAGGGCATTAGCTGTGCCGCCTGCGTGTGGCTGAACGAGCAGCACATTGGACATCTGCCAGGGGTGCTGTCCATCGACATCAATTACACCAGCCACCGGGCACGGGTGCGCTGGGACAACCAGCGGATCAGGCTGTCCGGAATACTTCAGGCGATTGCCGCGATTGGCTATCGCGCTCACCCGTTCGATGCCGACCGGCAGGAACAACTGGCGCAACGCGAACGCAAGGCAGCCCTGCTGCGCTTGTATCTGGCGGCTTTTTCGATGATGCAGGTCATGATGTATGCCGTGCCTGTATACCTGGCCGAGCATGACACCATCGATGCCGACATTGACACGCTGATGCGCTGGGCCAGTCTGCTGCTAACGCTACCGGTCGTGTGCTACTCGTCGTTACCGTTCTATCGCGGCACCTGGCGTGACCTGCAGGCCGGCCGCCCCGGCATGGACGTGCCGGTAACCCTTGGCATTCTCAGCGCTTTCATTGCCAGTATCTGGGCAACCCTCACCCAATCAGGACAAGTGTATTTCGATTCGGTATCGATGTTTGTTTTCCTGCTGCTGGCCGGCCGCTACCTGGAAAGCCAGGCCCGCAGCAAGGCCGGGTCAGCAGTCGAACGGCTGGTACGACTGATTCCTGCCTTTGCCCACCGGGTGGCCAATTATCCGGCCGACCGGATTGCCGCCGAGGCACCTGTCGCGCAGCTCGCACCGAACGATGTGCTGCTGGTAAAGGAAGGCGAGACCATTCCGGCTGACGGGCAGTTGCTGGAAGGCTGCACATCGGTTGACGAATCCTTGCTCACCGGCGAGAGCCGGCCAGTGGCAAAACAACCCGGCGACCCGCTCACCGGTGGCTCGGTCAATCGCGGCAACCCGCTGCTGATGCAGGTCGAGCGGGTCGGGCCGAATTCCACCCTGTCGAGCATCGTTCGCCTGCTCGACAAGGCAATGGCAGAAAAACCCCGCTTTGCACAACTGGCCGACCGGATTGCCGGCTGGTTCGTTGCCACCCTGCTGGGGATTGCTGCGCTGACCGCAGGAGGCTGGTACCTCGCCGACCCCGGGCAAGCACTCTGGGTCACGGTTGCCGTTCTGGTCATCAGCTGTCCCTGCGCCCTGTCACTGGCCACTCCTGCTGCACTGGCTGCCGCCACCGGCCAGTTGGCCCGCGATGGGCTACTGGTAACGCGCGGCCATGCGATTGAAACCCTGTCCAAGGTCGATCACGTCGTATTCGACAAAACGGGCACACTCACCCTTGGCCAGATGCAATTGATTGAACAAAAGCATTTTTCCGATCCGACGCTGGCCGACAGCCTGGCCAGAGGGCTGGAACAGCACTCCAGCCACCCGATTGCAAAATCGCTGATGTCCGGCCTGTCAGCGCAACCTGCCCTGCTAGAAGCCATCCGTTACCAGGCTGGCGCAGGTCTGGAAGGGATATTTGCAGGGCAAACGATCCGGCTGGGCCATCAGCAATTCGTCGCCGGACTGACCGGCACCTGTGCGCCAATGACCGAACCAGCACAAGGCAGCGCAATCTGGCTGGGTAGCCGCTCCGGTTGGCTGGCTTGCTATGTGGTCGATGATGCAGTACGGCCGGATGCCGCCCCGCTGGTCGCCGAACTGCGGCGACAGGGCGTGGCGGTCAGCCTGTTTTCCGGCGACCGCCGAACCACCGTCGCCAGCCTCGCCACCAGGCTGGGCATTGATGACGCCAGGGCAGAACTGGCACCCCAGGACAAGCTGGATGCTGTTGCCGCGCTACAACAGCAGGGCAAAACCGTATTAATGGTAGGTGATGGCATCAACGATGCCCCGGTGCTGGCCGCCGCTCAGGTGTCGATTGCAATGGGCACTGGCTCGGACATTGCCCGCGCCAGTGGCGACATGGTGCTGCTTTCAGACCGGCTACGCCCCATCAGCAACGGCATGCGCACCGCACGACTCACGCTGCGCATCATCCGTCAGAATCTCTGGTGGGCACTGGGTTACAACCTGATCGCGTTACCACTGGCGATTGCCGGCCAGATCACCCCCTGGCTGGCCAGCCTCGGCATGGCGGCCAGCTCATTGCTGGTCGTGCTCAATGCATTGCGACTCACTCGATCCCCTTCGTCACGCTGAACCATGGAAACCCTGTATATATTGATCCCGCTGAGTATCGTACTGGTGTTCCTGATCGGGGCACTATTCTGGTGGACAGTAAAAAGCGGCCAGCTGGATGACCTGGAAGGCCCGGCACATCGCATCATCATGGATGACGACTCGCCCGACCCGGCAACCAAGGAGCCTGAACGTTAGGGAAGTGCTGATTTATTCGGCGAGCGGGATGAAGTGCAAAGAGCCCGGCGCGCAGGAGGCGAGACTTATCCTTAGATAAGCGAACTTTCGAGCACCGCGCGAGAGCAACCGAGCTTGGCAAGCGAATGGCCTGCCTTGGGTGCGCCGCAATTCGCCCGCGCAGCCAATAAATCAGCGCCTCCCTGGCACCACTTCGGGCTTGTGCGACCGTAGCAAGCCGAGTGCGCAAAAAACATGGACCGTTTATCCCTCTGGCGCAGCAGATCAGTCTCAAACCCGACAGCCTGCTCGCAGTCGATTACCGATTGACGCAGCCTGAAGCATTGAAGATAATCCGCGCGGCCCGCGTATCAAGACAAAAATGGTTTACATTGACATGAATCAAGCGGACAGTATGATTCATGCACTACGATGCATCGGGGCGGTCAGCGCCGCAGGCAGAGCTGCCTCATTTTTTGCAACAACGGGAGAAATCCATGCAATCGCAATCCACATACAACTACAAGGTGGTGCGGCAATTTGCCCTGATGGCGGTGATCTGGGGCATTGTCGGCATGGCCGTCGGCGTCTTGTGCGCGGCTCAGCTGGTCTGGCCTGAGCTGAACTTCGACACCCCTTGGCTCACCTACAGCCGCCTGCGCCCACTCCACACCAATGCAGTCATTTTCGCCTTTGGCGGGTGCGCCTTGTTTGCCACGTCCTACTATGTCGTGCAACGCACCTGCCACACCCGCCTGTTCCTGGGCAAGCTGGCGGCATTCACGTTCTGGGGCTGGCAAGCGGTAATCTTACTGGCAGCCATCACCCTGCCGATGGGGTTCACCAGCGGCAAGGAATACGCCGAGCTCGAATGGCCGATTGACGTGTTGATCACCATCGTATGGGTGTCATATGCGGTCGTGTTCTTTGGCACCATTGCCACCCGCAGGATCAAACACATCTATGTTGCCAACTGGTTTTACGGCGGCTTCATCCTCACCGTGGCACTGCTGCATCTGGTTAACAGTGCTGCGATTCCGGTTTCGCTGTTCAAATCCTACTCGGCTTATGCCGGTGCAGCTGACGCAATGATCCAGTGGTGGTATGGCCATAATGCTGTTGGTTTTTTTCTCACCGCAGGCTTTCTCGGGATGATGTATTACTTCGTTCCGAAGCAGGTCGGCCGGCCGGTGTACTCGTATCGACTGTCAGTGGTCCACTTCTGGGCGCTGATCTTCACCTACATGTGGGCCGGCCCGCACCATCTGCACTACACCGCACTGCCGGACTGGACGCAGTCGCTGGGAATGGTGTTCTCGCTGATCCTGCTGGCGCCAAGCTGGGGGGGTATGATCAACGGCATCATGACGCTGTCTGGTGCCTGGGACAAACTGCGTGATGATCCCATCCTGAAATTCCTGGTCACATCACTGTCGTTCTACGGCATGTCAACCTTCGAAGGCCCGATGATGTCGATCAAATCAGTCAATGCCTTGTCGCACTACACTGACTGGACCGTTGGTCACGTTCACTCTGGCGCCCTGGGATGGGTGGCAATGATCTCGATCGGGTCAATTTATTACCTGATCCCGCGCCTGTTCGGCCGGCCGCAAATGCATAGCGTCAAACTGATCGAAACCCATTTCTGGCTGGCAACCCTCGGTGTCGTCCTGTACATCACCTCGATGTGGATTTCGGGGGTAATGGAAGGCCTGATGTGGCGGGCAGTCAATGCCGATGGCACCCTCACCTACTCGTTTGCCGAAGTGGTGAAAGCCAAGTACCCCTACCTGACCATCCGTTTCCTGGGAGGCCTGCTGTTCCTGTCCGGAATGGTTATCATGCTCTACAACGTGGCCAAAACCGCGATGCAGGGCAAGGCGGTCGAAGGCACGATTCCCGCGCCCATTGCGCATGCGCACGCCTGAGCTGAAAGGTACAGCCATGAATATCCAGAAGATGATTGAAGAAAACGTTGCGGCACTGATGATTTTCAGTCTGCTCGTGGTCAGCGTGGCCGGTCTGGTCGAAATCGTGCCACTGTTCTACCAGAAATCCACTACCGAACCGATCGAAGGCGTCAAGCCCTACACGGCACTGCAACTGGCCGGCCGTGACATTTATCTACGCGAAGGCTGCTACGGATGCCACTCGCAGATGATTCGCCCGTTCCGTGCCGAAACCGAACGTTACGGTCACTACTCGGTAGCCGGCGAATCGGTCTACGACCACCCGTTCCAGTGGGGCTCCAAGCGCACTGGCCCCGACCTGGCGCGTGTGGGCGGACGCTATTCCGACGATTGGCATCGCGTACACCTGAACAATCCGCGCGACGTGGTGCCGGAATCGAACATGCCTGCTTACCCCTGGCTCTCGCGCAACAAGGTCGATGCCGACGCCCTGCCGGCCAAGATGCAGGCCTTGCGCAAGGTAGGTGTCCCGTACTCCGATGAAGATATCAAGGGTGCCGTGGCCGAAGCACAGGGCAAAACCGAAATGGATGCGCTGGTCGCCTATCTTCAGGGGTTGGGGCTGGCGTTGAAAAACGTAAGGTAACCCGAAATGACCCAAACCGATTTCCGCGTAATCGTCACGGTCTTATCGTTCGTTTGCTTTATCGGCATTGTGCTTTGGGCATTCAGCAGCCATCGCAAGAAGGCTTTTGACGAGGCTGCCATGCTGCCCTTCGCTGACGACACCCCAAATGCAGCCGCAAACAATCGGCCTGCCCGTATGGAGCACAAAGATGAGTGATTTCGTAAGCAGTTTCTGGAGTGTATGGATCACCGCGATCGTGGTGGCCGGAATCATCGGCCTGGCCTGGTTGCTCGTGTCACAACGCACCAGACGGGTCGATCCGGGCGAAAAGGTCGAAACCATGGGCCACGTCTGGGATGGAGACCTGCAAGAATATGACAACCCGATGCCACGCTGGTGGATGGGGATGTTCTGGCTGACACTGCTGTTCGCAGTAGGCTATCTGGTCGTCTACCCTGGCCTGGGCACTTACCAGGGGCTGTTTAACTGGACATCCAAAGGGCAATACGAAGCCGAACGCCGGACCGCCGATCAAAAATACCAGGTCATTTATGACAAATACCTGAAGATGGAGATCCCGGCAGTGGCAGCCGACCAGGAAGCATGGCAAATGGGCCAACGCCTCTATCGCACCTACTGCATGCAATGTCATGGAGCAGATGCCAAGGGCGCCAAAGGGTTTCCGAACCTGACCGACCATGACTGGCTGTACGGCGGTGAACCCGCCAAGATCCACGAAACCATCGCCAATGGACGGAAAGGCGCCATGCCGGCCTTCGGCGCTGCATTCGGTGAAGACGGCGTACGGAATGTCACCGCCCATGTCATGGCGCTTTCCGGAATCAAGCATGACGAAGTGCGCGCCCAGCAAGGCAAGGAAATTTTCCAGACAGTATGCGCCGCATGTCACGGAGCAGACGGAAAAGGCAATCAGGCCATCGGCGCCCCCAACCTCACCGATAAAACCTGGCTGTATTCAGTGTCACAGCATCACCCCGGCATGATCGAACAATCGATCATCGAAACGGTCACCAACGGCCGTAACGGCGTCATGCCCGACTGGAAAGTGTTCCTTGGCGACGCCAAGGTACATCTGTTGTCAGCGTACGTTTATGGCCTGTCAGCCCAAGCCAGCGCAAACAAGAAACTTATAACGGACCGGGCCGCCCCGACTGCCGGGCGGCCTGGGTTCCCGCTTGGCCGCCATGCACCTGATCCGCGTTCCTGCTTGCGACAGCGGCATGGATATTTCATCAGCCGTGCGTAGCCACCGGCAGCGCCCCCAAGCTTGCTTACGGCCCGATTGCAGCCCCTCTGAACACAGGATCCAGGCATGAGCGACTCGCTGAAAAAAATTCCGGTCAAAGTTGAACAAACCCGCCCCTCATCCCGCGACACCATCCCCCTGTACGAAGCCAGCCCAAAGATTTATCCGCGCCAGGCCAGCGGCCTGTTTGCCAACTGGCGAATCCTGCTGGTCATCCTGACCCAGCTCTTTTTTTACGGAGCGCCGTGGCTGCAATGGAATGGCAGACAAGCCATCCTGTTTGACGTACTGCACCGGAAGTTCTACATCTTCGGCTTAGTGTTGTGGCCTCAGGACTTCATCCTGCTCGCAGCGTTGTTATTACTGTGCGCATTTGGCCTGTTCTGGTGGACGGCGATTGCTGGGCGCCTCTGGTGCGGTTATGCCTGCCCGCAAACCGTTTATACGGAAATTTTTCTCTGGCTCGAACACTGGATAGAAGGCGACCGGCCCAAGCGGATCAAACTGGACGAAGCCCCCTTCTCGTTACGCAAACTGCGCCTGAAAACCTCCAAGCATGTGCTTTGGATCGTCCTCTCATTCTGGACTGGCTTTACCTTTGTCGGCTTCTTCAGTCCAATTGACCAACTCTGGTTCAGCATGCAGGACTTCCGCCTCGGGCCATGGGAAACGTTCTGGATATTCTTCTATGGCATCGCCACTTACGGCAACGCCGGATTCCTGCGCGAACAGGTCTGCCTGTACATGTGCCCTTACGCCCGCTTTCAAAGCGTCATGTTCGACCCAGACACGCTGGTGATTTCTTACGACACCAAACGAGGCGAACCGCGAGGCTCCCGCCGGAAAGGAACCGATCCCCAACAACAAGGACTCGGCGACTGCGTCGACTGCGGCATATGTGTGCAGGTCTGCCCAACCGGTATCGACATACGTAACGGACTGCAATACGAATGCATCGGCTGCGCCGCCTGCATCGATGCGTGCGACCAGGTGATGACCAAAATGGACTACCCCAAGGGACTAATCCGTTACACCACCGAAAACGCGCTGAGCGGTGTCTACACCGAAGACCGCTTCCTGTCCAGGCTGCTGCGGCCGAGAATCGTCATCTATACAGCGATACTGGTTGTGACCGCTGCAGCAATGATCGTCACACTGGCAATGAGAAATCCCATCCGGCTCGACATCAGCCGCGACCGCACGACACTGGTCAAGGAAACCGAAACAGGCTGGCTCGAAAATCTCTACCAGGTGCAAATCATCAACACCGACGAGCAACCCCATCGGCTGCAGCTGTCGGTCAGCGGCCTGCCCGGTATAAGGCTGGCCCCTCTGCCCATCGTCAACGTCCCCGCTGGCAGTACCCATGAACTCAACGTATCGGTTCAAGTCGAACCGCAAAATGCCCCGCCCGGCAGCAGCAAAATCCAGTTCCGTTTGGTTACCGACCAAACACCTCCTCTGACAGCCGAAGCCCAGTCAAGCTTTCTAGGCATGCACAGGTAACACCTTCATGACGTCGAAAACACCGCCCCAAAGCAAACCCTGGTACCGCTACCGCGGCCCGTGGTTGCTGATGGCAGGCCCGGCCATTGCAGTCATCGCCGGGATCGGCACCATTATCATCGCCAACCGCAACGCCGACGATCTGGTTGCCGACGACTACTACAAGCGCGGCAAAGCAATCAACATGGATCTTCGACGCAACCAGACCGCCAGCCGGTTGGGCCTGGGGGCCCATATCATTCTTGGCACAGACGGCCGGACTTTGCGCGTCCAGATACAAGGCAAGGCCGGCTATCGCCAACCAGAACAACTCACCCTGCGCCTTCACCACCCCATCCACGCCAATCTGGATCAAAGCATCCTGCTCGAGCAACAACCCGGCCATTACTACCAGGGTCAATCAAGCCAGATCCTTTCTGGACGCTGGCACGTCAGCCTCGACGATTCATCCGTAGGCTGGCGCCTGAACGGCACCTGGCAAATGAACAGGCATACCTCCATCGAACTCCACGCCACAGCACTTGCAACAGACAAGCAGAACCATACCCAACCCGGCCAGCCAGAAGCATCACCCAATTGACCCTGGTTTCTCAGCATCCAGTTGTGATCAAATAAAAGACGCCAGTCGAGCTGCTGGCCAAGTCCCAAAGCCGAAATGGGCAAAATGAATGTCAGCAAGCCCAGCCCTGCGCTGAACACGGAAATCAGTTCGCACGAACGACAGTCAATCAGAAAAAAACGGGGGGGGGAAGAATCATACAGCGAAAAGAACCGCTGCGCAGAGGCCAGTCATTGAGTGGCGCGATCTGCTGTGGCAAAGGTCCCCTCAACGAGGAAATGGATATCCATCCAGATACAAAGATCGGTAGAGACATCGCAGACTGGAGGCGCGTGCCGGAGTCGAACCGACCTACACGGATTTGCAATCCGGTGCATAACCGCTTTGCTAACGCGCCATCGGAACTAAAAAGGGAAAGCAAAGAAAGCTTTCCCTAGAAACTGGAGCGGGAAACGAGACTCGAACTCGCGACCCCAACCTTGGCAAGGTTGTGC